>DAIPZN010000049.1:0-32189 GCA_036782195.1 Cyclobacteriaceae bacterium | reverse complement strand
TAAAAATATTATTTTGCGTTTTTTAAGGATAATTTGGTTATTCAAAATAATGTACTGAAAACATTTTCAATTAAAGGATTTATATATTTTTTGATTTTTCTGCATCCAACAATTTGATGAAATCCAGAAAAGACAAAAAAAATCAGGATTTAATACACTATTGATAAATTTTGATTCCATGCTTTAGTTGAGCAATAGACCAGCTTTGGGGTTTAGAAAGGAACTAATTACCTACTGAGAAATAACAGTTCATTGGATTGTGAGGCAATCTGTTTTGCTTCACTTGCCTAAAACCAGCTTAGCAGTGGGCCAAGTGGCTAGGTTCGAGGCTATCTAAATTAAACGCTTCACCCTTAATTTTTTTTGTGCAGGAGCGAAACAGCAGTTGCTATTTGCTGTTGTATTTCCAATTATGGTAGCAACAGACAATTTTCAAAAAATAGAGGTGTCTTCCCGCCAAGAACTGAGGGAATGGCTTTACCAAAACCACCTACAAGTTCATAGTGTATGGCTGGCGACTTATAAAAAATCAATACCAGAAAAATATCTTTCTACAGCTGATGTCTTGGATGAATTGCTATGCTTTGGGTGGATAGATGGCATCAGACGAAAGCTTGACAGTAACCGAACCATGCAACTGGTATCACCACGCAAAGCCCAACACTTGGCAGGAACTTATAAATCCAGAGCAGCTAAGCTGATTGCGGAAGGTAAAATGCAAGAAGGCGGCTTTCGGTCAATTGCCAAATCAAAAGAAGAAGGTCTTTGGGATTTTATGGATGATGTCGACAAGCTTATTATCCCTGCAGATCTAAAGGAAGTTCTAAGTAGATATGAAGGCGCAACAGAATTTTTTCTCAGCATCAACCCTTCAAGTAAGCGGTTTGTGCTTGGGTGGATCAAATTGGCGAAGACCGCAAAGGTTCGGGAAAACAGGTTAATTAAAATTGCCACCCTTGCTTCCAAAGGTGAAAAATTAGAAGGAAGCTAGGCTGAAAAAGCTTTATGTTAGTCAAGGTAAAGTGGTAAGAAATATTTTTTACACTAATATTTTAGATAAAGCTGAAAATCATTATTTTTCAATGCTTTACCCCAACCACTATGAACAGAAAAAATCAGTTACAGTATTGTTCTATTTGCCTTAACCGAAAGTTTGATCCACAACAAGGCATCATTTGCAATTTGACAGCAAAACCAGCTGATTTCGTGGGAAGCTGTATTTCTTTCCAAATTGATGAGACCAAAAAAATTGAAAAAACACTTGAGCATCGTGAAGACCTTCCTGCTGATGCGGCAATAGCATTATTACCTGAAGAAGTCAAAGTTAAGCTTAGGATTCACCAAAACCTCGGTTTTGCGGCATTTGGGGGATTCATTTCAGCGCTGTTTGCTGCCATTCTCTGGGCGATAATCTCTGTAGCAACCCAATACCAAATCAGCTGGATGGCAATAGGAATCGGCTTCTTAGTGGGCTATGCGGTTCGTTTTTTCGGGGCCGGAATAGACAAAAAATTTGGAATACTTGGAGGTGTTTTGGCTGTCATTTCTTGCCTATTGGGAAACCTTTTTTGTCAAGTTGGCTTTTACGCACATGAACAGGATTTACCCTATGCTGAAGTATTGGGCTATCTTACTCCTTCTTTAAGTTTTAGTGTGTTATATGAAAGTTTTCAACCCATTGATTTATTGTTCTATGGGTTTGCAGCTTACGCAGGTTATAAATCCGCATTTAGAAAAATTCCCGCTGTATTCGAATCACAGAAGGACTACTCACCACAGGCTTCCAAGTTCAGAATGCCATTGGCATTTTTTTCAGGAATGTTGATTGGGCTGTTTTTCATTTTCATCTCTTTATCTGCTGAAGTCGACAAGGAATATTATGATGAATCAGGCGCGCTTATGTCTAAAGGAAAATTAAAAAATGGTTTGGCAGATGGAATATGGGAATATTATGATGAAGAAGGGCTTTTAAGGGCTAAAGGAAACTTCCAAACAGGATTAGAAGATGGACTTTGGGAATATTATGAAGATGGAGAAAAAATTGGCTCCCTAAGTCATTTTTATAAAGGGTTTCTTCACGGAGAGTTTAAAGAGTTTTTTCCAAGTGGAGCTTTAGCTCAAGAAGGACAGTATACTTATGACAGAATGAACAGTGAATGGATTTCTTACTACGAAGATGGTCAAATCCAGAACCGAGGCCAATACTATATGGATGAACCTGAAGGAGAATGGCAATATTTTTTTCCAAATGGAAAACTCCAACAAAAAGGATCTTATAAAAATGGAGAAAAAACAGGTTTGTGGATGGTATTTAATGAGTTTGGGGAGGTTTTAGAAGAGTCAAATCATCTTGATGAAGGTGAAGTGGAATGGATAAATTTCCGCGATTCAAAAAATCAAAAAAACATCATCAATGGTAATGGGGAATATGTCATCTATCATGAAAACGGCAAAATTGCAGTGTCTGGCAAAGTTTCCAACAAAAAAATGACGGGTGAATGGATTTACAACAATGAATCAGATCAAGGCCAAAGCATTTTATATTATGAAAATGGCAAATCACAACTCAGGTTGTTGAAAGGTTATGATGGCAAAATCCTTGTTAGAAATGGCAATGGGCAGGTGACAACCTATTATCCAAGCGGAATGGCCGAAGAGGAAGGCCAATATATCAATGGAGTTAAAGAAGGAAAATGGAATTCATATTATGACGAAGAAGACAAGCCCCTATGGATAGTCTCCCATTATGTAGGCGGCAAGCTTGATGGACCTTATGCCTACTACCATTTTACAGGCAAAGAGGCTATTGAAGGCGGATACAACTCTGGAAAAAAGGCGGGTATATGGAAATGGTATTTTGAGTCAGGCCTTTTGGAATCAGAAGTAGAATATGAAGCAGGATTTAAGAATGGCAAACAAATTTTTTACAATAAAGGTGGTGAAATACTTAAAACCGAAATCTATGAAAAAGGTAAATTGATCGAAACCATTTTGCCTTAGCATCAGATTGCTCCAATTTTAAAGTTATTTTGTCCGATATACATCTGTCCACTTCCAGCAATCTTTCTGAACCAACCCAAGAAGGAGTTTCCGTCTCTCATTGAGATCACTTTGAATAACCGGAAGGCCTTCATTCAATTTTTCAATTTGTGGAAAAGAAGAAGCCAAGAGGTCAATATGAAATGGGGGAGCCTCCTTTTCCGGTTGTACGTAGCTACGCTTGGCCATTTCCACAAAATCATCGAGAGATTTTCTTAAAAACTGCCAATTGTAGCGGGTCGCACTTGGATCAAGCTCGAAAATCTGAATGCAAGTTAAAGCCTCATCCAGCTTGGCAAGATTGAGTGGGGCAGAAAACTCTCTCCTTTCTGCGTGAAAATAATGAAGAATTGGATATGCCAAATGATTTTCTGTATGCTTCAAAATCATGGCATCAAGCGTTCTCATCCTATTATATAACAGACTGAAGTCTTTACCATTCCAACCTTTAATTAAAATTTCCTGTGGGTTATCACCCATTTGATTGATATATTTAGCTAATACACGTTTTGAAAGTGCTGCCTGCAATACCGGCAGAAGATAAGATATGCTCAAAGTGACAATAAACATACTTGTTATGCCCATAAAATTGCTCATCAACCTCCAGGCATCTGATCCGGACTTTAAATCTCCATTCCCCAAAGAAGTCAGCGTATAACCAACATAGTATATTTTACCTACTGTAGACACCATTCGGCCTGAATTTGTGTCTACTACGGCTGCTTCTTCACTTAGATAAATCAGGCTAAAACCTGCCCACAAAAGGATTATCCAAAAGAAAAACAAACTAGCCAAAATAAAACCTCCTGCATAAGCAAGGATTTTTGATTGAGGATCTCCACCTGCTATCCATACAAAAAACTTCCATAAATGCTCCGAAAAAAATTTTGACATCACCCCACCTCCTCCAATCTGTATGACTGTCTGAAAAATATCAATGACAGTCAGGAGTATAAAGCTTATTCCCAAAAAAAACAATGCTATTCCGATAAGGTCCATTGGCTTGCTAATATCATTTTCCAAGTTTCAAAAATGTATGAAAACAGCTGAGGGTTTATTTTCCTGTTAATAATTTAAACAGACTCTACTCATATTCCACTTGATGTATAGAGCAGGCTGTTCCATTTGATTTTACAGCTGTCTGAACAATTGTTTTTAAAAGCAATAAATGAGCCTTTTTGATTACACTTTACCCTTCTTATTACCATAGCTTTAAAATCTGATTGTTGGTGCTGACAGTGATATTACCTTATATTCGCGACGGTTTATCACTTTAGATTGCATCACACAGTTATGATTTGTTTTCCAAATGCCAAAATCAACTTAGGCCTCTCCATTACAGCTAAGAGAAAAGACGGGTATCATGATATTGAAACTTGCATGATTCCTGTTCCACTCCATGATGCACTCGAAATGATTCCTGCCAAAAAAACAGTTTTTGACATTAGTGGGCTACAGGTACCCGGTAATATTCAGGACAACCTCATCCTTAAAGCGCACAAACTGCTGCTCAAGGATTTTAACGACCTGCCCCCAGTACACATACACCTGCACAAAAATATCCCCATGGGTGCAGGGCTTGGTGGAGGGTCGGCAGATGCGGCATTTGCGCTTACACTGATGAATCGCATGTTTGAATTGCATCTGGAGGATTGGTTCCTGGAAGATTATGCAGCGCTACTTGGAAGCGATTGCGCATTCTTTATACAAAATACACCAAAAATCGCAACAGGAAGAGGTGAAGTCCTTGAACCTGTCAATGTAGACCTGAAAGGTGATTACCTGGTCCTGATCAAGCCACCCATCCATATCAGTACGCAGGAAGCATACGCAGGAGTTAAACCCGCCATACCGAAACAAAGGTTAAGTGAAGTCTTACAGGATAAAGGGAGCTGGAAGGAGCTTTTGGTGAATGATTTTGAGGCAAGTCTTTTCCCGAAATTTCCTGTATTGGCTGAAATCAAGGCGAATCTCTATACCCAAGGTGCTTACTATGCCGCCATGTCAGGATCAGGATCTACCCTGTTTGGCCTTTTCTCTTATAAACCTGAGCTTAAGGGCATCAATAGGGATTGGTTTATATCTGAAAACCAACTATAATGGGTATTCCTGAGTCGTTAATCGCTTTTTCATGTGATTATAATAAGATTTTTATATGCCACATGGAAAGGCGCAAGTCTTATAATCATTCCACGGTGTGACTTTTTAGTCATGCTTGATTTCATCTGTTATTTTGCTCGTCTGTTTAGGGAAAGAAAATACCTATGTCAATCCTCTTTCTTGATAATCAACATGATGGCTCTTAATGAGAGTGCTAGTTCCTAAAATATCTTAGGATAATTATGCCCTCAGCAAATTATTCCCTTTGGCTCTTCTTCTGAGGTAAAATTGATAAACTGGATAAATCAGCACTGAGATCAGGATGATCAATGTTCCGAAATAGAATTCTGTAGTCATTTTTTCTCTTTCCCCAAAAATCAGAACAGCCAGGATGATCCCATATACTGGCTCAAGGTTGATGGTCAGGTTGACCGCAAAGGCAGTGATCCTGCGCATCAGTTCAACGGAAACAGAAAACGCATATACCGTACATACCCCGCCCAAGATCAGCAGCCAAAACCAATCCATGGCAGTAGGGATCATCTGCAATCCACTATCCGCAAAAAGCAAGGCATATATAGGGAGCAGCAAAGCGGAAAATAAAAAAGCCCCGAGCATCTCATAGAATGTCAGCACATAGGGATGGTGTCTTTTGGTAAGCCTGCCATTGATCACGGTAAAAACCGCACTCAGCAATGCCGAACCGACTGCCATCAATAGCCCCAGCCAATAATCAAACTCAAACCTGAAGATCACATACAGCCCGCTGATGACCAGTAAACCAAGGAAGATCTCAAAGGCGTTGATTTTTTTGCGGTTGGCAAGTGGTTCAATAAAAGCCGTCCAGAGAGATGTGGTGGCCATTCCCGCCAAGCATACGGAAGCAGTGGAAACACGGGCTGCCCAGAAAAACAGAAGCCAATGCAGGCTGATGACAAAACCGGTTCCGAGTACCTTCCATAATTCTTTTCCCCGCAGGCTGATCGGGGTCTTCTTGTACCAAAATAATCCACCAAGTAAAACTGTAGCGATCAAGGTTCTATAAAACACAAGCTCCAAAGAAGGGATGCTAATCAGCAAGCCCAGAATAGCCGTAAATCCCCAGATCATTACAATGAAATGGAGCATCAGGAAATCCTTGTATGTCGCTGGCTGACCAGACATGTCAGCGGGGAACGGTTTTGTACAGCACCAGACCTGTCAGGGCAAAGGCAATGTTCGGCAGCCAGACAGCCAATATGGGATAGGCAGTCCCAGCTTCCGCAAAAGTACGGGACAACAGAAAGAAAATGATATAAACAAAAGCCAATAAAAACCCTAAGGCAATCTGAAAGCCCGAGCCTCCACGCGTTTTGCGTGAGGAGACGATCACTCCAATAAAAGTAAGGACTATAGCAGCAAAGGGGGACATAAACCTCACATACTTTTCAATTTTGTAGAAATTGACATTGTCCGCTCCCCTATCTTCCATGATGCGGATTTGCCTTTCTAGGTCAGGCAACTTCAATGTTTCGTGATGGTTTGTCGGTAGATCAAAATCTCCAGGTGTAATAGAAAGCAGGGTATCCAAAGACTCTCCAGTCGTATATTCTTCTCCGCCTTCCTTTAGTACCCTTAGCCTCCAGTTTTTTACCGACCAAGAATTGATTGCAGTGTCCCAAACAATACGGTCTGCCGACAGTTTGGCCAGCAATTGCCCATCTCGAATCTGTTCTAAAGTAAATTGGTACCCGGTATTGCCTGAAGTATAATACCGCGAGATATATGCATAGACATCCGGGGCAACTTTGATATGGATATTCTGCTCGGTGTAGAATTTACTGTCTTCCAGCCAGCGGGATTTAAACTCGGTCACCCCGGCTGTGGCTCCTGGAAGCACCCATCCATTAAGCAAAAATGCGGCAATTCCGATCATAGCAGCACCCGCCAAAAAAGGCATCAACATCCTGACAAAGCTGGTTCCACTACTCAATATAGCCACAATCTCTGTCCTTCCAGCCATTTTAGACGTAATGAAGATCACAGAAATAAATACTGTGATAGGAGTGAGCAGGTTATTGAGGTATAGGCCATAGTTACCCAAATAAATCAGGATGTATTTAGCAGGAACCTGATTCCGGATAAAGGCATCGTTTTTCTCCGTAAAATCCAACACAAGCACCACCAATATCAGCATCAAAACCACAAAAAAGTAGGTCTTAAGGAAATCTTTAATGATGAGCTTATCCAGTATTTTCATATTACAGTCTTCTGCTAACTTTTTCTACCATAGCCGTCTTCCATTGGGCAAAGGTACCAGAGAGGATTTGTTGTCTTGCTTGGTCCACTAACCAAAGATAAAAGCTGAGGTTGTGAATACTTGCTATCTGTGCACCAAGAATTTCCTTGCTGATGACCAAATGTCTCAAGTAAGCTTTAGAATAAAAACTACTTACATAGCGGTCAATATGTGGATCAATGGGTGAGAAGTCATCCTTCCACTTTTCATTTCGGATATTGATGATCCCTTCAGAGGTAAAGAGCATGCCGTTTCTGGCATTTCTTGTAGGCATGACGCAGTCAAACATGTCCACACCTAAGGCGATGCACTCCAGGATGTTAGCAGGTGTGCCAACACCCATTAAGTAACGAGGTTTGTCGGCAGGAAGTATGTCAGTGACCAATTCAGTCATTTCATACATCATCTCTGCAGGCTCTCCCACGGACAGGCCTCCTATCGCATTGCCTTCTCTGTCGCAAGAAGCCACGAATTCAGCTGATTGCTTTCGTAAGTCTGTGAAGGTACTCCCCTGCACTATAGGAAAAAGGGTCTGACTATACCCGTAGTGTCCTTCTGTACTGTCAAAATGGGTTATACAACGCTTCAGCCAACGATGGGTAAGCTCCATAGACTTTCGCGCATAGCCATAATCACTTGGGTAGGGAGGGCATTCATCAAAGGCCATGATAATGTCTGCCCCGATGATGCGCTGTATATCCATCACCCGCTCAGGGCTAAACAGATGTTTGGAACCATCTATGTGGGATTTAAAAACAGCACCTTCTTCGGTAAGCTTGCGGTTGTTGGCAAGGGAAAAAACCTGATAGCCTCCAGAATCGGTTAGGATAGGTTTATGCCAGCCATTGAATTTATGTAGTCCTCCAGCTTGCTGAAGTACATCCAAGCCAGGGCGAAGGTATAGGTGATAGGTATTGCCAAGAATAATCTGCGCCTTTATGTCCAGGTCTAGCTCTCTCTGGTGCACGGCTTTGACCGAACCTGCTGTACCTACAGGCATAAAAATAGGCGTAGCTATTTCCCCGTGATCCGTTTGGATTAGCCCTGCTCTGGCTTTGCTTTTTGGATCTTGGGCATCTAATTTAAATCTCATAAATGGTGGAAATCATAGTAGTCCCTATAAAAAAAGACTACATTTCATTTTAATAAAGAACACAAAAATATAAGCTTATTCTTAATGAATGCTCAAATTGCTTTTATATTTGTCTGTCAAAACAAAAGGCATGTTAACCGAAATTCTGTGGATTTTATTTTTAGTTGCTTTATTAGTTCAATTATTCTACATCCTGATAATTTTCGGCCGCCTTTCTTTTTTTCACAAAGGGAAAATTAGGAACCCCATTTCAGAACAAGCAGAGGGCGTCACAGTGGTCATTGCTGCACATAATGAGAGAGCAAACCTCAAAAATCTGATTCCGATAATCTGTGAACAGGATTATCCTAATTTTGACATCATGATCATCAATGACCGCTCTACAGATGGTACCAAGCCACTGCTGGAACGCATGATGGCTACATACCCTAAGCTTAGGACAGTAACGGTAAATTACACCCCGGATCACGTCACTTCCAAAAAATATGCGCTTACCTTGGGCATTAAGGTAGCAAAGCATGATGTACTGCTGCTGACTGATGCTGACTGTATCCCAAAATCCAAGGATTGGATCACCTTGATGACTCGCCCGATTCGGGAAGAAAACAAGGTATTCAGCTTAGGGTTTAGCCAATATCAAGCTGATTCAAGTTTACTTAACAAGTGGATTCAATTTGAAACCTTGTGGACTGCGATCCAATATATGGCCTTTGCACTTTGGAAAGCCCCATTTATGGGAGTAGGACGTAACCTCTCCTATCGCAAAAGCTTCTTTATGGAAAAAAAGGCTTTCAAAGGCTTGTGGCAAATAGATTGTGGAGATGATGACCTTTTTGTCAATCAATATGCTACGGGACAAAATACCGCAGTAGTCATTGATCCGGAAAGTATTACACTTTCTCAGCCAAAAAAGAACTGGAAATCATACTTCACACAGAAGAAAAGACATTTTCATGCGGGAAAATATTATCGGACAACGGACAAACCTAAAATTGGCTTATACGTTTTTTCCCACTTGATTTTCTGGATCAGCAGTATCAGTTTGTTGATTTTTTCCGTCTTTGGGCAAAAATGGGAACAATTTGCGGTCATAATAGGTATAATTCTTGTCCGATCAATATTGATCCATAAAATATTCACTTCTGCACGGAAAAAACTGGAAGGAATTGGCCAAGTTTTTTTAACTGGCTTTTTCGATGTCATGTATTTGGGATATTTTTGGATCATTGGAACATTGGGTTACCAATCAAAACGGGTTAGATGGAAATAAACGACAGAGGTTTTTCAAGCAAAGCATTAGAAGATTTTGACTTAATCGATCAGGCCGTAGAGGGTAAGGATCAGCAGGCTTATGCTGCTTTGATGAAGCGGTACAAAAAGGCCGTGTATTTCATGATCCTTAAAATGATACGTGACACAGATGATGCGGAAGATTTGACCATGGAAGCTTTTGCCAAAGCCTTCCGAAACCTCCACAAGTTTAAAAAAGATTATACCTTCAGTACTTGGCTATTTAGAATAGCCACCAATAATACCATTGATTTTATCCGGAAGAAAAAGCTAAAAACAATGAGCCTCAATACTTCCATGAGTGATGAAGGAGGCAACTCGGTCAATATCGATGTAGAGGATGATGACAACAATCCCCAGGATGAGTATATCCGTTCACAAAGAATTGAGATGGTACGCATATTTGTGGACAAGCTTCCAGCAAAATACCGCAAGCTGGTACAGCTGCGGTATTTCGATGAATTGTCATATGAAGAAATTGCCCAGGAATTGGAAAAACCTCTCGGAACCGTTAAGGCTCAACTTCACCGTTCAAGAGAACTGCTTTATGAAATTGCCGAAGGTAAAAATAAGCATATCTGACACAAGCTGCATCAACCGTTGAAATACGCGTCAAGTTCAGCTAACATCTCCGATTTTTCATTCAGATCCCGGATGATCATGCCCTTTTCCAATAGCACAATGCGCTCACAGATTTCAGTCACATGATTGAGGTCATGACTTGAAATCAAAAAAGTAATAGCTGCACGTTCTTTTTCCTGAAGAATCAGTTTTTTCAACCTGTTCTGGGAGCTTGGGTCTAAGTTTTCAAATGGCTCATCCAGCATCACTACCTGGGGATTGCCCATCATGGCAGCAGCTATGCCCACTTTTTTTAGGTTACCTTTGGACAAGTCCCTAATGTATTTCTTTTTGCCGAGAATCTCGTCATTGAATAGCTCCTTGAACATCTCTAAATGTAAAGCCAAATCCGCCTCAGATAAGCGGTAGATTTTGCGAAGCGTCTCAAAATATTCATCAGGAGTAAGGTAAGACAACAACATGTGCTCATCAAGGTAAGCACCTACTTTATATTTCCAGTTCTCCCCCTTACTCACATCCTCTCCATCCACAAACACTGTCCCTGAAGTAGCACGGACCAAATCAAGGATGATCCTGAATAAAGTTGTCTTACCCGCTCCGTTATTGCCCACCAATCCGAAGCATTGGGCTTTTGGTATTTCCAAAAAAGAAACATCTAGTACTACAGCCTCTTTGTATTGTTTTTTCAAATCTGTGATCCTGATCATAATTCCTGCCTGAATGAAGATGAAATTTCGTATCTGTTGTTTAAAATTCTAGTAACTGACAAATTGGCTAGATAGGGAAAAGCCAGTATTCCTACTATTCCCACTATCCCAAGGGCGAGAAGACCTGCATATTGACTGACCCATAAAGCGAAAGGCAAATAGACTAAATACGGTGCACCCATCATTGGGATGATCATCAGAAACTGCGCAATCCCCACACCTTCATAATTGAACATCGCACCTTTATTCAAATCCATTGGCTTAGGCTTCCAAATGGCCAGATAAATCACCAAATGTATGATCACCCCCATATTAAAAAGAAATGTGGCCAAATGGATCAAAAGAATTTCCCACCCAAAATAGAGGTATGGAACCGATAGCAAAAAGCAAAGGCATGAGGTGGCCATAAATAGCAGGTACTTTCCATGTACCAACGCTTTTATTCCCTCCCGTTTTTGAAGAAAAAAATCAAAATTGGAAGAGTTCCAGCTTAAGAATAGCTGCCCATATTGCAGCATAAATATCCCAGTAATGAAAGAGCCCACAAATATAAATAAGTGATTGAAGCCGCTTTCGACTGCATATTGGGGAGAACCATAAAAGATCAAACCATAGAGCAGGAAAAAGCCAGCTAGCATCAGGTAAGTCCGGCTTTTTTTGTGGCGGATGATCAACTTCCACTCCAAATTTGCAAGCTCGCCAGCCAGTCCAAACCTTGAGAAAATACCAAGGTCCCTGTTAACAAATTGAATATTTTCTTCCCTGCTCAAATCTTCCAGATAGGCATTGTTAAAATAAAAGCGGAAGGCTATCCAATAACAAGCTATGAAGACAACAAATAAGGTAATTACCGGAATTGGGCTGACAAGAGCATAATCAAACACCGGCTTTAAGATCAAACCAAGGTTGAACCAACCATAGTAGGTAGACCCCACTCCTAGCAACATCACAACGAACACAATCCCTATTCCCAATAGGCTATCTTCAAACCGCTGCTTGAACCAAAGCATCAGCCAATGCAAGGACCAACTTGTCAATAAAATACTAAAGAGCCAGCTTATAGCGGCACCCGCTCCATAAAGTACCGATACTTCCTGCACCGCAAAAGGTGTGAAAAGCAATACAGCCATTAAACTAAGCGGTGAAACAAATGAGCGGACCAATAGAAAGTGTATGATCCTGCTCTTACGGATAGGCAAGTGAAGAAAACGCTCCAATTCAATAACTGGCAGTTTCTGAAGGAAGTAGCGGTACATAAATTCAAACAGGAAAAAAAAGATCAGAAGACCTGAAAGATGATGGTAAGGTTCATCTGTTTCAAACACCTCCATGATGAGCATTTTCATCACCAATCCTAATATCAGCACATAGCCAATTAAAAGTAGGGCCAAAAAACCGAGAAAAAGAGCTATCAAAGCGCTTTTAGCAAAAGCAGTGGAACGAAAGCTCTTGAGTAACTCCAGTCTAATCAATTCTAAAACCATATCGAAAGCTTAAAATCTACCAATTGAATGTAAATTATTAGTTAAACAAAATTAAACCAAGTAAATACCCTGGGAAATTAATTTATCTTATTGAAGGAAAATGTAGATGAATCAGGATTTCACCTGTCTGAATTATGTAGAATCAATCTTTACACTTAGATTTCGAATGAAAAAACATATAAACCACTACTGATCTTTATTCATCAAGAATGGGTTTTATTCACTTCCCACAAAATGTAAATTCAACGCTAACAATTCTAAAACAGAAATTCATTTGCCCAAGGTTTTAGGATGAAGGAGTTTTAAATTGTGAGTCCAAAAAACCCTTCTTTTTCCTGTTTATAAAGCGTTAACAAATCAAGATTTCAAGAATTTTGACAAATTTTGATTACACTAGTCTTTAAATTTAAATGAGCAATTTTAAATTCAACTTTGACTTTGAAAAGCAATTACAATGGAAAAAATAAAACTTGTTATTTGGGATCTTGATGAGACATTTTGGAAGGGCACACTTTCAGAAGAAGGTGTCGAACCTATTCCTCAAAATTTATCCATCGTTAAAGAACTAACTGATCGTGGTATCATCAACAGTATAGTTTCTAAAAATGATTTTGAAATCACAAAGCAGAAACTTATTGAATTGGAAATATGGGACTATTTTGTTTTTCCGGCCATTGCTTGGCAACCTAAAGGCTTGCTTATCAAAGAAATCATAACATCATGTCAGCTGAGAGATGTCAATGTATTGTTCTTGGATGACAACCATTTGAATCTAGAAGAGGCAAAATTTTACAATGAGAATCTTCAGGTGAAATCTCCTGATTTTATACCCGAAATACTCTCACACCCTTCATTCCAGGGAAAAAATGACAAAGAACATAGCCGGTTGAAGCAGTATAAATTATTGGAAGATAAAGCCATTGCAAAAAGCAACTATGAAAGCAATATTGAATTCCTTAAAAGCTCTGAAATAAAAGTTCAGATCACCCATGACTTGGTTCCCTTTAAAGACCGTGTTCTAGAGCTTATTGAAAGAACAAATCAGCTTAATTTCACCAAAATCAGAAGCACTCCACTTGAGCTAGATTATCTTTTGCAAGACCATAAAATAGAAAACGGGCTTATAAAAGTGACGGATAAATATGGCGATTATGACTTTGTGGGTTTTTATAGCTATGACAAAGAAGCTCATAGGCTTTTACATTTCGTTTTTTCCTGTAGAATCCTCAATCTAGGTGTACCACAATACATCTTTGAAAAACTGAATAAGCCCAAACTTGACATCATTCCAGAAGTTGCAGAAGGATTAGACGGTGAAAGTCCGGTTTGGATTGAGGAAGTACAATTTCAATATGAAGATCAAAACGCGACAATCCTCCATAATAAAGAAGATGCCATCAACGCACTATACAAAGGAGGATGTGAATATGATCAACTCCTTTTTCTGCTCAAAAACAACAACGTCAATGTCATCAGTGAATTAAATTACAATACAAAAGAAAACATTCCCACCTTTCCCTACCATACTGAAACCATTCTTGATGCATATCGGCTTTCGGATGAAGTTAAAAACAAACTTGTTCAAGATCCATTGCTGATTTTTATAGATAAACGCTATTATCAGACAAGGCTTTTTGAGAAAAATTTTGATTGTTTCATATTTAATCCAAAAATGGATTATAATCAGTTTATGTATAGGCACCGAAAGGAAAAGTACAAGGTGCAACATGGAACTTTCGGAAATGATTATACAAACAAGGCCAACCATGAAAATATCCTAAACAAATTAATCAAAAGAGGGGTACCCAATATTTCTCAGGCCTATTTTGACCAATTCACAGAAGAGTTTGAGTGCTTAGGAAGGATTTCAAAAGAGCAGTTTATAAAAAACTTACATGAAATAAGAAGACTGATTCCTCAAAAAATCCCAATGATCCTTATCAATCAACCCGAATTGATCAATGGTGAAAACCAATATGCGAATCAGATGTATGAACGGTATAAAATGATGAATGCGGCATTGGAACAGTTTATCTCTGAATCAAACAATGTCCATTTATTGGACGTAAGACAAGTAATTGACCACGAATCCAAACTTGAATCTGACATCAGCCATTTTAAGAGAAGGTATTACCGTCAGCTTTCCCAGAACCTCTTGGTTTTGCTTCAGCAAGTTTTACCCAAAAAAGTAAATACATCCATAGGATTGAAATCTTTAGTTTTGGATTTTGGCATGTTCATTCTTGTCAGAACCAAGGAATTGAAACGAAAGGTCTTTAATAAAAGGTAAAACTCACTGGCTTCTTCTGAACTCGATATAAACCGCACATATTGTGTAAAAATCCTCATGGAAAACAATGTAAGGAAACAAGAAACACTTACTGATAAATTGAATTTTTCAGATTTAGTCAAAAGAAGAAGATCAGTTAGGGTTTTTGATCAAGATGGTGATTTTGACCATGATGTTGTACAGCAATGCCTTGAATTAGCGACCTTGGCTCCAAATAGTTCTAATCTTCAACTTTGGGAGTTCTACAGAGTACCTGAGACCTCGCCATTGAAAAGTCAACTAGCAAAGCTTTGTATGGGCCAAAAAGCAGCAACTACCGCCAGGGAACTGGTGGTCATTGTGACCAGACGGGACAAGTGGAAGAGCCATGCACAAGCCAATCAGACTTATATTGCCAAAGACTATGCTTCAGCGCCTACAAAAAAACAAAAACAGGCCTTGGCTTATTATGGAAAACTCATCCCGAGACTCTATTCCAAGTTCCCGCTTTGGTCAATGGGTAAAAAACTTGTTTCATGGTGGATTGGTCTCAAGAGACCTATGGTGCGGGAAGTTTCAGAATCAGATGTACGGGTATCGGTACACAAAAGCGCCGCATTGGCAGCTATGACTTTTATGTATGCCATGAAATCACATGGATATGACACTTGTCCCATGGAAGGAATGGATTCCTTAAGAATCAAAAAACTCTTAGGACTTTCTGATGCCGCAGAAATCTCCATGGTAATTGGTTGTGGGAAAGGACTTCCTGAAGGCATTTATGGTCAGCGATTTAGATTGCCAAATGACGAAGTTATTTTCCTCAAATAAAATTTATTACAAGCGGCTTCGTTTGTCATAAACGGCATGTAAATTTGTGCTGCATTAATTTGCTCTTCACCCCCTTTCAACATGAAAAAATACTTATTGCTACTGCTTGTAAGCTCGCTTACTGCTGTCAGCACTTTCGGACAAACCGATTCCGATTCATTGAAGATACTCAGGCTTCAAAAAGAGATTGAAACCCTCAAAAACTTCAATGAAAACCTTAGCGGAAGTCTTGAATTGACCAATTCAGCCCTGCATGACCTTATCAAAGACAAAAAAGTCTCTGATGAGACCAGATGGCTAAGCTTAAGGTCCAGCATTGTTCATTCAACCACCATTTACAAAAAGTTGAGCGATGATATCATCAACCTCAAATCCAGAGTGACAGATCAAGATTACCAAGGTTTTATCAATAGCCTAGGCAGTATTGAAGGTGGTCCTTTAGGCTTTTCCTTTGAAGAAGTAATCATCGAATCTGCCAAAAGAATCGGCATTTTCGAGACTAAATCCAAATTGGACAGGTTTCTTGAGGTAACCAATAGCATTATTGCCAGCCCCATTGCAGGAGGGATTCCTTTTGTATCCCAAGCTGTATTTGCCTCCAATTCCTTGATCAACGTGGCCTATAGCTCTTTGATGACCGAAAAAAAGCCTGACTTCCAAAAACTGAACAGATTTGAAACAGAGCTCAACAAGTACCTTGCCTACTTCTCCGCACTTGACAAAGCCAATGCGGCAAACCAATCCTCCAATAACGACAGGATAGTGCTATTAGAAAACCTTCAACTTGAGCTGTTGACTAAATTGAAAAAAGAAGCCCCTAAATTGGGCTTCCAGATTCCAGAGAGGAACGGCAACGAAACCATTGACGCCTACTGCAACAGAGTACTGAGCGGATTCTCCAAAGACAACGTGGAAAATTACCTTATAAGGATGGAAAGAACCTACAGAAACTCACGTGGTGAAATCAACTACGCTGGACTGCTTCAACAGGAAACCAACCTCCGCTACTACAACAACCACATCACTTCCGTGGTGGAGCTGGGAAAAAGGTTTATTCTATATTATGACAATTTCTTTGAGATTGCTGACAACTATCATGTAAAAGTCTTAGAAGCTATAGATTTAGCCAATACCAATGGCATTATTAAAGGGAAAAAGACCAATGGACAGGAAGAAACCCCCAAGCAAGTTTATGAGCGAATCAACAGAAACTTGAGGGACAAAAAATCTGCACGTGACAACGGCATCAAAGACAGCATCAACATTTCTGATTTAAAACAGAAGATCGAAAAAGTAGATGAATTTAAAGTCATCTAAAATAAAATGGCTACTGACTAAGTCCTGCTGTCAGTAGCCATACTTTCCTTTCCACTTTTCCTTTAAGTACTTTCTCAGTTCATTTTCCCGCGCATTGTTACCTGGATCGTAAAGCTTCAGATTCTTAATTTCTTCAGGTAAAAATTCCTGCTCTATAAAGTTCCCAGGAAAATCATGGGAATACTTGTAGGCCTTGCCGTAATTCAGGTCCTTCATCAGCTTGGTCGGTGCATTGCGCAGGTGAAGCGGTACTGGCAAATCCCCTTTTTCCCTTACCAGCTGCTGAGCCTGGTTGATGGCCAGATAAGCAGCATTGCTTTTGGGTGAGCTAGCCAGATATGTCACGCATTGCGAGAGGATAATCCTAGCTTCTGGATAACCGATGATCTTGACAGCCTCAAAACAGTTTGTTGCCAGCAACAAAGCATTGGCATTGGCATTGCCGATGTCCTCAGATGCCAGAATCACCAATCTCCTTGCAATAAACTTCACATCTTCCCCCCCCTCAATCATCCTTGCCAACCAATATACAGCAGCGTTGGGATCTGAACCCCGGATGGACTTGATAAAAGCCGAGATGATATCGTAATGCTGCTCACCAGACTTATCATAAAGAGCCACCTTTTGTTGGGCGATTTCCGTGACTTTATCATTGGTGATGACTATGGGGTCTTCCGCTATGCCTTCAATGACAATTTCAAAAAGATTTAAAAGTTTGCGCCCATCTCCACCCGAAAGCCTGAGCAGTGCTTCTGTCTCCTGTAGTTTGATGTTTTTCTTTTTCAGATCAACATCTTTGGATAAGGCCTGTTGCAGCATGGACTCCAATTCATGCTTCCCAAGAGCGTTAAGTGTGAATACCTGACAGCGGGAAAGCAAGGCAGCATTTACTTCAAAGGATGGATTTTCTGTGGTTGCACCTATTAACCGTATGGTACCCTTTTCCACTGCACCAAGCAAGGCGTCTTGCTGGGATTTGTTGAAGCGATGGATTTCGTCAATAAAAAGTACCACACCCATTTGGAATTTGGCCTTTTCTATAACTTCCCGGATATCTTTAACCCCGGAACTGATGGCACTAAGTGTATAGAAAGGCGCTTTGATTTCATTGGCAATGATATTGGCAATGGTAGTCTTTCCCACTCCCGGTGGGCCCCAAAGGATCATACTGGGCACATTACCGGATTTGACTGCCCTATACAAATAGCTGGACGGGGCGGACAAATGCTCCTGCCCAATCAAGTCTTCCAACTTAACAGGCCGCATACGTTCGGCTAAGGGCATTTGGTTCATGTAGCAAATTTTAACAATGGTAGTTGGGAAAATTTAAGCAATTCCAATACAACACTAAAAACAATACTGCAATTAAATTTCTCCAACTGATTAGAAGAAACCGGAACAAAAATCAAGCTAAGACACGCTGCTCAAAAGCCCCAAGCATCTCGTCCGTAAAATCCAGATGTGTCACAAACCGGATCTGATCCTTGCCGAATTTCACTGCCTTAATGCCTTTATCCGAAAGTTTGGCAAGCATAACTTCTGGAGTAATTCCCTGTAACCTGGCTATGACAATATTGGTAACCACCGGGAAAACCTCAGATACATTGGGATGTCTTTCTAAAATTTTACCAAGAACCCTAGCTCTTCCATGGTCTTCCTTTAATCTCTCAATATGGTGGTCCAATGCAAAAATGCCTGCTGCTGCCAAAAACCCAGCTTGTCGCATTCCTCCACCAAAAGATTTGCGCACTTTCCTGGCTTGCTTGATAAATGGAGCATCTCCAATAAGTAAAGAACCCACCGGGCAACCTAACCCTTTGCTCAGACAGATGGATATGGAATCGAAGGCTTCACCCCAAGCTTGTGAAGACTCTCCGGTTTCAACCAATGCATTGAACAGCCTTGCTCCATCCAGATGAAGTTTTATTCCTTTTGCAGTACAAAGTTCCCGTATTGGCTGTACATCGTCAAGCGTATAGATGCTCCCCCCGCCTTTGTTCATGGTGTTTTCAAGGGAAACCAAAGTGGTTTCACAGGCATGCACATCGTCAGGGCTGATGTTTTCTACAATATCCTGAACATTGATTTTCCCATAATCACCTTCCAACAATTTGACTGAGGCATGGGCATTGGACATAATGCCTCCACCTTCATAAAGGTAGATATGGGAGTATTTGTGGCAAATTACTTCTTTTTGAGGTCCTGTATGCAGTTTGACGGCAATCTGATTGGTCATAGTGCCAGAAGGACAAAAAAGCGCCTTCTCCTTGCCGAACATAGCTGCAGCTTTATGCTCTAAGGCATTGATGCTTGGATCTTCTCCAAACACATCATCCCCTACTTCAGCTGCCCACATGGCTTCAAGCATTGCAGGGGTAGGCTTGGTTACGGTATCACTTCTTAAATCTATTTTCGTCAGGTCCATTTGAATACGCTGTTTAGGGAATGCGAAAATACAGCTTTTAGCTTTTTCAGCGGCTTAATTTATGATCAAAAAACCTTTGTTTGCTACTATTGGAAGGGACAAGTGATCTTAGGGCCTGAGCTGCTTCAATAGGCCGATCGGTAGCGAGGATATCTGCACCTTTGGACACAAAATCCGCATAAACCTGATCTCCTTTGGACATGGCCATTTTGTCCAAATTCCCCAAAACTCCTAAAATGGTGAATATCCCTTTTTCATGTAACAAATCATTAAATCCCGGTTCTCTTTCAGCAGTGCCTGTAAAGGCGATCGCATTTTCTACAGGTATTCCTGAAGTTAGAAATTTAGACAATTCTTCCTCATTCCTGATGGTGACAGAGAGCATGAGATTAGGATCAAGCTTATGAACTTCTTGTGCTGCCTGTAAGCTGTAGGTGATGACAGCTGCAAAGGGTGCAGCATCCTCTTGCTCAATGGCTTTAACCACCAAATGAAATGGCACTTCCTTTTTTACATCCACGGTAAGCAAGGCCTTACCCTTTGACCATTTCAAAGCCTCTTGAAGCGTTGGGATCTTGAATGAGGTGGTATTGCCTGCCTTGTCTACCAAATACAACTCTTGAAGTTGGGCATAAGTATGCTCGGCCACTTTCCCTTTGCCGGTGGTGGTCCTATCTAGGGTGTTGTCATGCATCAGCACCAGTACGGAATCCAGTGTGATGGCGACATCGAATTCAATTATTGATGGGGTATGAAGAAGGGTATTTGCAAATGCTTCAATGGAATTTTCCGGAAAACCAGGATAAGCCCCTCCCCTATGCGCACTGACCATAGGGATCCTGTCTGCAGTCCAGGTATAAAACTCTATTGCTTCCTCCTTAGAAAGCACCTGGATTGTAAAAAACTGCTCAGATCCCGACTGATTGAGATTTGTTTTGGTACAGGCGAAGCATAAGATTAAACAAACGTATATCCCAAACTTATTCATTGTTCCTGTCTTTTTTAAACCATCCTTCTAGGCCTGAAGCTTTTTTGGCAAAATGGGCTTCCATATCTTGAATTTCTAAATTTAGTGCTTTGGTAGAAATGAGGATTTCCACCAACGAAATTGCCAACGAGACCAACAATGCCACCATACTGCCGATAAATACATAATCTGCCGCCGGTTGTACTTCAATAAATATCAAGTACATGCAGATCACACAAAGCAAAAAACTCAACACCCCACATAACTGCATGTATTTGATCATGCTCAGCCTGAGCTTTAGGTTTTTAATCTGTCCGATGATCACTTCCTGGTCAGGATTTGCCAAAAAGTTTTTGTGCAACCCTCTAATCAAACTGGCCACTGCCAGAAACCTATTCGTAAATGCCAGCATCATCAATGTGATTGCGGAAAAAAGAAGTGCCGGTGTGGAGAGTTGTAGTTCCATATTTTTGCTAAAACTTCAATTTAGCCAATGTTCTGTAAATGCACCCAAGGAAAATCAAATTTAACCAGAACATGAGGCTCTCAAAAAAGTATCTCCACTATTATAAGTAATGGTGATGAATGGGTTTTGACATGCCTGAAACAAAAAAGCACAAGACCTTTACAGGCTTGTGCTTTTTAGACTCATCAAGTATCGATTATAAGTGAATCACTTCACCATAAGCCGCTGCAGCTGCCTCCATGATAGCTTCTGACATGGTTGGGTGAGGATGAACCGTTTTGATCAGTTCCATACCTGTAGTTTCCAGTTTGCGGATGGCTACAATTTCAGCAATCATCTCAGTCACATTGGAGCCTATCATATGGGCCCCAAGGAGTTCTCCGTATTTTGCATCAAAAATCAATTTCACAAAACCGTCTTTAGCTCCAGCAGCTGAGGCTTTACCGGAGGCTGAGAATGGGAATTTGCCTACTTTAATTTCGTATCCTGCTTCTTTAGCCTGTGCTTCTGTATAGCCTACAGAGGATATTTCTGGGATGCAATAGGTACAACCGGGGATGTTGCGGTAGTCAAGCGGCTCAGGATGATGGCCTGCAATCTGCTCAACACAAATAATCCCCTCAGCTGACGCCACGTGAGCCAAAGCTGGTCCAGTGGTGACATCACCGATAGCATAGTAGCCTGGCATATTGGTTTTATAGTACTCGTCAACTTTGATTTTTCCTCTTTCCACCAAAATCCCTACATCTTCAAGACCGATGTTTTCCACATTGGACACTACACCTACTGCGGAAAGGACGATGTCACATTCAATTATAGATTCTGCCCCTTTTTTGTCTTTGATGGTAACTTTGCAGCCTTCTCCTTTGGTATCTACAGCTGTCACCTCTGTTGAGGTATGGATTTTAATCCCTGATTTTTTGTAAATCTTCTCAAGTGTTTTGGATACCTCTTCATCTTCATTCGGCACAATCCTATCCATAAACTCAACTATGGTCACATCTACACCTATTGAGCTGTAGACATAGGCAAATTCCACTCCAATGGCCCCTGAACCAACTACAATCACGCTTTTGGGCTTTTTCTCCAAAACCATAGCTTTGCGGTATCCTACAATCTTTTCATTGTCTATTTTGACAGCAGGCAGTTCCCTTGCACGTCCTCCAGTTGCAATGATGATATGATCAGCAGCATAAACGGTCTTATTGCCTTCTTTGTCTTCAACTTGTACTTTTTTGCCAGGCTGTACTTTTCCCCAACCCAACAACTGATCAATTTTGTTTTTCTTCAGCAGAAACTGTATACCTTTTGACATACCTGCTGCCACTTCCCTACTTCTTTTAATCATGGCAGGAAAATCCACCTCTGCGTTTTGGACTTTAATACCATATTCCTCAGAATGGTTGATATATTCAAAAACTTGTGCACTTTTGATTAGCGCTTTGGTAGGGATACAACCCCAGTTAAGACAGATCCCACCCAATTCGGCAGCTTCTACTACTGCGGTTTTGAGGCCCAACTGAGATGCGCGGATTGCCGCCACATACCCACCTGGACCGCTTCCTACTACTATTACGTCATATTTTGTTGAAGACATGGTTGTGATGTTTTGTTTTCAAATAAGCTACGCAAAAATAGGGCTTTTGGCCAGAGAAAAAAATTAAAAGCAAGGCAAAGGAAAGGACCCGAAGACGTATTCGGTTCAACAGCTTTGAATCATTTTTTTACATATTTAAGTACAAATACAACCCTTAGTTTAAAAATTGGGATACCCTCAACAACCTAATCAAGGCCGTTTGAGAAAGTATGCCTAAGGTTCATCTTTGGGGAGGTCTGATCTTTTTCTATCTTTGGGCAATTCATCAAACCAACCAATACACAAAATGGGATTACTAAGCGGAAAAACTGCTCTGATCACCGGAGCCTCAAAAGGAATCGGAAGGGCAATAGCCATTAGGTATGCACAAGAAGGTGCCAATGTTGCCTTTACTTATTTATCAAGTGTGGAAAAAGGTCAAGCCTTGGAAAGTGAACTTGCTGCTTTCGGTATCAAAGCAAAAGGATATCGTTCTGATGCCTCAGATTATAAAGCTGCTGAAGAACTCGTAAATGCAGTAGTAGCCGAGTTCGGTTCTTTGGATATTCTGGTGAACAATGCCGGTATCACCCGTGACAATTTATTGATGCGAATGACAGAAGAAGCATGGGATGAAGTCATTGGGATCAACCTGAAGTCTTGTTTCAACACCGTCAAAGCAGCCACACGTCCCATGATGAAGGCAAAAGCTGGTTCCATTATCAACATTACTTCGGTAGTAGGTATCAAAGGCAATGCGGGCCAAGCTAACTATGCGGCCTCTAAATCAGGCATCATTGGCTTCACCAAATCGGTAGCATTGGAGTTGGGTTCTAGAAATATCCGTGCAAATGCAGTAGCTCCTGGATTTATCGAAACAGAGATGACTGCAGTATTGGATGAAAAAACAGTTCAAGGCTGGAGAGAAGGCATCCCAATGAAGCGCGGCGGCCAACCTGAGGAAGTTGCCAATGCTTGTGTATTTCTGGGTTCAGACATGAGTTCTTACATTTCAGGTCAGGTGCTTCAGGTGGATGGAGCAATGTTGACCTAGGGAAAAAAGCCAGAGAAAAGACACGAAGAAGATGTTCTAAACACAAAGTAGTAATTCTATATAGTCCTCAATCAGAATTATTAAGAAATCCCCAGTTCAATAGTTGAGCAGGGGATTTTTTTTGACAGACGCTTAAGCTGTCCCTTATGTGTAATAAATTTAAAGCAATGAAAAATCATCAAACAACTGCAACTTTCCAACATAAAAAAAGTATATTGTAATGATATCAAATCAATATCATTTTAACATATGGAAAAACTAACCAAACCCCTTTCTGGTTATCTTATGGTAGCCGCAGAATTTCTGCTTTTCCCATTGACAGTTTACCTGTTTGTAAATCAATTCCATTTACTGGGCGTTCTTACAGGCATAGCTTTTATCCTCGTTTTGCCGGGCTTTTTTACACTTCAGCCTAACAGAGCTATGGTGCTGATCCTCTTTGGGGCGTACAAAGGCACTGTAAAAGCCAACGGATTCTTTTGGGTAAATCCATTTATGGTCAAACACAAGATTTCCCTGAGGGTGAGAAACTTTGAAAACAAACCCCTCAAGGTGAATGACAAAATTGGTAATCCTGTCATGGTCGGCACCATTGTAGTTTGGCAAGTGGAAGATACTTTTAAGGCCACCTTTGATGTAGAGGATTATGAAAATTTCGTCCACCTGCAGACAGATGCTGCCGTCCGAAAAATGGCAGGGAAATATCCTTATGATGATTTCGAGGCAGAGAATGCGGAAGTTACCTTACGCTCGGGAGTTGAAGAGGTCAACCATTCGCTTGAATTGGAAATTGCCGAAAGACTTGAACATGCCGGCATCAAAGTTATTGAAGCGAGGATTTCCCACCTGGCTTATGCCTCAGAAATTGCCTCTGCTATGTTGCAAAGACAACAGGCTACTGCTATTGTTGCAGCAAGGAGGAAGATTGTGGATGGTGCTGTAGGTATGGTAGAAATGGCACTGGAAGATCTAAGTCAAAAAGGGATCATCGATTTTGATACGGATAAAAAAGCCATCATGGTGTCCAACTTGATGGTTGTACTCTGTAGTGACCGGGCTGCCAATCCGGTCTTGAATGTAGGGACGCTCAATCAATAATTAGGATGATCGTAAACGAAACTCAGGATTTTAGGGGCTCTATCATCATGATTGTTATGCTGATGATAGAGCTACCAACCATGATCTTGCTATTGGTGCTTTGGCAGACCGGCAAATTAGGGGAGGAAGGAATTTGGGCCGTAATCATAGTTTTCAGTGTTTTTGCCCTTACTTTTTTGTTTATCATGAGTATGAAATTTGAATTGCGAATAGATTCACATGGAATTTCTTATAAGTATCCCCCCTTTAGATCCAAATGGATGAATATAGATTTCAGAGATATCCTGGATTTGAAAATAGTCCGTGATGCGGGCCTTTTAACATATGGCGGAATGGGCATCAAACTGAGCAGAAATCATCGGGCATTTATATTTTCCACAGATGAGCTCATTGAGATTACCCTAGTGAAAACAAAATTAGTTTTCAGCACTAATAGAGCAGTAGATATTTTAAAAATATATCAGCAATGGCAGCAAGAATAACTGAGTACTTTAATTTGATGTTATACTTGAACAAAACCTCCCCTGAAAATGGCTAACAAGAAACCATTTGCCTTACGCCTAGATGAAAAAATGATGCAAGCCGTAGAAAAATGGGCAGCTGATGAATTCCGCAGTACAAATGGTCAGCTTGAATGGATCATCCATGAAGCATTGAAAAAGGCGGGGAGATCACCTAAAAGAAATGGGGAAAAGCATGGGAAGGAATAATGCAATATTTCTCTTAATCAGGAACATAAAGCATGTTTTTTGTTTCAAAATCATACAAAGTCAATTGCCTCATCTCATAATAAGCAGTCCAAAAATCCCTTAAAGACTGAATATAGGCCCTTCTGTTCCTATCCTTTTCATCTTGGGCAATGTTGAGGTCGGTAATGCTGACATCCCCGTTTTGGTAACGCTTCAGAGAAAGATCATAGCGCTTCTCTGCCACCACATCAGCTTGTTTTGTAATCTCAAGCCTGTTTCTAAGCATAGCAAAGTTTTTGACTTTGGTAAAGACTTCTTGCTCGAAATTAATAGTCTCCTGCTCCACCGTATATTCCACCAATCGGCGGTTGGCTTGGGCTTGGCCCATTCTCGCTTTATTTCTTCCCCAATCCAAAACAGGGACGACAAAACCAAGATTGACAAGCGTCTGCCTGTTGGGATCTGTGTACAAAGCCCTCCAATCCAATGCAGCATTATTTAAGCCATAGCTGGCATTTAACCTTGCATTCACCCTTTCACCCCTGGCTTGGGCTTCTAAGGCTTCCGCCTCAAGTTTTCTCCGCTCAAAACCCAAGGCAGTGGCCCTGTTTTCAAACGCATATGTGATTGCCGATTCTGCATCTATATCAAATTCCGGAACATTCCTCGGAGCCACCAAAACCAGTTCGGCATGCTCACTGAGACCTATGTATGCCTTCAATCTGAGACCGTTGGCTTCAAGATCCAAACCTGCCTGAGCCAAGTCTTGCTTTGCTTGTAACACCTGCAATTCCACTTGCAAAAGCTTATCCTCATAAGTAGTCCCCATTTTATAGCGAGCAGTCTCTATATCAAGGATTTGCTGGGTATTGAGAAGGTTTTTAGAAGCTATTTCCTGATTGACTTGAGCTATAAGGTATTCAAAAAACAGCTCTGTCACTGTTTGAGAAATTTTCTCCATCTCTTCAACAAACTCCCGCTTGCTTTCTTCGAAAAGAAGTGGTTCAATCTTTTTGTCCCATTTCAGAGGATTATAAGCAAAAATAGGTTGAATAAAACGGACATTAACCGGAACACCACTCCATTGCGTCCTGGGTGTACCTGGCACTGCCAGAAAATTATCAAACCTATTGGTAGATGAGTTGAGAGATACAAATCCACCCGTTGGGCTAATGACTTGCTCGACCCCAAGCTCAAGATCCATTAAGTTCTGTCTAACTTCTCGGAACTCAACAGATCCGTCTGGTTGAATGACGTTTGTAAATGCCCTCGAAAAACCCGGTATTGTCCCTCCCAACCGGAGTTGAGGATTAAAATTGGATTGGTAAAACCTGTAATTCCAGTACCTGTTTTCTTTTCGTGTCTCTGCCCGTAAGGATGCCGGTGAAAGTGCCTTTGTCCTCGCCACTAGCTCCTCCAGACTGAATACCAATTTTTCCTGTCCAAAAGCTGGAGCTATGGAAAAGTAAATGATCAGCACAGATGAAAAGATCAGGCGGCAATAGGATGCTAATTTTCCAACAAAAAAACGCGAGTTTTTTACCATATAGTACTAAAAGCTTGTGGTGAATCCCTTTCTCTTCTTTATAAGCAGAAGGCATTAATCCTTCTAATTTATCAATTACCGAATTTATTAGGCAATTAAATTGGAAAAAATATTGGAAAAATAGCCTACATCCTTGCTTGAAGGTAGGGCTATCAACTCGAATGTTTAAATTGCGCTGGAATCAGCCTTGCCTTTTATATGAAGTCGATTATCAGTTTTGTCATTCGCTATATTCCTAGAAAATACCTACAGTTGGTCTCCCACTTCCTGTTGAGGATCTTGGCACTATTTTATAAGGGCAGCAATGTCTGCTGCAATGTCTGCGGTAGTTCCTTTAGAAAATTCTTGCCTTATGGGCGAAAAGCACGTGAAAATGCATTGTGCCCCAACTGCCTGGCATTGGAAAGGCACAGGTTGATGTGGCTATATCTGCAGGAAAAAACCGAATTTTTTACCAAAAGGCTAAAGGTTCTGCATATAGCTCCGGAGCTTTGCTTTATCGAAAGGATGGAAGGACTTTCAAACCTGGATTATATCACAGGAGATATCGAATCCCCATTGGCTAAAGTCAAGATGGACGTCCACCATATGCCTTTCGAAGACAATTCTTTCGATGTAGTTTTTTGCAATCACGTACTAGAACATGTGGAAAGTGATATCCAAGCTTGTAATGAAATCAACCGGGTGCTGAAACCAGACGGATGGGGCATCATCCAGTCTCCTGTTTATGATATTCCTGAAACCTTAGAAGATTTGTCCATAACTGACCCAGCCGAGCGAGAAAGATTATTTGGTCAAAGAGATCATGTCAGGAAATTTGGATTAGACTATGCCAGCAGATTAAGTAAGTCTCTGTTGGACGTGCATGAAGATTACTTTGTGAAAAATCTTGCGGCAGAAAAAATCAAACTTCATGCTCTTCCCGAAAATGAAATCATTTTTGTCTGTACCAAAGGCAAATCAGCTAGCTGAGCATGTTTTTTTTATCCACTCAGACAAAAGTCCAGCCCCATAACAACTTAGTTGACCAAAAGCTACCACTGGGGAAAGAAGACCGATGGTGAGAGACTTTAACTTTATTAAAGCGTCCAGACTCACCAAACCTAGCCAAAGACCTACTAATACCAGGCCTAGTGTGCCTATCCAAAAGCCAAGAAAATGCAACACTAACGCGCTAAGCCAACCCACCAAAAAAAGTAGGGGAAGAATATGGACAACTTTTACTGCTTTAGGATGAAATCGACTGACATTGATTCGATTTTGGCCGAAGGAAAAGCTCTGTTTGTAGAAGTTCAGGAGGGTATTTTTCCTCTTGTGAAAAACATATGCTTCTTGCACCAATTCAAGCTTAAAACCTGCCTTTTTGATCCTGATGCTAAGTTCAATATCCTCTCCTTTATTTGGGTCAACAAATCCCCCAACCGTTTCAAAAACGGTTCTACTTAAACCCATATTATAACCTCTTGCTTCATAACTGGCAGCATCCTTTAATTTTCCTCGAATCCCGCCTGTAGTAAGCCGGGAGGTCATGCTGTAATCTAAAGCCTTTTGAAAATCGGTAAAACTATCTGCAGCGGCATCTGGTCCCCCATGGGCATGTAGTTGTTGATTCTGAATGGCAGTTTTAAGTGCTTCGAGA
This sequence comes from Cyclobacteriaceae bacterium, assembly GCA_036782195.1. Lineage (GTDB taxonomy): Bacteria > Bacteroidota > Bacteroidia > Cytophagales > Cyclobacteriaceae > DAIPZN01. Next base: position 3,739 of record DAIPZN010000049.1, on the reverse strand, counting down.
TAATGGGCTGGAATGACGCAATCGGAATCAAAAAAAACAAAGTAATCGCCTTTCGCTATTCGCATACCATAATTCCTAGCAAAACCTTGTCCTGCATTGGGTACATAATTGTAGATGATGTTCAGTTGATCCGAAAACTCTTTGATAATTTCCTCGCAGGTTAAGGAAGAACCATCCTCTACTACAATTACTTCAAATTGCTTGTTTGTCTGCAAGAGAAGGCTTTGTAAAAGTTCTCTGATTTCGAGAGGGCGGTTATAAACTGGTATAATGATGGAGAAAAACATCAATTCAAGTTGAGCTCTTTTTCTATGTTATAATCGGCTCTTCTGCTGTTGTTGGATGTCATCATTTCAGCCAAAAAGCCAGTCAAAAACAATTGGACTCCAATAAGCAATGCTACCAAAGCCAAGAAAAAAAGCGGTTGGTTCGTAATTTCCCTTACCTTGATGCCTTTGTATAAACCATAGATTTTTTCAAAAATCACCCATATGGTGATGATAAGACCAGAAAGAAATGATAGCGTTCCTAATGTCCCAAAAAAATGCATGGGCTTCTTCTTGTATCGATTTACAAATGAGACTGAGATCAAATCCAAGAAACCATTGAGAAATCGCTCTAAACCAAATTTTGTAACACCATATTTCCGTGGTCTATGCGCAACTTCTTTTTCCCCAATTTTAACAAAGCCATTCCACTTTGCTATCAAAGGAATGTAGCGGTGCATCTCTCCATAAATGTGAATGCTTTTAACTACTTTTAATGAATAAGCTTTAAGTCCACAGTTAAAGTCATGCAGTTGTATTCCCGATATAACTCTGGTAACATAGTTGAACAAGCGGGAAGGTAAGGTTTTGGAAATGGGATCCTTCCTTACTCTTTTCCAACCGGACACAATATCATAGCCTTCCTTGATTATCATCTCATAGAGTGCAGGAATTTCATCAGGGCTGTCTTGGAGATCAGCATCCATAGTGATGACGACTTCTCCTTGAGCTTTGCTAAAGCCTACATCTAGTGCGGCTGATTTTCCATAGTTCCTGGTAAATGAAACGGCCTTAACCATTGTATTAATTTCGCAGAGCTTCTTGATGACTTCCCAGGAACTGTCAGTACTTCCGTCATTGATAAAAATGATTTCATAGGAAAAGCCGGAATCTTCCATGACCCGGCTAATCCAATTGTGTAATTCTGGCAATGATTCCTGTTCATTCAAAACAGGTACTATGACTGATATTTGTAGCATGCTGACTTTTAGTAGTCCAGGGATTTATCTCTTTTTTTGATGATAGCGCCCAAAATCAAAGCGAAAATTGCGTAAATAATAAGTAGCAGACCAAATCCTTTCAGTTGACCAACCACTGTATATGCAGCTTCAAGATCCGTTTGCATTGTATCTAACTGCTCTGAAGAAATTGCATCAGCCACTCCGAATTTTTCCAGCATGGCAATTTGATTCTCTAACTGACTTTCAACCAAAACAGATGACAAGGCCGGATCGATGATGTGGTGGAGCAAAAGATTCCCCATCACAGAAATTACCCCAGATACAAACAAGGTAATAAATGAAAATTTAAACGCTGCCCCAAAGTCCATGAAACCACCAATAGACTTTCGATATTGTATGCCAAAATAAATTACAATAAAGAAAACCAAGGCTAACGTAACCAACCCATAAGCCATGGAAACCATAGTTGTTGGATTGATAAAATAGATCAAGAAGGTTATGACAACCATCACAATTCCTAGGATCAAACCTGTATTGACTCCAGCTTTCAATGGTGATTCATGTGTTTCCATAATTTTCAATTTAGTTTTCTTAGAATAATTGAAATAATAATAGTGAAAAATAATCCTGGGACAATCTTCCATATAAAATCATTGGCTGCAATATCAAATACTGACATCTCCATCACATTTGACATAGTAGTCGTATAGGAACTTTCCCCTAATTGATTGGAGATCATTTCTCTGTTATTTTCCAACACGGAAATTTTAGTGGATTTAATAGCCTCAAATACAGATGGGGAAAGAACGAGGATCAACCAGATACTGATTCCTGAGATCAATGCTATTATCCCATAAATGAAGAAACCAACGCTCATGCCTTCTGAAAAACTTAAAAGCCCGGAGTTTTGGTAATTTCTAAAATAACGAATACCCAGAAACAGGAATACAGGCAAGATTATATACCCGAAAACCATGCTGAAGTTTGTAGGATCTACCTCAAGGAAAATAAACATCAAGAAGGCTAGCACACAAAAGAGTCCACCAAGCAGACCAACTTTATAAGCCGCTAATAAATATCTATTCATGATGGGTTTAAGATTGAGTTCCCATTGATCACCTTTACAATTTTACCCTTAAGTTTTCTTCCAAACCAAGGAGAATTGGCTGAAAGTGACAAGTTGGTTGTTTGATCATATTGCCATTCCATATTTGGATCAAATAAAGTCAGGCTTTTGTTGCATTCGGTATCATATCCTAAAACACTCCTAGGGCCTGTGGTTATTTTAGCAATCAATGTTGGCCAAGAAAGTTCACTTGAAAGCTTAATCAATGCAGGTAGAAAAGTTTGTAACCCAAGCATACCAAAGGAGGCAAGGTCAAATTCCATATGTTTAGAATCAATATCCTGAGGGATATGATTGGACACCAACGCATCAATAGTTCCGTCTTTAACACCTTCAATCAAAGCCAATCTGTCCTCTTCACCTCTAAAAGGTGGCATAACTTTGAGATTGGTGTCAAAACTGAATAAATCCTGATCTGAAAAAAGCAACTGATAGATAGAAACATCAGCAGTTACCTTCAAGCCTTCCTTTTTTGCTTTCCGGATGCGCTCAACTGCCCCAGCGGTACTGATGGTCTGAAAGTGAATTTGACCACCTGTGTACTTAAGTATTTCAATATTCCGTTGAATGGCCACCTCCTCAGACAAATTAGGAATACCTTTCAATCCCAATCGTGTAGACATATCCCCTTCATGCATTTGGCCAAATAAGGCCAGTAAAGGATCGAAAGTAAAATCAAACAATGTCCCATTAATTTTTTGGAGATAAAGCAATGTCTTCATCAGCCGATCTGGGTTGGAGATTGGGTTAAGACCATCTCCAAATACATTGGCACCAGCATGATGTAGATCAAGAATATCTGTGAAATCTTCTCCTTTAGTATTTTTGGTTACAGCACCTTGTATAATCAAATCCGTCAGCCATCCTGAAGATTTAGCCTTTAGATATTCCACCTCACTTTTGCTTTGAACAGTTGGATGGGTATTGGGTAGAAGAACCGCTTTTACGAAACCGCTTGAACTGAGGAGAACTCCTAAAGATTCCAATGATTCCCGGTATTCTTCCCCAGGTTCACCTGACATGCATCTTAAATCAATCCAGCCCATTGAACCATATAGGTTTGAGCAGTCGATAGTTTCAGTAAAATCCACTTCTTGACCTGAAAAAGGTTGAACTTCAGATCCAGTATATATATAATCTTGGGGTGATAAAATAGAAGAAGAATTGATTAACCTCAGGGATTTGAGCAAAAGGGCCATGGGATAATTGTTTGTGCAAAACTGCAATATTATTCGATAAAAATGAAATTATGCAAGTCAAACCTGAAAAGTATCGGGAATTAAGAAGTGGGAAGTTAGAAGCTAGAAGTTAGAAGTTAGAAGTTAGAAGTTAGAAGTTAGACTTTTTGGACCTTTGCTGATTCGGGAGATGCTTTACCGGAACCA
>DAIPZN010000048.1:0-32524 GCA_036782195.1 Cyclobacteriaceae bacterium | reverse complement strand
GTATTATAAATTTAGAAAAAACTTATTACTACAAATGGTATCAAAATTTTATTTGTAAGAAAACTTAAGAAACTTTGAACTTTCAGAAAGTTTCCTGAGTTTTGTCATTCAAATGAAGATGAATTTGGAGACAAAGCAAAAAATTATTGAAACTGCTGTAGACCATTTTATGAGATTTGGTATTCGTGCAGTTACCATGGACGATATTGCGAGACAGGCTGGAGTTTCTAAGAAAACCATTTACATGGAATTCAGTGACAAGAACCAGTTGGTACTGGAAGCTTTTTCAGCTGCTCTTGAACTTGACAAATGTAGAATGGAGAAGCTTCCATTGGTAAATGACGGGATTATCCATCATTTAATCGGCTTATCCAATTATATACGGAATCGGTTTTCAGATTTTAACCCGATGATTTTACATGAAATCCAACGCTACTATCCCCAATGTTGGCAATTGTTTGAAGACTTCAAGCATGAACACATTTTTCAGGAAATCTATCAACTGTTGGAAAAGGGAAAGGAAGAGGGGATTGTGAGGCCTGAAATCAACTCCGAAATGCTGGCATTGATGCGGATGGAGCAAATGACAAACCTATTAGATCCTATCAAATTCCCTCTTAGCAGGTTCAATATGGTGGATCTCCAATTAGAATTATTCGAACATTTCTTGTTCGGGATTTTTACAGACAAAGGGAAACAAGCCTATTTAAAACAGAAACACGACCAGCAATGAAAATCACAATTAAAAGCATGTTTGCCTTAAGCATCCTCTTTTTGCTTATGGGAAATGTTGGTGTCCAAGCTCAGAAAGTTGTTGAACTCACACTAGAAGAGACACTCAGCTATGCTATGGAAAACAACGTGGAGGCCAAAAATGCCCAGTTAGAGACACTGATAGCGCGTGCTACGGTAATCGAAAGGCGTGCACCTGGTCTTCCTCAGGTGTCTGCCAACTTGGACTTCACCCATAATGCAGCCATTCCTATCCAATTTGTTCCTAATGAAGGAGCATTCTTCCAGCCTGATGTGGACTCAGATGTCCTTCCCTTGAGGTTTGGGGTCAATTATTCATCAATATTGGCGGCAAGAGTTAATCAGATGATTTTTGACGGGTCTTATTTTGTCGGCTTAAGAGCAGCCAACACGTTCAAGATGCTTACAGACTTTGATAGGATGAAGACAGAAATTGATGTGAGAGAGACGGTTAAAAAGGCCTATTTTACTGTCCTGGTCAATGAGCAAAGATACAATTTGGTACAGGCCAATTTAAGCAGGCTCGATACCCTTCTCAAGGAAACCCAGGCACTTTATGAAGCTGGATTTGCCGAAAAGATCGATGTATCCCGTATCAAAGTACAGCGCAACAATACCCAGTCAGAACTTGATCGTATCAATACTGCCTACCAAATCAGTGAGCAGCTACTCAAATTACAGATGGGAATGCCAATGGAATATGAACTGAGATTAAAAGAGAACCTTTCTGATCTTAACATTTCCTCTGAAATCAGTTCCCTTATGGAATCTCAAGGTCAGAGAAGGGTGGAAATAGATCAATTACAGACTAATCTTGAACTCGTAGGACTTGACCTCAAAAACAATCAAGTGCAATACATGCCTCAGCTGAACGCCTTTGCAACCTATCAGCGAAATGCAGCAGCTCAAAATATCGGGTCCATCTGGCAATCTGACAGGTGGTTTACGGGAGCATTTATCGGATTGAGTCTGAATATTCCGATTTTCGACGGATTGGCTAAAAGCGCCAGAATCCAACAAAACAGGGTTCAAATCAGGCAACTGGAAAACCAAAACTTCTTTCTTGAACAAAACATAGAATTAGAGAAATTCCAGGCGAAGATCAACTTGCGTAACGGACTCAATACATTGCGTGTACAAGAGGAAAACCGGGATTTGGCTTTAGAAGTTTTTCGCATGGCGAAAATCAAGTTTGAAGAAGGTGTAGGTTCTAATCTTGAAGTAGTTGAAGCTGATTCTGCCTTAAAAGAAGCGGAGTCTAATTATTTCTCAGCTTTATATGATGCACTGGTAGCTAAAGTTGATTTGGAAAAAGCATTAGGTATTTTATAATCTCCCACATCTATAGACTAATAAAAACAATGAAAATTCGATATTCAATATTTTCCATAATTATTTTGTTTGCTGCATTTGCTTGCAGTAAAGATGAACTTGCCCTTAAAAAAGAAGAATTAGCTACCAAGAAAAAGGAAGCTACAGAACTACGTCTAGCTATTGAAAACTTGGAAAAAGAAATAGCTGCATTAGATCCTGAATACGGCAAGGCGAATAGAAAATCCGTTTTGATTACGACCATTCAACCTACTCAGGGTGCTTTTGAGCACTTTGTAGAAGTGACAGGTGCCGTTTTGTCAAAAAAGAATGTCAATATCAGCGGGGAAGTATCTGGAAGTATTCGTGAACTCCCCGCTATTGAAGGAATGCGCGTTACCAAAGGCCAAGTACTTGCAAGGATTGATTCTGAAATCATACAAAGGAACATAGAGGAACTTGAGAAGCAACTTGAGCTCGCGACTATAGTTTTTGAGAAACAGGAGCGGCTATGGAAACAACAGATCGGAACAGAAATCCAGTTTTTGGAAGCTAAAAACAGAAAGGAAACTCTGGAAAAAAGCCTTGCCGGACTGAATACCCAACAATCCAGGTCCATTATCAGAGCACCGTTTAACGGGACTATAGAAACAGTCAATGTTAGGATAGGTGAATTGGTTCAGCCGGGTACGCCACTGTTTCAATTTGTAGGAGAAAGCGAATTGTATGTGGAAGCCGATATTTCAGAACGCTATATAGGAATAGTTAGCAGGGGTGATTCTGTAGAGATTTCCTTTCCTTCCATCAATGAGACCTTCAGGACTAAAGTCAGTGCCGTCGGTGGTATTATCAATCCCAACAACAGGACTTTTAAGGTAGAAGTCACTTTACCTAATCTGCCAAATGTAAAGCCAAACATGATTTCTGTGGTGAGAATCAAAGATTATGAAAATTCAAAGGCTGTGACTGTTCCTAACTACCTAATCCTTCAGGACAATAAAGGGGATTATGTATTTACGGTCTCAAATGGCGTAGCAAACAAAAAATATGTCAAACGTGGCCAAACTTACAAAGAAGTCACAGAAGTGGTGGAAGGCCTTACTGGTGCTGAGGTTTTGGTAGACAAAGGTTTTAGAGAAGTAGGGGATAATTTCAATGTCAATATCGCACAATAAGTAAGATGTCAGAACCTATAGAGAAAAAGAAAACACTGATCAGGGAATTTGGAATAAGCTCCCTTTCGGTGAACAATCAGACTTCAGTGGTCATCCTTGTGTTGATCATTACGGTATTGGGTATTTTGGCATATAAAACTATGCCCAAGGAGAGTTTTCCTGAGATTGTAATTCCTACTGTTTATGTGGGAACAGCTTATCCTGGTAATTCACCCGTGGATATGGAAAACCTGATCACCAGGCCCATTGAAAAAGAACTGAAGTCCATCAATAACGTCAAAAATATCAAGTCTACATCTGTTCAGGATTTTTCATCCATTGTGATTGAATTCAATCCAGGCGTGGAAATTTCAAAAGCCATTCAAGATGTAAAGGATGCAGTAGACAAATCCAAAAGCGAATTGCCTACTGATTTGGATAAAGATCCTGATGTAATAGAAGTCAATACCTCTGATTTTCCAATCATGAACATCAACCTTTCTGGTAATTATACCGAAGAAGAGTTGAAGAAATTTGGTGAGTACCTGGAAGATGAAATTGAAAAATTGGCGGAGATCTCCAAAGCTGAACTTAGGGGAACGATCCAAAGAGAAATCAGAATAGATGCTGATATTTTTAAAATGGAAGCACTTGGGGTTTCTTTTAGTGATATTTCTGATGCTGTATCCCAAGAAAATGTCACCATTTCTGGCGGTAATGTCTTGGCAGGGGAATTCAGAAGGTCTCTTAGGGTCACTGGGGAATTCAAAAATCCAAATGAACTGAATGACATCATCATCAAAACAGAAGAAAACAGGATAGTTTACTTAGGTGATGTAGCAGAAGTCAAAGACACCTATAAAGAGCGGGAAAGTTATGCCAGAAGCAATAAGCTTCCTGTAGTCACTGTCAACGTAGTCAAGCGGAGTGGGGAGAATCTTCTAGATGCTTCTGATAAAATCAAGGATATTATCCAAAAAGCCAAAAGTGACAGGTTTCCACCAGATCTTGAAGTGAGTATCACCAATGATCAGTCCAAAGCTACCAGATCACAAGTGAAAGATCTTGAGAACAGTATCATATTTGGGGTGATTCTGGTGGTTTTGATCTTGATGTTTTTCTTAGGCTTTAGAAATGCCCTTTTTGTAGGAGTTGCCATTCCGCTTTCCATGTTTATTTCCTTCCTGATCTTGAATGCCTTGGGCATCACCCTTAATCTTATGGTGCTTTTTGCACTTATTCTGGCTTTGGGTATGCTAGTGGACAACGGTATAGTGGTAGTGGAAAACATCTACAGGCTGATGCAAGAAGGGAAAGATCCTATTCGTGCAGCCAAAGAAGGTGTAGGTGAAGTGGCCTGGCCTATTATTACCTCCACTGCTACAACTCTAGCTGCATTTTTGCCTTTGGCTTTCTGGGATGATCTGATTGGTGAGTTTATGAAATACCTCCCAATCACGCTGATCATAGTACTTTCTTCCTCACTCTTTGTAGCACTGATTGTCAATCCTGTGTTGACATCGCTATACATGAAGGTGCAGGAGATTGACCCCAACAAACCTAAAAGAAAATCCCTCATCACGGCACTCGTTTTAGCTGTCATTGCCACGATTTGCTACGTTTTGGGTTGGATCAGTATTGGAAATCTACTGATGTTGGGAGCTATACTTACAGTATTCAACGTGTATGTGTTGAGAAGAGCGATCAGGTGGTTCCAAAATGTGTTTTTGGTTTATTTGGAAAATCTTTATGAAAGAACTTTGGCTTATGCTTTAAGGGGAAGAAAACCTTACATCTTCTTTGGAGGAACTGTGTTGTTGCTGGTATTGTCATTAGGATTGCTATATATCAAAGCTCCTAAAATGCTTTTCTTTCCAGACAACCAGCCAGCATTGGTCAATGTCTTTATTGAAAATCCTATAGGTACAGATACTGAAGCAACCAACAACTTCGTCCTTGGGATGGAAGACGAATTGATGGAGGTGCTCAAACCTTATGGAGACATCATTGAAGCTGTGATTACTCAAGTGGGAGAGGGTACCGGTGATCAGTCTGCCGGACCAAGCATTGCCAATACACCTCACAAGGCAAAAATCACCATCAGTTTCTTAGAGTACCAGTTTAGACAAGGAATCAATACCAATAAGGCTATGGAAGATATCCGTGACCTTGTGGCCAATTATCCCGGTGTACTTGTGACTGTTGATAAACAAAGAAATGGGCCTCCGGTAGGTAAGGCTGTGAACATTGAAGTGAGTGGTGAGGAGTTTGAAAGACTTATAGACTTCGTAGGAGATTTTAGTGAGTACTTAAGTTCTGCCAACATTCCAGGCATTGAAGAATTGAAGACAGATCTTGAACTGGGAAGTCCGGAAGTTATCTTGAACATAGATAGAGAGAAAGCAAGGAGATTTGGACTTTCTACCGCAACTATAGCCAATGAACTCCGGACTGCCTTATTTGGGCTTGAGGTATCAAAATATAAAGAAGGGGAGGATGATTACCCGATTCAACTGCGTTTGAAAGATGAATACCGCTATGACCTTTCAAGTCTCGTTAACAAGAAAATCAGCTTTAGAGATAAGTTTGGAAATAAAAAAGAAGTGCCGATTTCTTCAGTTGCTGAACTTCAATATGGCTCTACTTATGGTTCGGTAAGAAGAAAAGACCTCAATAAGGTCATCACCATTTTCTCGAACGTCACTGATGGATATAATGCTACTGAAATCAACAATGAGCTTAAGGAACTAGTGGCCAACTATGAAGTCCCAGAGGGAATTAATGTGAAATTTACAGGTGAACAGGAAGAACAAGCCAAGTCCATGCAGTTTTTGATAAGGGCTTTGTTTATTGCTGTATCTGTCATATTCCTGATTATTGTAGCACAATTTAATAGTGTGACTACACCATTTATCATCATGGCATCAGTGATTTTGAGTACTATTGGGGTATTTCTCGGCCTAGTCGCCTTCAATATGGACTTTGTCGTGATCATGACAGGTATCGGTATCATTTCCCTTGCAGGTGTTGTAGTGAATAATGCCATCGTATTGATTGATTATACCAATCTGGTAAGGGAAAGGCGTAGAGATGAATTGGGAATTCAGGAAGGTCAATTTTTACCTTTTGAGGAATTATTGAGCAGTATTATTCAAGGAGGTAAAACACGATTAAGACCAGTATTGCTGACTGCCATCACCACTGTCCTGGGTTTGATCCCATTGGCAATAGGAATGAATATCAATTTTGCCACATTGTTCTCCTCTTTTGACCCTCAATTTTATGTTGGAGGAGACAATGCAGCCTTCTGGGGACCAATGGCTTGGACTGTAATATTTGGGTTAACCTTTGCAACATTTCTTACGTTAGTAATCGTACCTGTCATGTATCTCATGGCAGATAAGTTTAACATGTTGGTTCGTAGAATGAAATAGCATGATTAAATAAAGGTTGGTGGTTTTTAAATGATTAAACCCTCTGGATAGTATCCGGAGGGTTTTTTTATTTAATGCCTATTTACTATTGAGGAATGATCTTTTTTTTTTCTGATCCAGTTATTTTAATTATCAAAATTATGTGGTTTTGCAGCGTGATATTCGCAATTTTACATTCCAAATATTCAGGTTTAGGATGGATGAATTGCAATGGTATGTAATGTATACCAAATCAAGATCAGAGAAGAAAGTTGCGGATAGGCTTGAAGAAAAAGGCATTGAGGCCTATCTACCTATTGTTGAAGAACTTCGGCAGTGGAGTGACAGGAAAAAGAAAGTACAAAAAGCGCTTTTTAACGGGTATGTCTTTGTGAAAATTTCCAGAAAGGATTTATGGGAAGCATTGCAGGTGCCCGGTGCAGTAAAATTCGTCAATTTTTCAGGTGAACATGCCGTAGTTCGGGAGGAGGAAATCTCTACTATCAGGAGAATTTTAGAGACTGGGATTGCTGTAGAGGCCGATTCGTCCAATATTGATCCTGGTCAAGAAGTAAAAATACTCGGTGGACCACTTGAAGGGATGCGGGGAGAGTGTGTTCAGAAAGGGAATAAAGATTACTTTATCGTCCGCATCCCTGGAATACATCAAAATCTTCTGGTAAACATACCTCGGAAGTATTTAGAAATACTGCAAAGTTTTACAAGTTAAGCATTACTTGAGTTTCAGATATCTGGTATACTGCAGTTGTATATTGATCAAGTGATCTCCCAGTTTATTGTAACCCCTATTTCCATCGATTTCATCGGTCATTGTCAGGATCAGGCTGCCTTCTAAACTGATGTCCCCATAATCCCCTAATCTATAGCTAACACCTGACCTTACAGGAAAACTTGCAGTAAGAAGCCGCTGCGTGCGGGAAGGGGAATTTTGGCTCATGCTATAATATAGCGTTGTAGAAGCTTGTAAAAATCCTATACCTATACCACCATACCAATTGAAAGTAGGCCTATCCATGTGATTAAAAAAAGGCCTAAGCTGAATCATCGGCATCACATCTGCATAAAGAGCAGTACCAGAGAACCTAAAGGCGGATCTGCGTAAATCCCATACCTGAAGTACATCTATTGGATAATCACCTCCACTACGAAGACCTTGAATTCCAGCAGTGGCCCTTAGTTGCCACCAAGAGTTGAGCCTCCTTCCATAATGCACTGAGAGAGCAGGTTTAAGTGTAAAGTTTAAATCTCTATAAATCCCTCCGTTATCAGCAAATATAAAACCTGGTCCAATGCCTGCGCCCATGGTTTGATTCCTGCCAGATCTTTCTTTGTAAAAATTCTGTGCGAAAAGATGGTTTCCTGCTGATGTGGAAATTATCGCTAAGAACAGGCAGAGCCATATTTTTATCCCCACTTTTTGTAGATGTCTGTACGTGATCATAGTGACTTAAATGCTCATTAAGGAAGTAAATATTGGGTTTTCTCTGATCTAAGGATTTGAGAAAGCGTCTGAAATGGCTTCTTCTGTTTGCCTCAACTTAGCTCTGCTCACCTTTATCAAAGTGGAAGCCTCAATTACCAATGCGGATAATTCATCAATTCCTTTTTCCCCTTTTTCCAGGATGGATACAATTTCTTCAATGCGGCGCAATGCCTGATCGTAACTTAAGTTGTTATCGCTCATTTCTATCAATATTTTGAATGGTACTTTTTATGACTTTGTTACGTGTGTAGGTAGTAAGTATTTGCCCGGCTTTGACCTCTATTGTGCCTACTGGATTTCCATCTACTTCCGTCCAGGTATAACCACGCTCCAAAAGTTGTCGAGGGTCAAGTTGACCAATGGATTTTTCCAAGTGGTTTAGCTGTCTTTCAGCCTGGTTGAGATAGCCTTTAGCTTGTGTCTGAATTAGGTTTTCGAGGTTTTTGATCCGCTGTGTTTCAAATTTCTGTCTGCTTCCAGTGTGGTTAAGGATTTGTGATTGGAGTAATTTAAGCTGCTCATGGGCTAGCTGCAAGATGTTGCTGATTTTTCCTTTAAGTCTGCTTTCAGCTTCTAGAATTCTTTTGTCTTCCACAAACAGCATTTGTGATGCTGTTCTTTCCATGAGTTTTAAATGTCCAAGCAGTTGTTCTTCATAGCTTCGAATACCAGCTAGGATAAATTCAGCAACAGCAGTGGGTGTTTTGAGTCTGGTATGGGCAACCAGGTCTGCAATGGTTTCATCTCTTTCATGGCCTATACCTGTAAAGACAGGTAATGGGAATTTAGAAATCCCTGCACACAAGTCATAATCATCAAAGCAATCCAGGTCTGTCTGAGCTCCACCCCCTCGAATGATAACCAAAGCATCAAATTGTTCCTGTTGTTTTTCAACTAGCCATAAAGCCTGCAAAAGGGAAGCAACACCTCCACTGCCTTGTAAATTTGCCTGATAAAGCTTAGTCTGAATCGCATAGCCGTAGGGGTTGTGCTGAAGTTGATTGATAAAATCACCGTAACCTGCTGCAGTTGCACTGCTGATCACTGCTATTTTTTGAGGGACAATAGGTAATGAGTACCTTTTGTTGAGCGTAAGCAATCCTTCAGCTTTAAGGCGGTCGATTACTTCTTGTCTTTGTCTGGCTCTTTCGCCTAAAGTGAAATTTGGATCTATGTCTTTGATGTTTAGGCTAATGCCATAAACCTCATGAAAAGTGACAGTGACATAGGCCAAGATTTTCATGCCATTACGGAGCTGCTGTCCTGTAACAGAGGTGAAATTTGCAGATAATGACCTGTAAGTGTATGACCAAATATTGGCCCGGATTTTTGCCAGTATCTGGTTTCCCTGCTTTTCTACCAAATCCAAATAGGCATGACCTCCACTACCAGCTTTGAACTCTCCTATTTCTGCAATCACCCAATAACTTGGCTCTAACTGGTTTTCCAGTGTGTTTTTGATCAGCTGATTGAGGGTTAATAGCTTGATGGGAGCGTCCATGTCAGGTTGGATTGAAAAACAATTTAATGAAAAGAGGCTGTTTGTTCAATGTCTTGGGCAGGTTTCATTCAGCACCAAGCCAATCACAAACAGCCTCTTATTAGCTTAAACAGACTGAGCAGCTTCTCTAATTCTGGTTTTGAGGCTTTCAGATCCAGTCACAAGGGGAAGTCTTACGGTATCACCGCAGATGCCCATGTGTTTCATCAAGTATTTTACACCAACAGGATTGCTTTCTTCATACATCATAGGATTGATGTCCAGAAGTCTAAAGGCAGCTTCTTTTGCCTTATCAAGGTCAGCATGGCAAATGGTGTGGAAGATTTCGGGATAGGCATTGGCCAAGACTGAAATGACACCTTGGCCTCCAAGCACACGCATAGATGGTGTCAGAATATCATCTCCTGAAATCAATAGAAAATCTTTTGGCATTTTAGCTGCTATTCTCATGCACTGGGACATATCACCGCTTGCCTCTTTGATCCCAATGATATTTGGGTGTTCGGACAAAGTAATAGTAGTCTGATAAGTCATATTGGACATGGTCCGTCCGGGCACATTATAAAGAATTACAGGTACAGGACATGCATCCGCAAACTTCCTGTAATGCGCGATTATACCATCTTGGCTTGGTTTATTATAGTAAGGGCTGACGGAAAGGACTGCATCTATACCAGTAAAATCCGTTTCTTGGATTTCGTCCAGAAGGGCTTGAGTGCTGTTTCCCCCCATGCCATAGACAATGGGTACACGGTTTGCCGTATGTTCGATGGTTGCTTTCAGCACCTGCCTTTTTTCCTGTTTGGTCAAGGTGGCGGTTTCTCCGGTGGTTCCTTGTACTACAAGATAGTCGACTTTTCCCGAGATGACATGGTCAATTACCTTCTTCAGGCCCTCGAAGTCTATGGAGAAGTCATCTTTGAAAGGGGTAATCATGGCCACTCCGGTACCGTGAAATTTCAACATGGTGTGTTTATTCTGTTTAGATAATCTATTAAATTATTGATGTTGCCTCTAGATTCTTCATTTTCATGAGCTACCATTAAGTCTAGACATGACCTATTGATTTCATTATAAAATCCAATCCGGAAGGTGTTGTTTTTTAAGTGTAGCAAATAACGCAAATATGGGTTTAGGTTAATAGAGGCCACTAAAATAAAGTCAGGTTTTTCTTCCAGAAATTCATTAAAATAGGCAGAAGGCCTTCCGATGATGCTGAAATCTCGGTGTGACATCCCTTCCAATGGTCTTTGTGGCTGATCATCGTAAAAGAGCCCGATCAATCTGGCTTGAAATCCCCAATGATTCCTAATGGCTTCTTTTGCTACCAAAAAATCACTTTCACTGTCTGCCAACAGACCTATACAACGAATTTTTTCCGGGATAGGCATGTAGGCCGTTTTCTGATTAACCAGCTTTTGGAGTTTGCGGTTCACAAAGTATTCTTTAATGGCTTTCATAACCTTTCATTAAATTCAAACATATCAAGAAAATCCTGTTCACTGATAAGCTTGACCCCAAGTTTTTCGGCTTTTTCCTTTTTGCTCGGACCCATTTCTTCGCCTTCAATGATAAATGACAGTGTCTTGCTTACTGATTTTACGTATTCCCCACCGTTGGCTTCTATAAAATCTATGATCTCATCTCTTTTAAAATGGTTGAGTCTGCCTGAAGCTAATATTTTGAGACCTTCCAATTTTCTACTGCTCAGTTCTGTATGCGTAGCTGTGACTTCAAAATGAAGTTGATGGGCTTTCAGGCGCTCAATGACAGCCAAATTTTCAGGATCGGCAAAAAACTCCCTAAGACTGCTGACCAAAGTTTCACCGACTCCATTCACCTCACGCAACGCTTCATCTGAAGCGGCCGAAAGCCCATCGATAGATTTGAAATGTCTGGCTAGAATCTGTGCGGTATTTTCACCTACATTTCGAATCCCCAATGCAAATAAAACCCGTTCAAATGGTTGGGCCCTTGAGGCTTCAATCCCTTGCATCATGTTGCTGATAACGCCGGTTTGGAAGGAATTTGCCTTGAGTTTTTTAATTCTGTCTTCCTGCTCTTGAGTCAATTGAAGCTGCAACTTTAACATGATGCTGTGAACATTGCTTTCATGTTGGGCTGCTATAACCAAATCCTGTAACGGCATCGATTTACCGATTAAAAGATTAAGTACCACAGGAACTGGTAAAAAATCTTCCACCTGTGGAAATTGATTGGTCTCCAACAAATGGATAAGCAACTGTATTGTGCCTACATTTTGGGCGACTTTCTTTTTACTTTGCCTGATTGCTACCTGAAAATCATTCAATATTCTGCTCAGCGCTTTATCATTGTTGCTTTGTAAAAAAGTCTGAATGAAGGAAAGGGGTATTTGATCGGTAAGAGCAAAAAGAGCTTTGGACAATTCAACATACAAAAGCCCGTCATCTGCTTTTTGATACTGATCCTGATTCATTTCCAGTCCTAAGAGTAGATCCTGCTTTGCCTTAAGGTCATAGATGTCAGCCGGATTCTCAATATATCCCTGATCAATAAGTGCCTTGATTCTTTCAGTACCCATAGAATCTATGTCCATAGCTCTCTTATGGACAAAATGCTCTATTCTTCCTAATAGTTGCGGAGGGCAACTTTTGGCGTTGGGGCAAAAATGTTTGGCTTCACCTTCTTTTCGCAATAATTCAGAGCCACATTCAGGGCAATGCGCAATGTACTGCACTGGTGATGAGCCAGGTGTTCTTTTTTCTACCGATACCCCGGTGATTTTGGGAATGATTTCCCCACCTTTTTCTACAAAAACTGTGTCACCAACATGCAATCCTAAGCGCTCAATTTCATTTGCATTGTGTAAAGAAGCCCGCTTTACTGTTGTTCCAGCTAAGTGGACTGGAGAGAGGTTGGCAACAGGCGTGATGGCACCGGTACGCCCCACCTGATAGGTAATTGACAATAGCTTGCTTTCCGCACTTTCTGCTTTGTATTTATAGGCTATAGCCCATTTAGGGATCTTTGCAGTAAATCCTAATTCCTCTCTTTGTTGGTAATCGTTAATTTTTAAAACTACTCCGTCCGTGTCGAGCGGCATTTCAAATCTTTTTTCTCTCCAGCTTTCGATATAATTGATGACATCTGTGATGTTTGCACATTTGCTGTAAGTGGGGGAGACATTGAATCCCCATTTTTCCAAAAGACGGATTGCATCTTCATGTTTTTCTACTCCAATATCATCACCTATCAATTGGTAGAAATAACAGTTCAATCGTCTTTTGGCCACTATGCCACTATCCTGCATCTTCAGCGTTCCAGAGGCAGCATTCCTTGGATTGGCTAATAATGCTTCTCCTTCTGATTCTCTTGCGGCATTGATTTTTTCGAATTCCCGGATTGGCAAAAAGATTTCACCCCTGACTTCAAAAGACCCTGGGATGTTTTCACCTTGGATTCTCATGGGGATGTTGCGGATGGTTTTCACATTTTCAGTGACCACATCTCCGCGGGTACCATCTCCTCTGGTAACAGCCCTGATGAGTCTCCCGTTTTCGTAAACCAGGCTTATTGCGACACCATCAAATTTCAGCTCGCAGAAATATTCAAAATTCCGATGACCAAGACCCTTTGCCACCCGCTCGTCAAATGCAAAAAGCTCCTCTTCAGAGTAGGTATTGCCCAAAGAAAGCATGCGGTAAGCATGGGCAGCTGTTTCAAATTCTTTTGTGACAGTACCACCGACCCTTTGACTGGGACTGTCAACCTCAAGAAGGTCAGGATATGCCTTTTCCAATGAGATCAGTTCCTCAAGCATTTTGTCAAATTCAAAGTCGCTGATTTCAATTCTATCTTCTTGATAGTAAAGGTGATTATGATAGTTGATCAGTTGGCTTAGCTCTGCGATTCTTTCCTGTGCTTTTTCTCGGTTCATGGGTAGGCGATGCTATTATCGAAGCATTGGTGGTTTCAAAAATAACCTTTGCCTGTAGATTCACCAACTATTATGTGCGCCCAATAGCATTAATTTGAGGAAAGATAAATAATCTGTAATGCCTATATTTGCTCCTCATCCCATTCTCATGAGTAAAAAAACAGAAACAGAAGCAAAAATATTAGACGTAGCTTATGACCTCTTTTTGAAACAGGGCTATAAAAATACAACTATGGATGATATTGCACAGGACCTTTCCATGAGTAAAAAAACCCTCTATAAATATTTTCCTGGAAAAATGGAGTTGCTTGCCTCTTGTTTTGATATTCTCAAAAACAAGCTTTCCTTGAAGGTTGAAACAGTGGTAAGTAATCCATATTTACCATTTACTTCTAAGCTGAAGTCCATGCTCAGCGTCACTGCCAAAGATTTGGCTCCAATCAACGGAGAACTGCTTTCAGATCTAAGGGAACATGCACCTGAAATTTGGTCAGAACTACAGCAATATATAAAGGAGTCTGCCTATATGCGTTTTCAAAAACTAATCCAAGAAGGGAAAGATAAAGGTTTTGTCAATTCACAGGCCAATATAAGCTTGATCGTCTTCCTTTATGCCTCTGCTATACAAAACCTTATAGATCCAAAATTTCTGACACAGTTTCCCAAAGAGATGCAAGAAAATCTCAATCTCAGCCCAAGTCAACTTTATGACCAAGTGATTCAGGTGATTTACCAAGGTGTGCTCACTGATGAAGCCCGAAAAGAATACCAACAGGTCTAATTTTCCCAAACAAATCATTCTCCTATCTTTGCCTTCCATGAAATCTAAGACGATAAAAAGATATACTGTTACATCTGCATTACCTTATGCCAATGGTCCTTTGCATATTGGGCACCTTGCAGGTTGTTATATTCCCTCAGACATATACGTCCGGTATTTAAGGTCCAATCAGAAAGAAGTGGCCTATGTTTGCGGATCTGATGAACATGGTGTTGCGATCACCATCAAAGCCATGAAAGAAGGTAAAACGCCACAGGAAGTTGTGGATCATTACCATGAGATGATGCAGCATAGTTTTAAGGAATTCGGGATCAGTTTTGACCACTATTCAAGAACCTCTGCCAAAATTCATCATGACACAGCTGGAGGTCTTTTTAAAGATTTGTATGACAAAGGGGAATTTCTAGAGCAGGTTACCCAACAGTACTATGATGAAGAAGCTGGCCAATTTCTAGCTGATAGATATATTGAAGGAACTTGTCCGAAATGTGGTTTTGAAGGTGCTTATGGGGATCAATGTGAGCGATGTGGAAGCTCCTTAAGTCCTACCGAACTGATCAATCCAAAATCCAAGCTCAGCGGAAGTGTTCCGGTACTTAAAGAAACCAAACATTGGTTTTTGGATTTGGCAAAGTACACGGACTTTTTAAAAGAATGGATTTTGGTGGAACATGCCCAAGATTGGAAAAACAATGTATTGGGTCAATGTAGATCATGGTTGGAAGCTGGTGATGGATTACAGGCCAGGTCTATGACAAGAGATATGGAGTGGGGGATACCCGTACCGGTAGAAGGAGCGGAGGGAAAAGTACTTTATGTTTGGTTTGATGCACCGATAGGTTACATTTCTTCGACAAAAGAATGGGCAAAAGCCAAAGGAGTAGACTGGGAACCTTATTGGAAAAGTGAAGACACCAAACTTGTCCACTTTATCGGAAAGGACAATATTGTATTCCATTGTATCATATTTCCTGCGATTTTAAAGACCTTAGGTAGCTTTATCGTACCTGACAATGTGCCTGCCAATGAATTTTTGAATCTTGAAGGCGATAAGATTTCTACTTCCAGAAATTGGGCGGTATGGCTACACGAGTATCTGGAGGAATTTCCGGGTAAGCAGGATGTATTGAGATACGTCCTCACTGCCAATGCTCCTGAGACGAAAGACAATGATTTTACATGGAAAGACTTTCAGTCCCGCAACAACTCAGAACTGGTAGCCATATATGGAAATTTTGTGAATAGGGCAGTTGTCTTGACCCATAAGTTCTTCGCAGGTAAGGTACCTGCTTTAAGTACTTTGACCCCGCAGGATGAAGAAATCTTGCAGCTCATCAAAGAGTTTCCTGCAAAAATTGCAGGATCTATTGAAAGATACAGATTTAGGGAAGCTTTGTCATTTGTTATGGATTTTGCACGTGCTGGAAATAAATACCTGGCAGATACAGAACCCTGGAAGACTATCAAAGTAGATGCTGACCGAACCGGAACCATCCTCAACATTGCTTTGAATCTGGCTACAAACCTTGCTGTTGTGGCTGAACCGTTTATGCCATTTACTTCAGAAAAAATATTCCATATGTTCGGTATGAAGGGTTTGAAATGGAAGGATACAGAAAGGACAGATTTACTTCAGGAAGGACAGCAACTAGCAGAAGCAGCATTGCTTTTTGAAAAAATAGAAGACCAAACAGTGGATGCACAAGTAGCTAAACTGTTGGAGGCCAAAAAACAAAATGAACTGGAAAAGGCAGTTGCTCCACCTATGAAGGATATCATTACTTATGATGATTTTGCTAAGCTCGATATGCGGATAGTCAAGGTTCTTGCAGCGGAAGCCATGCCCAAATCCAAAAAATTGCTCAAGCTTACTGTTGATACAGGTTTAGGCAAAAGAACAGTTTTAAGTGGCATAGCAGAATATTTCAAACCGGAAGATCTAGTAGGAAAGCAAGTCACCATGTTGATCAATCTTGCACCACGCAAAATGATGGGGATTGACTCCGAAGGCATGATATTGATGGCGGAAGACAGGGATGGTAGTTTACGGCTACTACACCCACATCAGCCTACTGCTGATGGTTCTCCGATATCCTAGTTTCAATTGAAAATTCTACAGTAAAAACTTTGGCTAATCTACTTGGCCAAAGTTTTTTGTTTTTAAGGACTGATTATTGGCAAATAGTGGGTGTAGAATTTGAATGATTTTGTAAAATCCCTATATTGAATGCAGCTCAATTTTTAAAGCCTATGGAGACAAATAATTACCAAGTAGGGGACAATTATGATGAAATGTTTGTCTCAGAGGGTCAATGTAGAACCCATTATGAGGAATATCTCAAATTAATTGGGAAAACTACCCCTAAAAAGATGTCACATTTGCAATATTCCGCAAACAAGACTCAATTGGCGATGGGGATGACTTTTAATGTCTACCACGACAATCAAGGGATAGAGAAAATCCTTCATTTGGACATCGTGCCCAGAATCATACCCAACCCAGAGTGGAAGCTTATCGAAGCTGGCCTCAAGCAGCGCATTCACGCGCTGAATCTTTTTTTGCAGGACATCTACAATGAAAGGAAAGTCCTGAAAGATAAAGTGATACCAGAAGAACTTATCCTTCAAAGTAAGGATTACCTCAAGCCATGTATTGGTCTCACTCCCCCTAAAGGAATCTGGTGCCACATTACAGGTACTGACTTAGTCAGGGATAAAGACGGCAAGTATTATGTGTTGGAAGACAATCTCAGGTGCCCATCTGGGGTGTCTTACATGCTCGAAAGCAGGGAAATCATCAAAAGAGCATATCCCGAATTGATCAATCAGATGGGGGTGATGCCTGTATCTGATTATCCAGCCAAATTACTCAGGATGTTGCAATTTATATCCAACAAGGAGCGTCCGGTAGTAGGGGTGCTCACCCCTGGAATTTACAATTCGGCTTATTTTGAACATTCTTATCTGGCATTGCAGATGGGAGTGGAACTGGTTTCAGGTGTGGATTTGATCTGTCAAAACAAGCGTGTATACATGCAGACCACCAAGGGCCTTGAACAAATCGATGTATTGTACCGAAGGATTGATGATACTTTTTTAGATCCACTTGCATTCAATCCTGAATCGTTGCTTGGCATCCCCGGTCTATTTGAAGCATACAAAGCTGGCAACATTGCGTTGGCAAATGCTCCCGGAACTGGCGTAGCAGATGATAAGGCGGTGTATGCCTATGTTCCTAAATTGATCAAATATTATTTAAATGAAGAGCCTATTTTAAATAATGTGCCGACTTACCTGTGTAGGGAAGAGGAGGACAGACAGTATGTATTGGAAAATATTGCGGACTTGGTGATCAAGGAAACCAATGCTGCCGGAGGTTATGGCATGTTGATCGGGCCAAAATCAACAAAAGAAGAGCAGGAATTATTCAAAACCCTGATCATGGACAATCCTTCCAATTATATAGCACAGCCTACCTTGTCTTTATCCACTGTGCCTACACTTACCCCTACAGGACTTGAAGGCAGACATGTGGATCTTCGTCCCTATATCCTCTATGGTGAGGAAATTGAGGTGATCCCGGGGGCATTGACTAGGGTGGCTTTGAAGAAGGGTTCGTTGGTAGTGAACAGCTCCCAAGGTGGGGGCAGTAAAGATACTTGGGTTTTATACAATTGACGATATGCTGAGTAGAGTAGCAAGTTCCATCTATTGGTTAGGAAGATATCTGGAAAGGGCAGAAAATTATGCCCGGTTTATTGACGTAAATTTCAACCTGATGCTTGATCTTCCGCCTGATTTAAAAGCACAGTGGGAGCCGCTTGTGGTCACCACTGGAGATCAGGATTTGTATAAGTCTAAATATCCCAATGGTTTTGAGCGAAAAGACGTGGTACACTTCCTGGCTTTTGATCTAGACAACCCCAATTCCATCATCTCTTCAGTGAGTTTTGCCCGTGAAAATGCCCGGGTTATCAGAGAAAATCTCACCAAAGAGACTTGGGAATATTTAAATGAGTTGTACCATTTTGTCAAAAAAAGAGCAGAGAAAAAAGATTGGAGTAAGGATGATCCAAGGGCTTTTTTTGAGAGTGTCAAAAACCAGGTTTTGCTGTTGTATGGACTGGCGGAAAGCACAGTTGCGAGAACAGAAGCCTGGTATTTCAGGCAGTTGGGCCTATACCTGGAGCGGGCAGATAAGACAAGTAGAATTCTTGATGTCAAATACCACATCCTACTGCCATCGCCAAATATGGTTGGCACACCTTTAGATTATTTGCACTGGACTGCATTGCTAAAATCAGTGACTGCTTTCAATACCTACAGGAAATTTTACGGGAATATTGAACCAGCAAAAGTTGTGGAATTCTTGGTACTTAACAGAGAATTTCCCAGATCAGTGTTTTTTTGTATCAAGATGGCGGAAAAATGTTTACACAGGATTTCCGGTTCATCACATACAGGATATAAAAACACTGCCGAAAAAGCAATGGGAGAATTGAGGTCAAATTTGGAGTTTACAGATGTGGAAGAAATATTCGAAATGGGCCTTCATGAGTATTTGGATCAACTTCAGGTAAAGACAAATGCAATTTCTGATAAAATAAATGACAATTTCTTTCAGATAAAGCATAACTTTATAAGCCAAAACACCCAATTTCAATGACATTTTGCTTAGCAATCAAAACCAAAAATGGCCTTGTAGGTCTATCTGATACCAGAATTACTTCCGGGAGTGAGACGACAACATCCAAAAAGGTGTACACCGTCAATAAGAACAAACATTCTTATTTCATCATGACCTCTGGATTGCGTTCGGTTAGGGATAAGGCAATTACCTATTTTACCGAGGTGATCGAACAAGAAGACCATAATTTCAATAAGCTATACAAGGCAGTTAATGAATTTGGCAACCAAATTAAGCGGGTAAATAGGGAGGATAAATTTTATTTAGAAGAAGCTGGAATGTCTTTCAATCTGTTTTCTATTATCGGAGGACAGCTTGAAGATGATAAGGAACCCAAGCTTTATCTGCTTTATCCTCAGGGGAATTGGATTGAAATCCGAAAGGGAACACCTTTTGTAATCATTGGTAATACAGGAGCAGGAAATCCGGTTTTGAGGCGCTCCTTAAGCTATGATGATTCGTTGGACTATGCACTGAAATGTGCGTTTCTTGCTTTCGATGCCACAGCCATTTCAGCTAATGATGTTGACTTTCCAATTGATACAGTAGTCCTCCACAATGATACTTACCATACCATCGAGAAGCGCTTCGACAAAAAAGAATTAGAACATATTTCCTTATTCTGGAATGGCAGGCTGAAATCAGCGATCCGTGAACTTCCAGCCGATGTTTTGCAAAAAGCCTTGGAGAATGAAAAAACCGAGGTTCTGACCAAAAACATCTGATGCGAATTGCAATAAGTCATCTTACCCACTACCGATTTGACAATCCTGTCATCTTAAATTTTCACCGGTTATTTCTGATTCCTCAGCAGCGAAGCTATTTTACTTTGCATTCTGGAATGTGGAATGTCAATCCACTGCCTATGGATATCAGTGAGCGCTTAGATGCAGAAAGCAACAGCTACTATCAGGCTTGGTTTTCTGGGGAAACATCCCACCTGGACATTTCTGTCATGTTGGACATCGAATTAAAAAGCTTTAATCCATTTGCTTTTATCCTGGATCCTTCCCTTCCTTTCCCATTTAATGAATTACCTTATCCTACTGAATTGGAAGAATTTTTGATGCCATTTAGGTCAAAATCACCTTTACCTGAATTAGAAGATTTCACCAGAAAAATTATGGCAGAATCTTCCAGTATCGTCGGGTTTTTGAGCGGACTTTTGGCACATTTACATGGTGACTGGGTGCATCAGGAAAGGGAAGAGCCTGGTATATTGCCTGTCAAGCAGGTGTTTGATGAAAAAGAAGGTTCATGTAGGGACTTAGCCTATATGATGATGGTCATGTTGAGAAATGTGGGGATAGCGAGTAGGTTTGTAAGCGGCTATGCCTTTAATCAGGAACTTGAAGCTGGCCACGAACTTCATGCATGGCTTGAGGCTTTTTTTCCAGGTGCGGGCTGGATTGGACTTGATCCTAGTCTGGGTCTCTTTACGGATCAGACATACATTCCTTTAGCGGCAAGTTATAGACCTGAATTTACCATGCCGGTCCACGGTACCTATGGTGGACACGCATCATCTTCTCTCCAAAGTCAGATCTCCATTCAAACAATTGGATAAAATCGAACATTTTTGATTCAATTTCTGTATAGGTAAAGGATCAATCCTACACTCATGAACCAATTTGGTGGAATCATATTCCTCATATCTCTATTTCTTCTTTCTTCTTTTCTGAACTGGTATGTATTTCAAGCCATTAAAACCATTTTTACCTTATTCGAAGGAGAGCGTTTAAAACAAATCCTATCTGTAAGCTACTGGGTAATTTTCCAAGGAATCTCTTTTTGGGTCTTGTTCATGTTGGGAAGGTTTGTGTTGTATGGAGGTGGATTGTCTTCTATCCAATCCGTCTTTGACGTGTTCCTGACAGTTCTCGTGACCCAGGTGGTATGTGTCTTGGTGCTCTTGGGCGAAGATATCTTCAGAAATGCTCAAGCGGGAGTCCATTTTTTAATAGACTATAGCAAAGGGTTTACCTATCAAAAGCGAATGGTTTGGGTCAGTCTTTTGGCTATTATCCTTGCCGCAGTGCCTTTTTTCAGCTTTGTATTTGGGATGACATATGGAAAATACAATTTCAAAGTTCACAGAGAAGTCGTTTATTTTGATGCTTTACCGGACGCTTTCAACGGATTTACAATTGTACAGCTTTCGGACATACATGCAGGAAGTTTTGGGAACCATGCTGCTGTTCAAAAAGGGA
Source organism: Cyclobacteriaceae bacterium (assembly GCA_036782195.1). Lineage (GTDB taxonomy): Bacteria > Bacteroidota > Bacteroidia > Cytophagales > Cyclobacteriaceae > DAIPZN01. The sequence goes on along the minus strand of DAIPZN010000048.1, from coordinate 11,291 downwards.
TAGATCTCGCAAATGCGCAGCAGGCAGATCTTTTTGTGTTTACCGGAGACCTTGTAAATCATAAAGCGGACGAAATCGAACCCATGCTTCACCAATTTAGCCAAATTAAAGCCAAGTATGGACAATTTTCTATTTTGGGAAACCACGATTATGGTGACTATATCAGCTGGCCAAGTAAAGAGGCAAAAGATGAAAATTTCGCTAAACTCAAAGCACAACATCAAAAGATGGGCTACCGCTTGCTATTAGATGAACATGTAAGCATCAAAAAAGACGGGCAGCAGCTTTTCCTTGTCGGAGTTGAAAATTGGGGTGTGGGATTTAAAGCAAAAGGAGATCTGGAGAAGGCTATAAAAGGGTTGTCACCTGAAGATTTTAAAATTCTGCTTTCCCATGATCCCTCTCACTGGGATGTAGAAGTGAAAAACCATCCAAACCATATCCACCTTACTTTATCTGGTCATACTCATGGTATGCAGATGGGCATAGAAACACCTGTAGTCAGATGGAGCCCGGTTCAATATAGATATCCCAATTGGGCGGGATTGTATGATGAAATGAATCGATACTTGTATGTCAACAGGGGATTCGGGTTTCATGCTTTTTCGGGAAGAGTGGGTATTTGGCCTGAAATCACTGTAATTGAACTGAGGAAAAAGAATAATTAACTGCATCTACTAAAATTGTAAATCGAGATATGTAAATTGCAGTTTATTTCGCTGAAAAGGAGCTGTTCCAATGAAAACCCAATCTTTACTTCTGATTTTGTCACTTATTATGGTATCAGATGGTATCACTAGGCTAGACGAACTTAAATGGAAAAATAGGGTGATTTTGTTATTTCCTGCACAAGGAAAACAAGAGATATTTGAGGCAGATAGCTTGTCGGATGAGTTCGAGGAAAGGAAACTTGCCTATTTTGTCTTCAACGATTCAGTGGTTTCAAATGTAGAGTTCTCTTTTTCAGAAGCATATATTTCAGCGCTCAAAAAACAATATTTATTAGGTTCAAAAAATGACTGTTGGGTTCTGATTGGACTAGATGGAGGGGTAAAAGTAAGGAGGGAGAGCAAAGTAAATTGGAGTGAGGTATTTGGGTATATAGATGCGATGCCTATGCGTCAGTCCGAATTTTGGATGAAGTAGCCATTCAAACTGAAAAATATACCAAGAAAATAGAAATTTACTGTACAGAAATAAAAAATACCTCATTATAAGTATTTTAAGTTATAAAAGAATTTCATAGGTTTGGAAATTAATCCCTTCTTATGAAATTCTTTTACCTGTCTACCAAATGTAATTCTGTAGGGAAATTCGAAATCCATGAAAGGAACTGTAAACATATTCCGCCCATTTTAGATCGGGAATATCTGGGACCTTTCAATAATGGAAAAGAGGCTTTGAGAAGAGCAATCAATCTCAATCCCAATGCCTCCCTTTGCGAAGTCTGTAGCAGTTTTATTATTGAAGAAATTACGGTAAACTCTTCAGGTTTTGTTGCTGAATGAGTTAATATTGTTCAAGCATGTATTTGATTACATCTGTAGTAGTCACAATTCCCTCTAGAATTCCGTTAGCTACCACTGGTAGTGCATGAAACTCATTTGTTGCAAAAATCTCTGCAACTTCCTTAATGGAATTGTTAGCTGAAACTGTAATAGGTTTTGAGGTCATCACCTGAGGAATACTTAATATTTGTAAAACAGCCTCATCCGCTCCTTCCTGATTTTCAAATAAGGCACCAAATGTAAGTCTGTTGATATCAGTTCTGCTAATCATACCAACGACCGTTTTGCCCGATAGCACAGGAACATGCCTGATTTTGTGTTTTTTAAACAGGTTCACTACCTCTTCAAGTTTGTCAGATTCATTTACTGTAAATACATGGGTAGTCATGATATTGCTGACTGGCTCTCTCTTTTTCATGGTTTGGTGACTTTTAAATGGTTATACCAAACTACTTTGAATCATGTAAAATAGTGCTGACTAAAATCATATCCTTAGTTGACATTTGTTTGTTACAGAAAAAAATATCCTACACGAAATCAAAGTCTTAATGAATAAATAGGTGTCAAGTTTCACTTTTTAAAAGTAAACGCTTAATTTCGGACCAGTATTTCCTGACATAGGAGATAGTATAATCGGGGTGTAGCGCAGCCTGGTAGCGTACTTGCATGGGGTGCAAGGGGTCGCTGGTTCGAATCCAGTCACTCCGACTTTTTGTTTTAAAAACCTGTAAAGCCTATTTACAGGTTTTTTTTATGTATTCTAATCAACTGAAGAAGTTCGTTATCAGATACCTGTACTTTTAAATAAAGAATACAAATAATTACATAATTAAGTGTTGGTAAAACACTTAATTTCATTATTTTTCAAAAGTAAATTTCATCAAGATTTAGAAAAATTTATTTTCATCCAAGTATGAAGCAACTTCATCTGTTTTTAATCTTCACATATCTAGGCATTTTACAGTCTTTTGGACAGGCTACTAATCCAATTCTTTATGCTGATGTTCCTGATGTTTCAATGATTAGGGTAGGTGACACTTATTATATGAGCAGCACGACAATGCACATGAGTCCAGGTTTGCCTATCATGAAATCTAAAGATCTAGTCAACTGGAAACTTATCAGGTATGGTTATGAAAGGCTGGAAGTAAGTAATGAATTGAACCTGCAAGAAGGAAAGCAAGCGTACGGAAAAGGCTCTTGGGCAAGTTCACTCAGATATCATGAAGGTATATATTATCTCAGCACTTTTGCACAAAATACGGGTAAAACCCATGTCTATACGACAGATAATATCGAAACAGGGGCTTTCAATACATCTTCATTTTCTCCTGATCTCCATGACCATACCCTATTTTTTGAAGATGGAAAGGTATACATGATATGGGGTGCTGGCACTCTTAAAATTGTGGAACTGATGCCTGACCTAAGTGGGATCATTCCAGGTACAGAGCGGGTATTGATAGAGAATGCCACGCTACCTACAGGCAAAGAGGTAGGGCTTCCCGCAGAGGGTTCTCAACTTTTCAAAATAGACGGTAAATACTACTTATTCAATATAGCATGGCCAAAAGGAGGGATGAGGTCTGTTATCGTGCATCGTGCAGATGCTTTGTTTGGACCTTATGAGGGAAGATTGGTGCTTGAAGACAAAGGAGTTGCTCAAGGAGGTTTGATAGATACACCTGATGGAGATTGGTTCGCCTATCTATTTCGTGACTTTGGGGCTGTTGGGCGGATTCCTTACCTCGTTCCTGTCACATGGGAGGAGGGATGGCCAATATTAGGTCACAATGGGGAAGTGCCAATGGTTTTAGATCTCCCTGCAAACCAAAGCCTGATACCAGGGATTGTAGCGTCAGATGATTTCCAAAGAAAGAAGAATGATTCTGATTTGCCGCTAGTCTGGCAATGGAACCATAATCCAGCAGACAATCTCTGGACGGTTGATAGAAAAAAAGGGGTCCTTAGGCTTACAACCGATCGTGTAGATACTGACTTCTTGACTGCACGCAATACCCTTACCCAAAGAACAATCGGTCCAAAAAGCATGGGTACTGTCAAATTGAAATTGGATAAGATGAAAGATGGAGACGTAGCTGGCCTTTCTCTTTTACAACGAGATTATGGCTTTATAGCTGTCGCTGTTTCGGATGGGCGCAAAAAGCTGGTCATGAAAAAGGCAACTGAAAAAGTAGAAAGCCACATCGATGAGGTGGATCTTGATGCAAAGGATGTGATGCTCCGTGCTGTCTGTGATTTTACAGAAAGAAAAGATGTAGCTAGGTTTTTTTATAGCTTGGATAAAGGAAAGACATGGAAGCAATTGGGTGATACCCTTTCCATGAAATATACGCTACCCCATTTTATGGGGTATAGATTTGGTTTGTTCTACTACGCCTCTACAACTCCTAGTGGCCAAGTGGAGTTTGATTTTTTTGACATTACAGATCAGGTACCAGAGAAATTTTAAATATTAAACCATGTATAAAAAAGTCTACATTTTACTCCTAATGGCCTTTTTCATCTGCTTTGGTAGAGAGGGATTTGCCCAAGACAAAAACTTCTATGTATTTCTATGTTTTGGCCAGTCCAATATGGAAGGTCATGTGAAAGTCGGGAAAGACCACCTCTCAGAAGATGAAAGATTCAAAGTATTACAAGCAGTGGACTGCCCGGAGTCAGGCAAGAACAAAGGGGAATGGTATCCTGCCAAAACCCCTTTGGCAAGGTGTAATACAGGATTAGGACCTGGAGATTATTTCGGAAGAACATTGACAGCCTTGCTTCCGGACAGCATCAGCATCGGGGTGATCAATGTTTCAGTGGGAGGATCCAAGATCGAGCTGTTTATTCCTGAAACCCAAGAAGCCTATGCTTCAACAGCTCCAGGTTGGATGAAGGGAATGATTGCCCAATACGAAGGAGATCCTTATGGAACACTGATAGAATTAGGTAAAAAGGCTAAAGAAACAGGGGTAATCAAGGGTATTTTATTGCATCAGGGTGAATCAAACACAGGGGATGAAGGTTGGCCTGAAAAAGTCAAAACAGTCTATACCAATATCCTCAAAGACTTGGCTTTGGATGGAACTGAGGTTCCTTTATTGGCAGGTGAACTTGTAAGTGCCGAAAAGGGAGGAAAGTGTGCCAGCATGAATCCAATTATCAATAAGCTGCCATCTGTCATTCCCAACAGTTTCGTGGTATCTTCTGCTGGCTGTGAAGCAGTGGATGATGGACTTCATTTTTCTGCAGAAGGATATGCTTTGCTTGGAAGCAGATATGCAGCGCTCATGTACAAGCAACTTTATAAATAAGGTAAACCTAAGCCTTCAATGATATAGTCAGACAAGAAAACCCAGAAATAAAACCAATACATATGAGAAAGTTGTTTACGCTGATTTGCATGCTCACTGCATCAATTGTGCTCGCATATGGGCAGGTGCAGGAAAGGGAAGCACCTGCCGGCTTTGATCAGGTCCGTACCCAAATTGCCCATGGTAAGATAGACACCATTTCCTACATGTCGAAAACAGTCGGCAACAATAGGAAAGCATTAGTCTATACGCCTCCTGGGTATACAAAAAACAAAAAATACCCTGTGCTTTACCTATTGCATGGGATAGGTGGAGATGAACTTGAGTGGCTGAAAGGAGGTACTCCACAAGTGATATTTGATAACCTTTTAGCAGACGGAAAAATGGTTCCCATGATTGTGGTTATGCCAAATGGCAGGGCCATGAAAAATGACAGGGCCGAGGGGAATATCATGGATCCTGAAAAAGTGACTGCATTTGCAACATTTGAAAAAGATTTGCTGGAGGACTTGATTCCCTTTATTGAAAAGAAATATCCTGTCAAAAAAGACCGAGATAGCAGGGCAATTGCTGGTCTGTCCATGGGAGGGGGGCAGACTTTGAATTTCGGCTTAGGCAATTTAAACATGTTTTCATGGATAGGGAGCTTTTCCGCAGCTCCCAATACCAAAGCACCTGAGCAACTTGTTCCAGATCCCAAATTTGCCCGTGAAAAGCTGAATTTACTTTGGATATCCTGTGGAGATGAAGATGGACTATTGAGTTTTAGTCAGCGGACCCATCAATATCTCATGAGAAATGATGTGCCTCATATTTATTACCTCGAGCCAGGGGGGCATGATTTTAAAGTCTGGAAAAACGGCCTTTACATGTTTTCCAAGTTGATTTTTAAACCTGTAGATGCTTCTCTTTTCAATGAATATAGCCTTTTGGGAACACCTTCAGCTACAAATGTCAGAGGAGCCAAATATCCGCAGATATTGCCCAATGGAAGTGCCGTCTTTAAGGTGAAAGCTCCAGATGCCAAGACCGTTCAGATTGACCTAGGCAAAAAATATGACCTCGTCCGAAATCATGAGGGGGTGTGGGAGGGAAAAACAGATCCATTGTCAGAAGGATTTCATTACTATTCTCTCGTTTTAGATGGAGTGGCTGTGGCTGACCCTGCGGTGGAAACTTTTTATGGTATGGGTAGAAAAGCCAGTGGTCTGGAGGTCCCTGCTAAAGGTGATGGCTACTATGCTTTGAAAGACGTGCCACATGGGGACTTAAGGATCAAGCGGTATTATTCAAACACACTGCGTCAATGGCGGCAATTTTATATATACACTCCACCGGGATACGATAACTCAGATGCAGCTTATCCTGTGCTGTATATCTTGCATGGAGGCGGAGAAGACGAAAGAGGTTGGGCAACGCAAGGGAAAACAGATCTTATTCTGGACAACCTGATTGCTGAAGGAAAAGCCAAACCCATGCTTGTGGTCATGCCGGATGGTAACATGCCAGTTCCTGCTTTGGATGAGCAAGGCCTAAAGGTTTTTGAAACAGAGTTAAAAGAAGCCTTGATACCTTTTGTTGAAAAAACATATAGAGTCAAGCCGGGCCCTGAAAACAGAGCATTGGCAGGGTTGTCTATGGGCGGTTTGCTGACCTTGTATGCCGGAATCAATAATACAGATTTGTTTGCTCATCTGGGGGTCTTCAGTTCTGGATGGATTGCGCAAAGACAGCAGGAACTGGCAGAATCACAGTATCAAAAGATGCTGCAAAACAAGGAAAAGATCAACCGTGATTTGAAGGTATTCTGGATTACGATGGGTGGTGAACAAGACATTGCCTATCAAAATTGTAAGGTCATGATGCAGAGATTTGATGATATAGGGATCAAATACAACTATAGCGAATATCCGGGAGGCCATACCTGGCCAGTTTGGAGACATGATCTTTATACCTTTGCCCCACAGTTGTTCAGGTGAACAAAAAGCAATTAATTATGTACTTAAACCTTTTAAATAGATTATAGTATGAGAGTATTTCAATCAGCATTACTTGCCACCTGCATAGGTCTATTACCTTTGGCTTCGCTGCAGGCACAACAGAAAAAGAAAAATCCAGCGGTTTTTTCTAAAGTAGAATACGTAGGAGAGGATCAGGTTTATAAGGACTATCCGCTTGAAGCAAATGAATTTTACAATCCCATTTTGCAAGGTTGCTATCCTGATCCATCGATTACGAGAAAAGGAAATGACTATTATTTGGTCAATTCCTCCTTCGCCATGTTTCCAGGTGTACCGATATTCCATTCCAACGACTTGGTGAACTGGAAGCAAATCGGCCATGTTCTGGACAGGAAATCTCAACTGAAAGTTGAAGACAGTGGTATCAGTGCAGGAATTTACGCACCTGATATCATTTACAACCAATACAATGACACGTTTTATATGATCACGACACAGTTTGCCGGGAATGTTGGCAATATGGTTGTGAAAACAAAAGACCCTTTGCAAGGCTGGAGTGATCCTTTTAAACTGGAATTTGGCGGTATTGATCCTGCTTTGTTTTTTGATGAGGATGGTAAAGCTTATGTGGTTCACAATGATGCCCCTGATAAGGGAAAAGAGTTGTACAATGGTCATAGGGTAATTAAAATTTGGGAATATGATCTAGAAAAGGATCAAGTGATCAAAGGGACTGATCAAATCATCGTGGATGGGGGAGTGGATATCAAGCAGAAACCAATCTGGATTGAGGCACCTCATATATACAAAAAGAACGGACGCTACTACCTGATGTGCGCTGAAGGTGGTACAGGGGGATGGCATAGTGAAGTGATATTTGTGAGTGATCATCCCAAAGGGCCTTACAAACCCGCTCCAAGTAATCCCATCCTTACTCAAAGGTATTTTGCCAAAGACAGAAAAAATAAAGTAGACTGGGCAGGCCATGCTGACCTGGTGCTTGGTCCAGATGATAAGTACTATGGGGTGTTTTTGGGAATACGTCCCAATGATAAAGACAGGGTGAACACAGGTAGGGAAACATTTATCCTTCCGGTGGATTGGTCTGGGGAGTTTCCTGTTTTTGAAAATGGACTGATTCCCATGGAACCAAAATTGAAAATGCCAGGAGGGGTCAACCAGAATAAGGCGGGGAAAGAAGGATATTTCCCCAATGGAAATTTCACCTATACTGAGACCTTTCAGTCTCCAAAATTGGATTATAGGTGGATTGGCCTTAGAGGTCCCAGAGAAGATTTTATGGCTATAAGCAAAAAAGGTTTGGAGATCCATCCTTTTGCAGTGAACATCAAAGAAGTAAAACCAACATCAACTTTGTTTTACAGGCAGCAGCACAAGAATTTCTCGTTTACAACTACCTTAGACCACAAACCATCCAGTGAAAAGGAACTTTCAGGCATCACCTGTGTCCAAAGTGAAAAATTCAACTACGTGTTTGGAGTTACAAAAAAGGATAAGGAATTCTATTTGGTATTGGAAAGAACAGAGAAGGGAGCTTCTAAAGTGCTGGCAAGTGAGCAGGTGAAACTTGATGGGCCTATTCAACTTCAGGTCAAAGCTGTCGGAGATGATTATCAGTTTGGATATGCGCTTGGTCAAGGACCCATGAAGAACTTTGGAGGTCCGGTTTCAGGGGACATTTTATCTACCAATGTTGCAGGAGGATTTACTGGAGCGATGATCGGTCTTTATGCAACTACCGCCAATGACATACAGCCATAGTTGGTAAATATTCTTAGAACATAGAAGTGCCCCCAAAAATTATCGATCTTTTGGGGGCACATCTTTTTAGAAAAGGATTATTATTTTATAGCATCAACGGACAAGATCCTTTTCTTGGATCTTATTTGATGCGTGCTGTAGTTCTTCAAATAGATCCAATGCATTTTTAAAGGCCTGATCCATATTGAAATACTTGTAATTGGCCAACCTCCCTACAAAATGAACATCAGTCAGCTTTTCGGCTTCAGCCCTATACTTCTGGTAGATTTCCTGGTTTCTGGGATTAGGCACAGGGTAATAAGGTTCACCTTGATCTACTGTGTATTCCTTTGCTATAGTGGTTTTCTTTGATTTCTGATTGCCAAAATGTTTGAATTCCACAATTCTTGTAAACCCAACTTCCATTCCAGGGTAGTTGATGACTGAATTCTCCTGAAAATACTCTTGATCTACGGTTTCGTAGTGGAAATTAATTGAACGGTATTCAAGCTTATCTTTGAAAGTAAAGAATCTGTCAATTGGTCCGGTATAGAACAATTTTTCATAACCTGACAGTTGGTCTTTAATATCAAAATAATCTGTTTCCAAGAGGACTTCAATATTTGGATTGTTAAGAAGATTTGCAAATAAAGCAGTATAACCTTCTTTAGGCAGGGCCTGGTATTTATCGGAGAAATACCTGTCATCATAATTGAATCTGACGGGTATGCGGTTCAACACTGAGGCATCAAGTTCGCTGGGGAATTTGTCCCATTGCTTTTTGGTATAGTGCTTGAACATTTTCTCATACAATACCTCCCCAACTTTATTGAGCACTGCTTCTTCACCGTTTTTTGGTTCTTCAATAGGAAGTCTATTGGCATCAAGCCATTCTTTCATTTCCTGCTCGGATTGGATATTGGTACCAAACAGGGTATTGACAGTAGTGATATTGACAGGGATTGGAACGGTTTTGTCATCCACACGTGCCAACACTTTATGTTCCCAGTCGTACCATTCTGAAAAACGGTTTACATATTCCCATACTTCTTCAAAATTGGTATGGAAGAGGTGGGCGCCGTATTTTGAGACCAAAATTCCATTTTCGTCTATATAGTCATAGCAGTTGCCACCTATATGGTTTCTTTTTTCAATGATAAGGACAGATTTCCCAATGGAAGCATAGCGTTCTGCTAAGACAGCCCCTGAAATACCTGCCCCTACAATGACGATATCTTTATGTTTCATTTTTTTGTAACCTTTTGAATAATGTCTGCCATGCTTTTGACAGTATTGGACCAAGAAGTATTTTCCAAAACTTTTTTATAATCTTTATCTTGGGTTTCTTCCTGGTTTGAATTCAGCAAAAGCTGAAGTTGGGATGTGAACTCTTCTGAATCAGAGACAAGTTTGATACAATGGCTATAGTCTCTTTCTACATCTTTGATTTTTGTTGAAATGATGGGTTTTCCTGCAGCCATATACTCAAGTGTCTTTGTAGGAGAAATGAATTTTGTGGCATCATTCAGTGCAAAAGGCATCATGGCAATATCAAAAGCCTTCAGGTAGTTTGGCAGTACCTTGTAAGGTTTTATGCCCAGATAATAGATGTTGTCGGCCTGTGGAAGTTCATCCTCTTGGATCTTTACTACAGGTCCAATCATGACGAATGATACATCGGGGTTTGATGCTGCCGTTTTTTCCAAAAGCTCCAGATCCAGCCTTTCGTCCACTACCCCGTAATAGCCAGCAATAGGCTTAGGTATAGCTGCAATATCAGCAGGTAAAGCCACACCGTTTTTTGCGGAGGCAAAGTGATCTTCATCTACTGAACTAGGAAAGCAATAAACGTTTTCATGAATCTGCATCTTGGATTCATAAAGAGATTTTCCACCTGTGAATACAATATCTGTATGTGCTAGCAAATACTTTTCCTGCTCTATTAGATGTGCAGGTGCTCCTTTGAACATTGAAAGCTCATCCATGCAGTCATAGATGATATGGTCAAATTCCAGTTGTTCTAGTAAGGGAATAAATGATGCTGAATAAAACCAACCTATTGGTACTCTGGTATTCCTTAAGAAATCAGATAAAATGCTTCCGATTTCGTCAATGCTATCGGTATTTGGCTGGAGTATATGTAAATTTTGGGATAAGATTTTGAGGTTATGCCCTTTGGTTTCTTTTTTGATTGGCTCCTCAATGAAAAGAATTTTATGATCTTTTGATAATCTACTGATGATATGCTGTGGTCTCTGATATACAAATTCCCACCTCAAATGGCACATCACTACGATATCATATATATTAATATTAGCAGAAGGACTTTTATAAAGTTCATCTTTTAATTTATTATCTGTCCTAAGGTGCTTTGTCTGAATACTCATGTTATTGAAGAGTTAATGGATAAATGGATGTTTTACAGGGTAAACCCTAATGAGGAAAGAAAAGGAAAGTCAGCAACACTTGTTTGGGTTTTAAGGCTCTTAAAACATAAAGTTTGAGCAAAAAAAAATTGTCTTATCAACAGTTGGTTTTATTTATGATGTTGGCAAACAATTTCCTCAAAGTCGACGGTTAAAATTGGTTTTTATTTGGCATAGGCTGATGTTTAATGATTTTTGTTGTTAATAGTGTTCAAAATTACTTGCCATGCTCAATAACCTCATTACAGTATAAATCATAAAAATTACATGATTATTAATAAAAAAATAAATTATAATAAAAATGATAATATATGT
>DAIPZN010000047.1:0-33121 GCA_036782195.1 Cyclobacteriaceae bacterium | reverse complement strand
TACTGAATTTCTGGGCAATTAAAGATTGGATCAGGCAGCGGAACTTACCCTATTCCAAAAATCACATCGCCTTGATTTGTCAATTTCCCAAAGCAAAGCTTGTTGAAAAGCTTGAAAAAAGGCATGAATTGGCCAGATTTATTATTGGACTACTCAATGACCGTAGCCACTTGATTCCACAGGAGGAGGGTAAAACTGAAGTCTTGGTAGAATTCTCTGTACATGAGCTTAAAGTAGCATATGAAACCAGTCCAAGTCTTTTTAAGCTGGACATTAATCTGGATGATATTGAGGATACCCTATTTTATTTATCAAGAATTGAAGCTATTAAAATAGAAGGGGGTTTTATGGTTGTTTACAACAGGCTAACAATCGAGCGGATCGAACAGGACAACAAGAAGAAATACACCAAAGATGATTATCAAAAACTGAATCAATTCTACGAATCAAAAGTCCAGCAAATTCACATTGTAGGTGAATATGCCAAAAAAATGATCAATGACTACAAAGATGCACTGCAGTTTGTAGATGATTATTTTCAGCTGAACTACAATCTATTCCTAAGAAAATATTTTCCCGGAAGCAGAGCAGATCAGCTTCAATTAAAAATGACGCCTGGCAAGTTCAGGCAACTCTTCGGTGAGTTGTCCCCTACGCAATTAAAGATCATCAACGACAATGAGACCAAATACCTTGTAGTAGCAGCAGGCCCAGGGAGTGGGAAGACAAAGGTTTTGGTACACAAACTTGCGTCGCTGCTATTAATGGAAGACGTGAAGCATGAACAGTTATTGATGCTCACTTTTTCAAGGGCAGCAGCTACAGAGTTTAAAAAAAGATTGCTCAAGCTAATCGGAAATGCCGCAAACTATATTGAAATCAAGACCTTCCACTCCTTTTGTTTCGACCTTTTGGGCAAAGTTGGCAATCTTGAAAAATCAGACATGATCCTGAAGAAAACAACCGAAAAAATCAGGAACATGGAAGTTGAACCCAGTAGGATCACCAAAACGGTATTGGTTATTGATGAAGCCCAAGACATGTCTGCTGATGAATTTGAGTTGATCCGGGTCTTGATGGAACAAAATGAGGAGATGCGGGTAATTGCCGTTGGAGATGATGACCAAAATATTTTTGAATTCCGAGGATCAAGCTCCAATTTTCTGCAAAAACTGATCCATGAGGAAAAGGCAGTGAAACATGAACTGGTTGAAAACTTCCGAAGCAAAATCAATTTAGTAGACTTTACAAACCAATATGCCTCGCAGATCAGCTTCAGGTTAAAAATTACCCCAGTTATTTCAAGGCAGACAGACCTTGGTAATATATCCATCATCCAATATGAAAGTGGAAATCTTGTTTCCCCAATTGTCAAGGATATTCTTGAAACAGGCCTCACAGGATCTACTTGTGTGCTTACCCGAAACAATGAGGAAGCACTTCAAATAGCCGGAATGCTGCTGAAAAACAAGGTTCCGGTTAGATTAATCCAGACTAATGAAGGTTTCAATCTTTACAATCTCATGGAAGTCCGTTTTTTTTTGGAACAGCTGCAATTGACAGAAGACGTTTATACCATTAGTGATGAAGCCTGGAATTCAGCCAAACAGGCACTATCCATCCGCATGGGTAAAAGCAGTAAATATGAGCTATGTTTGAATCTTATCATGGATTTTGAGACCATTTATCCGAATAAGAAATATAAATCAGATCTGGAAGTATTTATTAGAGAATCCAAAATGGAGGATTTTTTCATCGAAAATGGTGAACTCGTTTATGTGTCTACCATCCATAAGGCAAAAGGAAGGGAGTTTGATAATGTATTTATGATGATCAGAAACATATTCCCGGACAAAGACGAGGAAAAAAGGCTTTTATATGTAGGGATGACAAGAGCTAAGCAGAATCTGAGGATCCATCTCAATACGGATTGCCTTCAATCTATTAGTGTAGATAACCTACAGGTGATACGGGATACCCAAAATCATCTTCCTCCAGATCAAATTGCCGTTCAATTAGGGTTAAAAGACATTTGGCTTGACTTTTTCATCCAGCGGCAGTGGCTAGTTGGACAGCTGATCAGTGGGGAAAAGCTCCGTTTCACCGAAAAAGGATTGGTCAATGCCAAAGGAGATGTCGTCACCAAGTTCTCCAAAGATTTTCTGGAGAAAATAAATAGGTTTATACACAAAGGTTATTGTCCTTCAAGTGGCTGCGTAAATTTTATCGTCTATTGGCTTAAAGAAGGAGCTAACAAAGAAATAAAGGTGGTACTTCCAGAATTGATTTTCCAAAGAAAAGGGGTCTAATCAGGTTGATTTAAAAAGTAGTAATTGAGCTTTATGATTTTAAGTAATTGCAACACGAAGCAATTTCTTATTGATCATCTGATTGAAAGACCGAAGAATTCCAAATTTCAACTTTTCTTAGTATTCCTAAAGCTTTTGTGAGAAAGCAGCTTTGCATATTGAGTTTACTTCAATAGAAGCTTCTTCTCGCGCAATAGCGAATAGAATTGTTTTAAGGGGGAGTTGGATAATTAAGTTCGGTGGTAGAATAATAACGGGTGGTTAAAAACCATTGCATCAGGACAAGAAAAAATTTGATGAAAAATGATTTACACATTAAGCAATATTAAAGTTACAATCCCCTTGCCTTGAAACATTTAACTTAAAGCGGCTGTTTTCCAATTAGATGATAACAAAGGAATATATGAAAAACATACTGCTGACAATTGCCTGGCTGTTTGTATTTGCATTGGCTAACGCACAAAATGAATCTAATCCAGCAGGTCAATATACCTACAAAAACCCTGACAGGGATGGAACCGGAAAGGTGTACATGGGCAGGGAAATTTCCAAGGTCATGAATTTTATGGGGATGAGCTGGCTGGAGCGCTCCACCCGTCCTCAGGAAGAAAACACTGAACTTGCCATTGAAAACCTTCCCATTACTTCCAAAAGCGTGGTAGCGGATATCGGTGCCGGATCAGGTTATTACACGTTCAGAATTGCCAAAAAAGTACCTGAAGGCAAAGTTTACGCAGTTGAGATCCAAGAACCTGCCCTAAAGTTTTTAGAAGAAAGGAGCAAAGAGTTAGCCTTTGATAATGTAGTGGCAGTGAAAGGTAGTGAAAAATCGCCTATGCTTCCGGACAATGCCATAGACTTGGCCATTATGGTAGATGTTTACCATGAACTCTTGTATCCCCATGAAGTCCTGCAAAGCATCAAAAAATCCCTAAAACCCAATGGTAAACTCCTGCTCATCGAATACCGTGGAGAAGACCCAAAAGTTGCCATCAAACCGCTTCACAAGATGACTGTGGAACAAGTGAAAAAAGAGTTGACATCAAATGGTTTCAAGCTTGTTCAAAACGGGCAGTTCATGAACATACAGCACTTTTTGGTTTTTGAGAAGCTTTGAGAAGCCAATCTCTACCTCCTATTAGATGTTTCTTCGTGGTATAATGATTAATTTGGTCTTACTTGAGCTTTGGAAGATATAAGAAAGCTATCTGGTTAGCAATTACAGATGTTTTGGCTATTCCGATTTTACCATTAATAATTCGGTGAACAAACAGTAATCATGGATTTCTGAAATGTTTCTACACTGTTGTCATTTTTCCCAATATTACCCGCACTCAATATAACCTGATAATCTGGCCCACTGTCCGCAAGATGGACTTTCACATGCGCATCAAGATTAGCCAAATCAGCAAAAGTAAGTTTCTGACCATCAGTCAAACTCCTAATGACAGTCGTACTACTTAATGTCCTGATGTCTATAGGGCTGAGCAAGTGTGCGATAGCAGCTTCCGGCTGATCATATGCCCCAAAATGAAGATGTGCAGGGAACAAATATGCCGCATCACTTTTCGCACCATTAAGTTTCAGGTTGAACTCTAAATCTTTATTGGCAAGTTCCTTGATAGTAAGACTACCTGTATAATTATAATCAGATGCCGAATAAAGCTCATAGGTAAGTGTGTTACCGGTATACAGTTCTTCATTATCAGGATTGCATGAAAAAAACAACCAACCAAGGATCAGAATTATCGACAACTTTTTCATTACAGTTTAGTTTTGTTTGATAACGTTGTATTAGGTTCAAGATAACACTTTACCCTAACGTAAAACAGTGCATAAAGTCACAAAAGTTTTTCCTATTTCCTAAAAATATTTGAATTTGGACAAGGCATGAAAGGATTCTCCAATTTATTTTTAAAACTTGAACAGAGTAATAAAACCAGGGATAAACTTAGTGCTTTGCAGGACTATTTTTTAGCAGCCTCTGATCAGGATAGGCTTTGGACTCTGGCTATATTCACCCACCGCCGTCCCAAAAGACAGGTCAATACAAAATTATTGAGACTATGGTGTTGTGAAGTTGCTGGTATCCCTGATTGGCTTTTTGAGGAATCCTACCATACTGTAGGGGATCTGGCAGAGACAATCTCCCTCCTGCTGCCTTTGAACAAAAGTCAAGTGGATCAAAAATTAACCTATTGGATTGAATATCTGATTAATTTTCAAGAATTGACTGAAGCAGAAAAGAAAGATAAGATTATTTATGCGTGGTCAGTAATGGACAAAGAGGAGACATTTATTTTCACCAAACTGATCACAGGAAGTTTCAGGGTTGGAGTGAGTCAGAATCTTATTATCCAAGCTGTAGCAGCGGCATTTGACTTAGAAAAAACAGAAGTGGCCCATAGGATTATGGGGGATTGGCAACCACAAAATGTCACTTTCGATGAGCTTTTGCTTCAAACTGATCACAAATCAGATATTTCGAGACCTTATCCTTTTCTTCTTGCCCATCCCTTGGACAAAGAGCCTGAGGCACTCGGAAAAGCAATGGATTGGCAGGTAGAATGGAAATGGGATGGCATTAGGGGTCAGATTATCCATCGTGAAGGTGAAGTTTTTGTTTGGTCAAGAGGGGAAGAGCTGGTGACGGACAAATTTCCAGAGTTGGCTGAAATGGCTGCTTTATTGCCTGAAGGTACTGTGCTGGATGGGGAAATTTTGGCTGCTGTAGAAGGGCAGATTCTCCCTTTTGGCATCCTTCAAACCCGCATAGGCCGGAAAAACTTAAGTAAAAAAATCCTCCTGGAAGCCCCTGTTCGCTTTGAGGCTTATGATGTAATGGAAAAAAAAAGCATAGATTTCCGCAGTCAGCCTTTGGCTGTAAGGAGAAAAGAATTAGCCAAATTGGTTGAAGAAATCTCCCATCCTCAGCTGTCTCTTTCTCCACTCGTTGATTTCTCGGATTGGTCCCAACTTAAAGAGATTCACAGTAAGGCCCGAAGTATGATGGCCGAAGGATTTATGCTTAAAGATAAGAACGCTGCTTATGAAGTTGGGAGAAAGAGAGGCATATGGTGGAAGTGGAAAACCGCTCCGCTGACCATTGACGGCGTATTGGTCTATGCCCAAAAAGGAAGTGGACGACGAGCAGATCTCTATACTGACTTCACGCTGGCGGTATGGGATGAAGGCCAACTTATACCTTTTGCAAAGGCATATTCAGGGCTGACGGATGCAGAAATGGCTCAAGTTGATAGATATGTCAAACAAAACACCCGTGAAAAATTTGGTCCAGTGCGCACCGTAAAGCCAGGACTGGTCTTTGAAATTGCTTTTGAAGGTATTCAAAAAAGTCCCAGGCATAAATCAGGAATTGCATTAAGGTTTCCGAGAATTCAGCGCTGGAGAACCGACAAACCGATTGAAGAAGCCAATACCCTTGCTGACCTAAAAGCTTTATTGGATGTGTATGGAGGATAAGGAGCTTGCGCAGGCATTTGCCTACTTTGCGCACAAGGGATGGAAGCCGTTTGATTTTCAGGTAAAGGTTTGGAAAGATTACCTTGCCGGCAAATCTGGTTTACTCAATAGCCCCACTGGAAGTGGAAAGACCTTTGCGCTGTGGTTTCCGGTGGTTTTGGAATATATAAGAGCCAATCCCGATACCTGGAAAGAGCCTAAAAAGAACGGGCTACAGGTGATCTGGGTCACTCCGCTTCGAGCGCTAGCCTCTGACATTGCCAAAGCTATGCAGGAAGCCTGCACTGTAATTGGATTACCTTGGCAGATAGCAGTCAGAAATGGAGACACTACTACCTCGGAGCGGCTAAACCAAAAAAAGCATCCTCCTGAGTGTATCGTAACTACTCCAGAGACCATCCACATCCTATTGGCACAAAAGGAAAACTCAAAACTCTTCAAAAGCTTAAAAGCCATCGTCATTGATGAATGGCATGAATTGATAGGCAACAAAAGAGGTGTGCAGGTTCAGTTAGGCGTAAGCTACATTAGAAAAATCACCCATAATACATTGAAAATATGGGGAATATCCGCTACGATCGGAAATTTGGATGAAGCCTGTTCCATCCTTTTGGGAAAGCATCATCCTGTACATATAGTCAAAGCCGATATTCAAAAACGCTTTTTACTTCATACTGTTTATCCTGACGAGTTGGAAAAATACCCATGGACAGGGCATTTGGGTTTAAAGCTGATTGAAAAAGTAGTTGAAATCATTGAAAAACACCATACGCTCCTACTTTTCACCAATACTCGTGCACAAACTGAGATCTGGTATCAGAAAATTCTAGAGGTTAGGCCGGATTGGGCAGGACTTGTAGCGGTACATCATGGTTCTTTAGATCAGCAAGTAAGGATATGGGTAGAAGACGCACTGCATCAAGGTAAACTCAGATTGGTCGTCTGCACTTCAAGTTTGGATCTTGGGGTGGATTTTAGGCCTGTGGATGCTGTACTTCAAGTTGGTAGCCCCAAGGGTGTCGCGAGGTTTGTACAGCGGGCAGGTAGATCAGGACATAGACCAGATGTGGCCAGTGAAATCTACTTTGTTCCTACCAACTCTCTCGAACTCATAGAGGCGGCAGCACTAAGGATGGCAATTACGTCCAATGAAATGGAAAGTATACATTGTCCAACACTTACTTACGACGTATTGATCCAATTTTTGGTGACCTTAGCTGTCGGTGAAGGATTTACCAAAGAAGCTATTTGGCCTATTATAAAAGACACCTATTCTTTCCAACAAATGAATGAAGAAGCCTATGAATGGATATTGGCCTTTATTGAACGTGGAGGAAATGCCTTACAAGGCTATGAAGAATTCGCCAAAGTTGAAGTGGACGATCAAGGTGTCTATCAAGTAAAAAATAAAAAAACTGCCATGCGCCACCGGCTTTCAATGGGAACAATCGTCAGTGATCCCATGCTGAAAGTTCAGTTCAAAAACGGGGCATTTTTGGGTATGGTAGAAGAATATTTTATTTCAAAGCTCAAACCAGGAGACCGGTTTTTCTTTTCTGGACGCAACTTGGAATTTCTAAAGATCAAGGACCTTACTGCACTCGTGCAGTTGTCTAAAAAGAAATCAAACAACATTCCATCCTACATGGGTGGAAGGATATCGCTGACATCTAAATTGTCGGGCAAAATGAGGGAGATTTTAGAGGCTGCAAATGAAGGGGAATATCTCACAGAAGAGGCTGAATTTCTATCCCCTTTGCTGGAGCTCCAGAAAAAACTTTCTCTGATCCCTGACAAGGACACTTTCCTGATTGAAAAGAATATCAGCAAAGAAGGGTATCATGTATTTTTTTATCCTTTTGAAGGCAGATTGGTCCATGAAATACTTGGTGCATTAGTGGCCTATCGAATCAGTGTCAGCTATCCCCAAAGTTTCAGTATAGCCATGAATGATTACGGGTTTGAATTATTATCCGATAGTCCCATTCCCTTGGAAGAAATTTTGGAAGAGGATTTATTTACCGAAAAAGACCTGATGACGGATATTTTGGCGGGTATCAATGAAAGTCAGATGGCGAAAAGAAAATTTCGTGATGTAGCTACGATTTCAGGATTAATTTTTCAAGGTTTTCCCGGTAAACCAGTCAGAACAAGACACCTTCAGGCCAATTCAGGAATTCTTTATGGTGTCTTTGAGGAATATGATCCCCAAAATCTTTTGCTACAACAGGCACATCGTGAAGTCATGGATTTGCAAATGGAAAAAGGTAAAGTCTTAACAGCAATCCAAGCGATCAACAAACAAAACATTGTAATCAAAAATCCAGGTCAGTTTACTCCATTTTCTTTCCCGATTATGGTGGATCGGCTGAGAGCTAGCCTTTCTTCAGAATCGCTGGAAGAGAGAATTGCCAAAATGAAAGCAAGTCTAATTGAGTAGAATTAAAAATTTTTTTTGTGAAAACAATGTTTAGTAGTATTTTCACAAATCATTTTTTATCACTCCTTTACAATTACGATGAGCCCTAAAAAGTATTTCTCTTGCTTTTTCCCTCTTTTGTGGATATTGCTTCTAAATGGCAGCTTTGCAGCAGAGCTGGAAATCATTTCGGCAGACAGTACTGCAACCAGCCTTTACCAAGAATACCAATCAGAACAAGATCCACGTAAAAAGCTCTCCCTGTTGTCTGACTTCGCCTGGAAAATTCATTTTTCAGATTCTGCCCAGGTGTATTATGAAGAAGCAATAACATTGGCCAAAACTGTTGGAGATACCCATGCACAGGCCCAAAATCTTAACCGGCTAGGCGTAATTTTTAGAAATTTAGATCAGCAAGAAGAAGCTCTGAAAATGTATGAGGAAGCTTTGCTCCTTTCCAAATCCTCAAATGATTATATGGAAGAGGGTTTTGCGCTTAACAATATTGCCCAGATCCATTTTTACCAGGAGCAATATGATGAAGCGCTGAGTTTTTACGCTGAAGCAGAGAGAGTATTTGGTAGCAAAGATTTCAAAGACGGTTTGGGCTATACGTATACAGGAATGAGTGCGGTATATGGGTATCTGGGGAACTTTGAAAAGGCACTGAACCTCATCAATAAAGCGATTAAAATCCGTGAAAACCTTGAAAATGAGCGGCAGTATATGGTTTCTATTTACAATAGAGGTCAGTTGTATGCTCAGATGAAAATGTATAAAGAAGCTGAAAAAGACATTACTGATTTTTTGAATTTCAGTCAGGTAAATGACAGAAGAGGTGCAATTTTAGCTTTGGGTAAGCTTGCGAAAATTTATTCAGATAATGGCGAAAACACCAAGGCAAGAATAGCAGCTGAAGAAGCTATAGCCTTAAATAAAATTACGCCTTCTATTGAAGGAATGGTTGCTGTGTACGATCTCTTATACAAACTGGCCTTGAAAGAGGGAGATACTGAAATTGCAAGGACCCATTTGGACAACCTGATTGAAGCTAAAAACAGCCTAAACGAGCAAAAAACGAAAATGCGCCTGCTTGCCCTCACCATCCGCAAGCAAAAGGACGATATTGCTGCACTCAATAGGGAAAAAGCGCTGATTGAGAAGAATGAGGAGTTCAAAATGATCATTGCCTATATCTTATTGATATTGGTAGTGGCTCTTTATGTGGCTTTTCATATCTATTACAAGTCATATAAAAATGAAGAAAAAAACCTTGAACTACTGCAGTTACAAAAAAACCAGATAGAAAAACAGGCGGAAGAACTTGATAGACTCAATTTGGTCAAGGACAAGATCTTTTCCATCCTTGCCCATGATCTAAGAGGTCCGCTTTATTCCTTACAAGGATTGGTTCAGTTGATACAAGAAGACAACCTCACCCAGGATGAATTTGAATCCTACATCCCTTTGATTTCCCAAAACCTGGGTAACAACTCATTGCTATTGGAAAATCTGCTCATCTGGTCTAGAAGTCAGATGAGGGGAATGGAAGCAAGAATAACCCGAATTGACCTTCGGGAACTTGTACAGAAAAATATGGATTTTCTACATGGCTCAAATTATTTTAAAGAGCAGCTCTTGTTGAATCATGTACCTGAGGGTGTTTTTGTTCTTGCTGATAAAAACATGCTTGAGATTGTAATCAGAAACCTGCTTACCAATTCCATGAAATTTACCCGCAAAAATGACATCATCAGCATTGATGTGGAGGAAGATCTGACTACATACACCATTCAAGTCATTGACCAGGGAACCGGTATTGCAGAAGAGGCAATGCAAAAACTTTTCGGTACTGAGTTTTACACCACACCCGGTACACACCTGGAAAAAGGAAGTGGATTAGGCCTACTCTTGTCTAAAGAACTTATCCAGAAAAACAATGGAAAGATCTGGGTGCAAAGCACTTATGGACAGGGATCAAAATTCAGCTTTACTTTACCAAAATGTTAATTGGCCCGCCAGAAATAGGGGGTAAATAAGACAAGGATGGTAAACAACTCCAATCTTCCCAACAACATCAAAAAAGACAAAAAGAGTTTTGCTCCTGGACCAAAAAAGGAAAAGTTATCCATGGGTCCTACCTTACCAATTGCGGGTCCGACATTTCCAAGGCAAGTAGCCACAGCACCAAACGAGGTTAAGATGTCGTATCCCATCAAGGCCATTGTGATTGATCCCATGACAAAAATCATCAGGTAGATCAACAAGAAATTCATGATATGGGTAATGATTTTACCCGTTACCCTATCGCCGTTTATTTTAAGCGGTACAACTGCCCTCGGGTGAACAATTCTTTTGAACTCTAGCCAAGAATTTTTAATAAAAGTCAAATGTCTGACAAACTTGATCCCGCCACTGGTAGATCCTGCTGATCCTCCTAGAAACAACAGCATAAAAAACACCAAAGTAAGCCCGATGTGATAAGAAGTGTAGTCTGCAGTCACATAACCTGTGGTTGTTACCAAGGAAACGATTTGAAAAAGGGTATCACGAAATGATTTTTCAAAGGTTTGTCCGCTGTAGTAATATACAGGTACTACTAGGAAAAAAACCAAAACCAAAAGTGCCAAACTGTAAGTTTTAAATTCGTCGGATTTCCATACCCTGTCAAATTTGCCGGTCAGGCCAAAGTAAATTACCGTAAAGTTCGTTCCTGCCAAAAACATAAATACAATAGCCACATATTGGATAAAGGCACTATCGTAAAATGCCATGCTGTCATTTTTGGTAGAAAAACCTCCTGTAGCCATTGTGGTCAGTGCATGGTTGACCGCATCATAGAAGGTCATGCCTCCTATTTGGTACAATACACCTACCAAAACAGTAAGGCCAACGTATACAAACCACAGTCTTTTTGCCGTCTCCCTGATCCTTGGGTGAAGCTTATCTGATGTTGGACCTGGAGATTCTGCTACAAACAATTCGATACCTCCTATACCCAAAAGCGGGAAGATGGCAACAGTCAAAACGATAATACCCAACCCCCCGATCCACTGCGTCATACTTCGCCAAAAAAGAATCCCTTGAGGAGTGCTTTCTATATCTGTAAGGATAGTAGCTCCTGTGGTAGTTATTCCTGAAACAGTTTCAAATACAGCATTGGGAATATTTTCTATTGTTCCAGATAAAATAAACGGCAGCATCCCAAAAAGGGACATCAAAACCCAACTTAAGCTGACAATAAGGTATCCCTCCCTTTTACGGATATTTTTATCCTGCTTGGAAAAAGAAAAGAAAAGAGACAGACCAACAGAAAGTGTAATGATCATAGAGATCATCATTGCGCGTGCATCCCCACTGTCATAGTGCAATGCAAAAGCAAAACCAGGTAGCATCAATAGGGATAACAGGATAAGGAGTCCCCCCATGATTTTCCAAATGGCTTTAAAATGGATCATGTATCAATGGAATAGTTTCTCTAAAGCAGCTTTTGCTGCGGGAAGTGCAAGTACAATGGCTTTGTCATCTACATTGAGCGTAAAGTCCCCATCGGGAATAAACACTTCCTCACCCCGGATTACACCTGCCACAATTGCGGTGTCTGGAAAATGAAGATCCTTGAGGTTTTTCTTTGTTACCCGGTTGTTTTTGGTAATGACATATTGGATAAACTCAGCATCGACACCATAAATACCTGACACTGATTCAACCGTACCTTTTTTGAGATAACGTGTAATCTGATTGGCTGCTACCAGCCTTTTGTTGATCAGGGAATCAACACCTATACTATGGGAAATATGGATATATTCCCGTGTATCCACGTGTGCAATGGTCTTGTAAACCCCGTGGTTTTTGGCACTAAGTGAAGTGATGATGTTGGTTTCTGATGAATCTGTCAAGGAAATAAACGCCTCCATCTGCTCAAGTCCTTCCTCTATTAAGAGATCTATATTTCTGTAATCTCCATTGATCACCAAAGTGTTGTTGAGCCTTTCGGAAAGCCATTTGCAGCGCTCTTTTTCTTTGTGTACGAGCGTGATTCTGTATTCTTCTTCAAGTCTAAGAGCAGTAGTATAGGCCATGTCATCTCCTCCGATGATCATGACGTTTTTAATAGAGACTTTTTTCTGTCCAAGCAAGTCAATAATAGACTCAACGGCCTTTTTGTGCGATACAAAAAACACATGGTCGTTGTTTCTGATAATGGTACTGCCTCTTGGAATGATCGTCATCTGATCCCTTACAATCGCAATGATCCTGATATCCTCAAACAAAGGATCAAGACTCATATCGGCAATTCTTCTATTGACAAGGTTATTGAACTGATCCAAGGTTATGCCTACGACGTTCAATTTCCCACCTCCAAATTCAAAAACATCCGTAAAGGTGGAATTTTTGATCATGTTGTAAATCTCACCGCTGCATAGCATGGTGGGTGAAATAATGTTGTCTATCCCGATATTTTGGAAATAAACCTCATTTTCAGCAGCCAGGTAATCGTGGTTTCTCACCCTTGCGATTACGCGCTTGGCACCAAGTTGTTTGGCTAAAGTCGCGGCAAGAAGATTGGTTTTTTCGGAGGTTGTAACGGCCATGAACATGTTAGCGTCCTTGACATTGGCACCCTTGAGAATTTCTAAGGAGGTGGCGTCACCGACAATAGTCATGACATCAAGATGTGAACTGACGTTGTCCAAAACATCTTTGTCCAAATCAATCATCGTGATGTCCTTGTTTTCAAAACTCAGTTGCTGGGCCAAATGGTAGCCCATATCCCCTGCACCTGCTATTACGATATTCATTATAGAAATGAAATTTGTTGCTTAAAAGGGGTATGCTCCAAAAGTTGCCCCATTTGATGGGCAAAAGGTAGAATGTTTTCCACCTTTCCGCAATACACAAGGCAAAAAAATTACTTGCAGTATTGCTGAAGGTATTTTTCTGTCACTTTATTTCCCAGCTTTAGCGCCCTTTGCCAATCCTTGCATGCCTCGGGATTTTTACCTGTCTTATACAGACAAAATCCCCTATTGGTCAGCACGTCAGCATTCTCAGGACTAAGTCTTAGCGCATCGTTATAATCAGGAATAGCTTCCTTGTGTTTGTTAATCTTGAGATAACAATTTCCTCTATTGAAATAATATGCCCATACCAAAGGAAAATCTTCTCCATTGATCTTGCTATACCGGATAGCATCGGAATAGGCTTCAATGGCTTTGTCATACTTCTGTTGCCTTTGAAGTAGGTTGCCTAAGTAATAGGCCATTTCATCATCCTCTTCAAATACCGCCAATCCCAAGCGTAGGACTTTTTCTACTTTTGCCTGCCACTCTGGAAGTTGACCGCCGGATCTATAAAAATTCAAATACGCAGGATGAAATGAGGGATCGGTCTCCACTACCCTTTCCAGAATTTTAGCAGCCAGTTCATAATCTCCTTTTTCGATCATTTCCAAAGCTGTATTGTTGACAAATACAGATTTATCACGCACATCTGGCTCTACATCATATACTTTCTGTCCAAAACTCCTGTTCAGAAAGCATAACATGAGGATAGCAAGCAAAATTTTCAATTTCATTGTTCCAATAAGTTTTTCCCCTCTTCCTCAGGGAGTTCTTCAATTTCTTTCAGCTTCCGCTGAATCACCCTTGTTCGCGTTCCCACAAGTGTGTCCAGGTCATTGTGGGCTTCATGGAGTTTTTTCTGGGCTTTGGTGATGAGCTCTCCAAATTTGGAGAATTCCATTTTTACAGCACCCAAAACCTTCCAGACCTCAGCGCTTCGCTGCTGAATAGCCAATGTCCTAAAACCCATTTGAAGGCTGTTCAACATTGCTGCGAGGGTTGTAGGACCTGTCACCACTACCTTATAATCCCTTTGCAGACACTGCGCTAAGGCAGGATCACGGATGATTTCGGCATATAAGCTTTCCATTGGCAAAAACATCAGCGCAAAGTCCGTAGTATGCGGAGGTTGCAAATATTTTCCGGAAATGTCCTGCGCAGCTTTTTTGACGGCTTTAAATAATTCAACCCTTGCCAAATCAATCAATACCTTGTCTCCAATTTCATAGGCATCCAGTAGTCGATAATAACTTTCCTGAGGAAACTTTGCATCTATGGGAAGATAAATGGCTGAATCACCGGTTCCTCCAGGCATTTTGACTGCGAATTCCACCCGTTCTGCTGAACCTGCCCTTAAGGCAACGTTGCATGCATATTGCTCAGGAGACAAAACATTTTCCAGAATGGCCTGTAATTGGTACTCCCCCATGATGCCTCTGCTTTTGACATTGCTCAATACCCGCTTCAGATCTCCAACACCAACGGCCAGATTTTGCATCTCACCCAATCCTTTTTGTACTGCCAAAAGTTGGTTCGTGACCAACTCAAAAGACTGGCCCAATCTGGTCTCTAAGGTCTTTTGAAGTTTTTCATCTACTGTTTCCCGCATTTTTTCCAACTTCTCTTCAGTGGCCTGCACCATCTTTTCCTGCTTGTGCACGAGTTCCTGGAATTTTTCCCTTTGGAGTTCATTGAACTCACGGACATTTTCCCTGAAAAGTTTTCCAAATTCACGCATTACCTCTGCTTGTTCCTTTGCATTGCCCCTGAGGGTGTCAAACACCATCGTAAACTGCTGCAAAAGCATAGCATTCATTTCTTGGCGGTTTGCCTGCATCTGCCGTGCTAGGTCCTGTTGAAGTTGGGAAATAACCTGCTGCTGAAATTCCCGCTGTTGACTATGATCAGAAAGCTTTCTGATGATCCATAGGCATAGCCCTATCAAGGTTACTAGAAAAACAGGGATAAGCATTGGAATTTCCATAACTGTAATATTTAGGTGCGGAAAAATAGTCTACATCCGCCTGAATTCCGAGAAAGCCCAAGTAATCTCCGACAGTCTCAGTCGGACTTTCTTCCATTGGTACATGACCAACTTTGGGATACAATTTGACAATGGCACTAGGTATAGCTTCCGAAAAACGTTCCGCATTGGCAGGAGAAATCCAGTTGTCCTCCTCTCCCCACATGATCAATACTGGCATTTTGAGTTGGGAAAAATCATAGACAGCACCTTTTCGCTGTGCCATCCGGTCTATGGTGGCCTGCCTGTTGCCGCGTCGTCTCATCAATTCATAATACCTGTCAACTTGCTCAGCTGTTATGGATTTTTGATCGGAATAAACTTGCCGGAGATTCATTGAAAATAAAATTCTTGGGGTACATTTTAATAGGATACCACCAAAAAGCCTACTTTCGGCAAGGTAAAATATCCAGGGTCTCCCACTTGCTTTGGTCATTTCCTTCACCTGAGGAGCACCAGCTGCATCGATTAAATTAAGGCTAAGTATGCGTTCCGGAAATCGTGTGGCCATAGCAAGTGCCACTTCTCCACCCATAGAATTCCCTGCAACATGAAATTCTCTTATTCCCAATTGAGAGGCTACTTCAAACACCAAATCGGCAAAATCCGCAATCTGATACCGCTTTTGAGGGTCAGGACCTGTTAGGCCATGACCGGGCAAGTCTATAGAAATGGTCATGAAATAAGGGTTGAGCTCCTGCTCCCATGCTTCCCAGGTATGCGATGAGGAAAAGCTTCCATGTAATAAAAAAATTGCCTCACCTTCTCCTTTGACTTGAACATGAACATTCATGTCGTTGACTTTCAGGAAATAAGATGATGGCCCCGAATATTTTTCTACAAGCAATGCTGGAGAAAGATCTGATCGGTATGAAATCACCAAGACTAAAATCACTCCGAGGACTGACAGAATTAATACATACAATACAGTCTTTACTGTTTTCATAAGCAATATGTGATGCCTTGTCAGGACATACTTTGTTGGCAAAAACAATTAAGTGAGAAATTGGGGAAGCCTTTTAAAATTTTCCACTGAGCAAAATACACCGAACTTGTCTATATTCAGCACAAAAATCCTAAAACATGAACCGCCACCTGCTCAACATTGGTCTACTTATTTTTGTTGCACTCAGCTGTACCGTTCGCAGTCAAAACAAAATGGATGGCATAAAACTTACGCTTGCTGAAGCAAATCGCCTCGCGGCACTGCCGCTGCATTGTATGCAAGTTGAGTATCCCAATAAGTTGAACCAAACGCTTGAAAACGAATCCTATTTGAAAGGGCCAAAAGCACTCCATCCGGCATTTTACGGGTGTTTTGACTGGCATTCAAGTGTACATGGGCATTGGATGTTGGTGAGTTTATTACGCCAATTTCCTGACTTAGCACAAGGAGAACTGATCAGACAGAAGCTCGGGGAGAATTTATCATCAGCAAACATTGCTGCAGAAGTCGCTTATTTTGGTATGCCCCAAAACAGCAGCTTTGAAAGAACCTATGGTTGGGCATGGGTATTGAAACTTGCTGAAGAATTGCACTTATGGAATGATCCTCTTGCACGCCAACTTGAAGCTAATTTACAGCCGCTCACTTCGCTTATGGTTGAAAAATACCTTGAGTTTTTGCCCAAACTAATCTATCCTATACGTGTTGGCGAACATACCAACATTGCTTTTGGTCTTTCATTGGCTTATGATTTTGCCCAAACAACCAATCATTCACAACTTAAGGATCTAATCAAAAGCAGAGCCAAGTATTGGTTTGGGAATGACCAAGGCTGTCCATTGGGCTGGGAACCGAGTGGCTTTGACTTCTTGTCTCCATGTTTTCAGGAACTGGACATCATGCGCAAAGTGATGGATGCACAGGAATTTGAAATTTGGTTGGGGAAATTCATGCCAGAACTTAACTCTCCAGACTTTACACTTCAGCCGGGTAAAGTCAGCGACAGGACTGATGGCAAATTGGTCCATCTTGATGGATTGAACTTTAGCCGAGCATGGGTTATTTATGGATTGATCCGACAATTTCCAGATAAGTACGACCATTTGCTTCCTATCGCCAATGCACATGTAAGCTACTCCCTCCCATCTATCGTAGACGACAATTACGAAGGGACACACTGGCTTGGGAGCTTTGCTGTATATGCCTTACAGCAGGCCCCATGAACCCAAACTGGAAGAAATATCTTGGGCCTGGCCCTCTTGTAGCTGCTGCATTCATCGGCCCAGGAACAGTGACAGTCTGTACTTTAGCAGGTGTTGGATTTGGGTATGAACTGCTTTGGGCTTTAGGTTTGTCCATGTTGGCCACCATAGTGCTTCAGGAAATGGCTGCCAGGATAGCCCTATTTCACCAAAAAGGACTTATGGAAGTTTTGATGGATAACTTACATACCAAATGGGTCAAAAGCTTATCCATTGGGTTGATACTAATGGCAATAGTGGTGGGAAATGCTGCCTACGAAGCAGGAAATATCAGCGGAGGTGCTTTGGGGATTGCAGCGCTTTTTCCCATTAAATCATTGCAGTTAGGACCACTAAATATCGAATTTCTCAATATCCTTATAGGGCTTTTGGCTCTACTCCTTTTAATGAGCGGCAGCTATACCGCCATTACCAGATATCTGACTGGCCTAGTTGTCCTGATGAGTCTGGCTTTTTTGATTACAGCAGGTATGGTCAAGCCGGATTTTTGGCTTTTGATAAAAGGTTTTGTCCCATCAATCAGATCGGAGAATATCATAACGGTAGTTGCCCTAGTCGGTACTACTGTGGTTCCATACAACCTGTTTTTACATGCATCTCTTGTTGCCAAGAAGTGGCAAAACAAAACTGATTTACACTATGTCAGGGTGGATACGGCCACAGCTGTTTTATTGGGAGGATTGGTTTCCATGGCTATTGTCGTGGTAGCGGCAGCAGGCAAAGCAGTCCAAGTCACCAATGCAGCAGATCTCGCTGTAGGCTTGGAGCCACTATTAGGACCAATGGCAACTTATTCTATGGCCTTTGGCCTCTTTGCAGCTGGAATAACCTCAGCCATTACAGCACCTCTTGCGGGATCGTTGGTTGTAGTAGGCTGTTTTGGTTGGAATACAAACCTATCTTCAATCCCAATGCGCATCAGCATGTGCTCCATTTGGGGCTTAGGGATGGTCTTTGCTTCTTTTGGGATAAAACCTGTACAGCTGATCACTTCTGCACAACTTGCAAACGGAATACTGCTACCGCTTTTGAGTGCATACATTTTATGGCTGATCAATAGAAAGGCGGTCTTAGGCAAAAATACCAATACCTGGTATTGGAACATCCTGAGCTTTGGGATTTGGTTCATCACCTTGCTTTTAGGCATCAGGAGCATTATCCGGGTGATCGAGACATGGTGAAATCAAATCAATTGAATTCTGTTCAAAGGTATGGTAGGAATAAAAGACCTTAGAATATACTTAGATTCCTGATGTGGCTTCACTTTTTGCAAAAGATCAAGGACAGCTTCAGGTTCCATGGCATCAGCTTCTTGATCCACAAATGCAAAACCTGCAAAAACTCCTTTTTCAAAATACAAAGCTGCGGCCTCTGCTTTGGATCTTCCTTGGTCGCGGATCAGCAAATTACCATTTTGATGTTCTAGGTTTTCGAGCATGACCTTGACACGGCTATTGTAGGCATCCGGATCTTCTTTGCCGCAACAGGCTCCTTTGCATTTGTGAATCGCATAATCATAACATGCTGCAGGAGCTTTTTGGATTCCGCTCAATTTGGGGCAAAGTTCGTAGGCTTCAATTTGGTCCATCATGAACTTCCAACCTTGTGAGTGATTTTCAAAATGGTAAACAGGTTCAAAACCAGCTTTATTTTTAGCCACCTGAAAACGGATATAACCCTGATTGTCCTCATATTGAATCAAACCCCAAGAACTGGAACTGAATTTCTGGGCCCTGTTGTATTTGGGCCACAAGCGCTTGATTTCAACCAATTCCACCAAATAGGCTAAAAACTCACTTCCGGTTAACTGCCAAGAAACATCATGAATTTCTGACTTCAGTTCAAGTTTGCCTTTTTCTTTGGTATTTCCCGAAAAGTGCCCTTTGAACCTTTGACGGATATTGAGTGCTTTACCAACATAGATAACCTGCCCTTTTGCATCATGAAAGTAATAAATGCCTGTAGCTTCTGGAATGCTCAGAAATTTTTCTTGGCTGATGTTTGAAGGTAAAAATGTCTCTCCATTTTTCTTTTTAAGCGTCTGCAGGATGATGTTTGGGTCTTGTGCATAAATTTTAGCAAATAGCTCAGCAGTGGCTGCCGCATCTCCATAGGCCCTATGCCTTGCTGAAATCGGAATCTCCAACTGCTCACAGAGTCGGCCAAGACTGTAAGACTTATATCCTGGAAAAGCTTTTCTGCTTAACCTAACTGTACAAGCTTTTGGGGAATCAAAAAGAATGTTGCATTTCAAAAAAGCTTCCCTAATAAAGCTATAGTCAAAGTTTACATTATGCGCTATAAATACTCTGTTTTTCAGTAATTTATAAAGTTCATCAGAAATTTCAGCAAAAGTAGGAGCATCAGCTACCATCTCCTGATCTATGCCGGTAAGACCAGTGATAAAGCCAGGAATTATTCGCTCTGGATTTACCAATGTTTGATAGGTTTCCAGTACTTGATTTCCATCATGAACCAGTACGGCAATTTCCGTAATGCCTCCATGATTTGGATTTCCTCCTGTGGTTTCTATATCTACTATTGCAAATTCCATGATTTCGGTAAAGCTAATGATTTTGAGGAAAGGTTTTAGATTGGATTTTACCCTCTGTCAGGAATTGTCGGGTTTTCTAGGTGGCCTCCACTGATGTGAAAAGCATACCAACTATATAAATGTTTCGATCTTTTTATAGTTCCTTTTGAAGAGCATAGGGTATTTTTTTATATTGAAAACTTAAAATTGAGAAAAAGTGGATAGAAGAGATTTTGTCAGATTAAGCAGCCTATTGGCCGTAGGTACGGCTTTGCCTATGGGAATTTCAGTAGCTGGTACAGCAAAAGATAAAGTTTTCAAAATGGGCATTTTGGGATATGGAGACAGAGGCTCTGGACTTCATAGGACACTTCTAGACATGCCTGGCCGTTTTGAAGTGACTTCAATCTGTGACAATTTACAATTCAGATTGGATAATGCTAAAAAGAAATTTGGCAACAAACTGACTTACCACACGGATCATAGAAAGCTCTTAGAAGACAAGGAGCTGGATGTGATATTGGTGGCTACCCCGCTATACATGCACCTGACGCATGCCAAGGCAGTACTGGAATCCGGAAAACACCTTTTCCAGGAAAAGACCATGGCCTTTACCGTTGAGGAATCCATTGCATTTACCGATCTAGCCAAAAAGTATCCCAAGCAGGTCATTCAGATCGGACATCAATACCGGTATAGTCCACTTTATTTCAAGGTAAAGGAAATGATCAAAAACGGCTATCTGGGTAAGGTAACCCAGATTGAGGCGAGATGGGACCGAAATGGCAACTGGAGAAGAGAAGTTCCAAGTCCTGAGCTGGAGAGACAGATCAACTGGCGCATGTACCGGGAATATTCCGGAGGGCTGGTTGCGGAGCTCCTGTCCCATCAGATTGACTTTATCAACTGGGCCTTTGATACCCGTCCGACAGAAATCTATGGGATTGGCGGTATCGACTACTTTAAAGACGGAAGAGAAACCTTTGACAATGTACAGGTAGGCCTGCGCTATGGGAATGACGGCATGATCGGCAACTTCGGTGCGACCTGCGGCAATCAATATGACGGCTATTCCTTCAAGATCAAAGGCACCAGGGGTATGGTGGCCCTGCTGACCAATGACGGGATCTTCTATCCGGAGCCTGATATCAAAACTGAACTAGAGCATGTGGACGGTGTTTCGGGTGCGACCAAGCTGGTCTGGGCGGAAGACAAAAAAGGCGTCAAAATCATTGATGAGAAATTGAAAGACGGCTCAGTCTATGCGCTGGAGGATTTCCACAGGTGCCTTACCGAAAAGAGCCTCCCCCATGCCAATGTATATAACGGCGGAGAAACAGCCATCACTGTAGCTCTGGCAAACAAATCCCTTTATGAAGGAGGAAGGCAACTTTGGGAAGACAGGTATAGCCTGACAAAAAGCTGAAATTATCCCGGAGAGACGCAAATTTTTGTGCCACAAAGACACAAAGTCACAAAACATTTTATAATTGTTTGCCTCTGAGTCTGTTGGCATGTTTAAAATAAACTTTGTGTCATCGTGCCTTAGTGGCGAAATTAGATAGCCACAAAGACGCTAAGGCACCAAGAATGTAATGAAAAAGACATGCTGCGTCATGCGAAAGTACTTTTTTTCTTCGTGCCTTCGTGGCAGAAAATGGATGGTCACAAAGACGCTAACCTGCCTGCCGGCAGGCACGGGCACCAAGAATGTAATGAAAACAGACTTTACCGCCTCTGCATCATGCAAAAAACCTTTGTGCCTTCGTGTCTTAGTGGCAAATTTAACTTACCACATACTGCTCAATCAGCTTCTCCGCACACCTTTCCCCATCCATGGCTGCTGAGACGATACCGCCTGCATAACCGGCGCCTTCACCGCAGGGATACAGCCTTTTCAGAACAGGATGCTCAAACGAATCCCTGTCTCTGGGAATCCGTACCGGAGAAGAAGTGCGGCTTTCTACACCTATCAGCTGCGCTTCATTGGTGAGGTAACCACGCATCTTCTGCCCAAATGCCACAAAGGCCTGCCTTAACCTTTCGCCTATAAAGTCAGGCAATACCTGATGCATGTCAACTGATTTAAGACCAGGTTGATATGAGGTATCCAACAAAGTAGAACTCACCCTTTTTTCAACAAAATCCACCAATCTTTGGGCGGGTGCGGTCTGTGTTTTCCCTCCCTTTTCCCAGGCTTTTCTTTCTACTTCAGCCTGAAAATGCATGGCTGCCAAAGGTCCATATTTTTGGTATTGCGGGAGGTCTTCCAGCTCCACAGCTACGACCATTCCCGAATTGGCAAACTTACTATCCCTCCTACTCGGACTCATGCCGTTGACTACTAGTTCTCCCGGAGCTGTGGCTGCCGGAACGATAAATCCACCCGGACACATGCAAAATGAAAATGCGCCCCTCTGCTTGCCTTTAAACTGCGTCTGATGGACCAAGGCATAGGAAGAGGCCGGTAGGTAGGGCCCACGGTCCACCTCACAATGGTACTGGATCCTGTCGATCAGGTTTTGGCTGTGCTCTACCCTTACACCCAAGGCAAATGGCTTGGCTTCTATCAGGACTTCCTTTTGATGCAACAGCTCAAATATATCCCTAGCGGAATGGCCTGTTGCCAAAATTACACCCTTGCCCATGATCTGGTCACCGTTTTGGGTGATCACACCTTTCAGCTCATCACTCTCAATGACCAAGTCCGTCACCTTCGTATCAAAAAGCACCTCGCCGCCTGCAGCCAGAATACTTTCCCTCAAAGCGGCCACCAAGACGGGCAACTTGTTGGTTCCGATATGGGGATGGGCATCTACCAGGATATCTTCAGTAGCGCCATGGGCCACGAGGATTTCCATGATCCTGCGGATATCGCCGCGCTTTTTGGAGCGGGTGTACAATTTGCCATCTGAATAGGTCCCTGCCCCGCCCTCACCAAAGCAGTAATTGGACTCCGGGTTGACAATATGGTCTTTGTTGATGGCAGCAAGGTCCCTTCTCCTGCTTCTGACATCCTTACCCCTTTCAATGACAATAGGTTTGACGCCGAGCTCTATGGCCCTTAGCGCGGCAAACAATCCCGCAGGACCTGCACCGACAATGATGATGGCTTCTGCTTTGGAGACGTTTTGATAGGCTTTGGGCGTGTTGATCAGGGAAACGGGATCCTCATTATAAAAAAGTTCGGCGGACACATTGACCCTGACCTGTCTGCCTCTCGCATCGATGGAGCGTCGGGTCTGCCTTACATGTGCCTGTGGATCTGTGGGGGCAATACCCGCTTTTCTGCAGACCACGGCCCTGAACATATCGGGATCATAGGCCTCTTCTGGCCTTAACTGTAATTCAAATGTTTTTCTCATGGTAAGGTATCTATCCTTAAACAAAGGCAGGCATGTACTACCTGTCTTCAGCATGCAAACTTACATCATTCTCTGAACTTTTCGAGGTATTTTTTGAAGCGGTTCATCACCCAAAGATGGATTTTGGCCTGAGTGTTCACATAGATCAGCCATGGGAGCCGGGGCACAAACTCATGGATGGCACTGATCATATAATCTCCCTGCAACACTTCCCTGAATTCCAGCCAACCATAGTCAAACCTACGGACCAGCCAACCGCCTGATATGTAAAACAACTGCCTTTTGCGGTCGCTCCTATCGGGAATATAGGTCAACTGCAACATGGGAGAATTGCTTTGGAGCAGGTAAAAGCCGATCTGCCCATTTCCATCTTTCTTGGCATTGATCATAAAGCGGAAAAATTTGGGCAGCCATACTTTGTATCGGTTGGCTGTCCACAAGGCACTCTTGTGGCGGGTATTCGGAAGGCGCTGAATAGATCTGACCGTATTTTTAACTGTACGGTCATTGCCGAATTTGGGAAGTTCTGCAGGTTTTTCCGTTGAATTAAATGCTTCAAATACGCTCTCCCGGTAATTGAGGTATGGGATGTCAATGACATTAAATGCAAGGTCATCTGAGATTGTCAGCGTATGCTTGAGGCTTTCCACCAACGGTGAGACCAAAGTTGGGGAAGTCTCCCCAAAGAAACTTACCCAAAGCTTTGATAATCCTACCGAGAACAGGGGAACAGAAAAGATAATGCGCTTTTTACCCATCACTTCGGCGGTCTGCTCCAGCATTTCCTTGTAAGACAGCACTTCCGGGCTTCCGATTTCAAAAGCCCTACCATAAACATCAGCATTGCCTAAACAGCAGTCAATAATGGTCATCGTGTCCCTAAGGGAAATAGACTGAATCTCCGACAACGTCCATTTGGGACACATCAGGATGGGAAGCTTACGGACGAGGTTGTAAATCATCTGAAAAGAAGATCCTCCCGGACCAACCACAATACCCGCCCGAAGTGCGGTTACAGGTACCTTGCAGCTTCCCAAAGCCCGCTCCACCTCCAGCCTACTGCGCAGGTGTATGGACATGTTTTCGACGGCAACTTCTTTTGGCAGGATCCCACCCATGTAGACGATCTGTCTGATACCCACAGCCTCAGCTGCCCTGGCAAAATTATCAGCCAAAAGCAAGTCAGTGTCTTCAAAACTCCCTTGATTGAGTCTGGTCAAAGCAGACATGGAATGGATAAGGTATAAGGCAAAATCAGCTCCTTGAAGCGCTTCTGTAGTGGATGTGATGGAAAAAAGCTCCACCTGCCTCCATTCTACATTTGGATCTGGATTCTCGGTGACCTTTCTTCTTGTTAGCGCAATAATCCTATACTTGGATTTGAAATGGCTGATAAACCATCTCCCAATATATCCTCCTGCTCCTGCAATTACAACCGTCTTCTTCAATTAGTAAGTTGGGCTTAGGCTTAAAATAACAGCTTCTGCAGCCTTTCTTCCAGCCGTCATGGCACCATTGATCGACCCATTGAGCAAGTAGTCACCTGCAAGATATACATGGTCCATCAACTTGGTCTGACCTGGATTTACTGTGTAACTCAGATCCTCAAGATCAGGAAGTGCCTCTGGGATGTCATAGATTTTCAGCAACTCAAAAAACGAGGCTTGAATTCCAGTCAACGCCTCTAATTCAACAGTAACCATTTTCACAAGTTGCTCATCTGCAACGACATCTTTGGTAATGCTGACAGAAAGAAGCGCCCTACCAGTGCGAGCATACTCTTTACTTACATCAGTCATAAAGACCAAATTATTTACCAAAAACTGTTCATCAGGCACTAGGCCCAAAGTGGGGCTAGCTATGAAAGAATGAGCCAGGGTAAAATACATATTGATCACCCGCTTCGATTTGTTTACCTGGCCTTGAAGCTGCGAAATAATAGTATCCGGTTTTGTAGCCACGATGATTTTGTCAGCATGAATAGTCTCTCCTGATTCTAGTTTGATGGTGTTGCCTTGCACCGATTCAACCAAGGTATCAAACCTGAATTGGGTTTGAATCAATTTGCTTTTCAACTGAAAAGGGATGGCCTGCATGCCCATGCGCGGGACTGCAGCATTGCCTTCAGCAAACATTTTCATAACAAATTTGAACATCCTTGAACTGGTATGCAGGTCATTTTCCAGAAAAATCCCTTTGAAAAAAGGCTTGAAGAAGAGGTTGATGATCTTATCTGAAAAACCGAAGCCCTTTAAAAAGGATATAGTTGACATGGAAGGTTCTGAAAACAGTTGATCTGGAGTACTTTTTTTCAGAGAACTAGTCAATTTGTACATCAGGTATTTGTCCTTCCAGGAGCCTATTGGAGAAAGGGCCATATTGAGCAACTTAGACGGTTGCCTTAGCGGATCATATACAGGGATGCTATTGCCCGGCTTGTAGAGGATGGCCCCTGGTTCAAAATACTGTAGGTCTAAGGCAGGATAGTCCAAGTAGCGCATTGCTTCAGGATAGCTTGTCAGCAACACCTGAAAACCTCTGTCTAAGAGGTAGCCATCCACTTCATCAGTTTTAATTCTACCACCTACAGTATTGGATGCTTCCAAAATTGTAGGCCTTAATCCTGCTCGCTCGAGTTCATAGGCGGCTACCAAACCAGAGACGCCTGCGCCAATGATGTAAATATTCATGTGTTTAATTTCGTTTTTAATGGTCACATGGAATGCCCTTTCATAATCGTCCCCCTGTGTGAGAAGGGTCTCATGGGCATTCATGTTTTTTCTTCTTTGTTGGGTCTAATTTTAAGACCAAATTCACGCCAAATTGTTTATTTCTGATGAATACTTTTGCATCAGCACCAATCAACAGGCTTTTGTAGATTATCCTGTAATTGGCTTTTACATCAAGGTAATCAAGCCTTATCTTAACCCCAAAAAACATCCACATGAACTTGAAGCAATATTCAGCTGGTGCAATTTTCCTGTTTCTATTTGCAGGCGCACAAGCGCAACAAGCTTACTTCCCTCCTGCCGGACAATGGGATGAAAAGGCGCCAACTTCGCTTGGCATAGATGCCCGGAAACTTGAGGCAGCGATTTCCTTTGCCAAAGAAAAAGAAAGTCAAGCAGATAAAAACCTGAAGCTGGCACATTATCAAAGTGCCTTTGGAAGAGAACCTTTTGGTTATCCGGTGGGGCCAATGAAGGATCGAGGCGAGGCAAATGGGTTGATTATCTACAAAGGCTATATTGTCGGCAAATGGGGAGATCCAAGCCGAGTGGATCTAACTTTCAGTGTCGCCAAAAGTTTCTTGACAGCCACTGCAGGCCTAGCCGTAGACAGGCAGCTGATCAAGAGCGAAAAAGACTTGGTACATCCTTATATGGGACCTATCATTCCCTACGATCCCCATAAAGCACTTGTCAACAAGGCCGATCATTTACAGGAACAGGATGTATTTGAACTATTTGACACACCCCACAACAAGAAAATCACTTGGGAACACCTGTTGAGGCAAACATCCGACTGGGAAGGTACCTTATGGGGAAAGCCAGATTGGGCAGATAGGCCGCAAGGAAGTTCATCAGACTGGTTGACTAGGGAAAGACATGCCCCTGGCACCGTCTACAAATACAATGATACCAGGGTCAATGTTTTGGCTTTGGCACTTCTGAATGTTTGGAGAAAACCGTTACCACAGGTGCTTAAGGAACACCTTATGGACCCTATAGGAGCCAGCCCAACATGGAGATGGACAGGTTACGAAAACTCATATATCGTGCTTGACGGAATGATCGTACAATCTGTAAGTGGCGGATCCCATTGGGGCGGAGGATTGATGATCAATGCCTATGACCAAGCAAGATTTGGCTACTTGACCATGAAAAATGGCAATTGGGCAGGCAAACAAGTGATTTCAGCAACGTGGATCTCCAAAGCCAAAACACCGACTGATGTGCAGCCTAATTATGGGTTTATGAATTTCTTTCTCAACACCGGCAAAAAAGAAATCCCGGCAGCTCCAGAATCGGCGTTTTTTCATCTAGGTGCAGGTACCAATATGGTCTATGTTGATCCCGAGAATGATCTTTTGGTGGTGACACGATGGATCAACAATGAGGATAAAGCCGAGTTGATCGCCAAGATCCTAGAGAGCCTCCCAAAGAAATAACCTACCCTACTCATGAATCCCGCCAACCAAACTGGCGGGATTTTTTTTGCCTCAACTTATCCACATGCAAAGGATTTGGGAAACCATTACTACCCATTAGGAAACCGTTCATCATCTGCTTAAAGCCGAAGATTTATTGAATTAGCGCATAAATAAAGCATTATAAATCAATTATTTATCATCATTTTTAGACTGTTGTATATTAAATTTTAGGCTTGTCTAAAAGATTAAACACAAGGTAAAATCAGTTATCCACACGTGATTTAGATTGAAAAAATATTTTTTTTAGGTTGGTCTAAAACATATATTTGCCCTCCATTTCGACTAAACCAACATGATTTTAAGTGCAGCTGAAGAGAACTATCTGAAAGCCATCTATCTCCTGTCTGAGGGAGGAACCAAGGGGGTATCTACCAACGACATTGCAGCGGAGACCAAGACCAAACCTGCTTCTGTCAGTGATATGCTTCGGAAGTTGGGCGAAAAAGCAGTGATTGAATACCGGAAGTATTATGGTGTCCACATCACAGAATCCGGAAAGCAAGCTGCGCTACAAACCATCCGTAAGCAGAAACTTTGGGAAGTATTTTTGGTCAACAAATTGAACTTTACCTGGGAGGAAGTTCACGGCATTGCTGATGACCTTGAGCATATCAAAAGCCCCCTAT
The DNA here is from genome assembly GCA_036782195.1 of Cyclobacteriaceae bacterium. GTDB lineage: Bacteria > Bacteroidota > Bacteroidia > Cytophagales > Cyclobacteriaceae > DAIPZN01. Next base: position 5,098 of record DAIPZN010000047.1, on the reverse strand, counting down.
TGATTCAAAAGTTGGATGCCTATTTAGGTTATCCGAAATTCGATCCCTATGGAGATCCTATTCCAGATGAATATGGAGAAGTCCGGGTCCGTCCACGAATTTCCCTTGGCGAGATGAACCTCAATGCTGTAGGGCAAATAGTAGCCGTCAAAGACAGTAGTGCGGCATTCCTTCGTTACCTGGACAAAGTAGGTGCCTATATCGGTGCAAAAGTTAAAATGACTGATAAAGTTGAATTCGATGGTTCTGTAGAGATACTTGTTGACAACAAAAAAGCTATCTTTATGTCCAAAGATGTAGCGGCAAATATCATGGTGATGGAATAAATGCCTGTCAAAAGCTTTGCAAAATCACTGTCATGAACTTCCTTGAGCGGAAAGCCGTTTTAAATCCGAGTACAAAACAGTAAACAAATGAAAAAACTCCTGACTATCTGTATTTTTTTATTGAGCAGCTACAGCGGCGTTCAGGCGCAGAGCAAAATCAACTGGTTGACTTTTGAAGAAGCAGCGGCTAAAACAACCAACAACCCTAAAATGATCATTGTTGATGTCTATACCGACTGGTGCGGATGGTGCAAGAAAATGGACAAAGACACCTTTACAGATGCAAAAGTCATTGCATACATCAATGAACATTTCTATCCTGTCAAGTTGAACGCAGAAGACACCAAAAAGAAATTCAATTTTAAAGGAAAAGAATATACAGAGGCAAGTATGGCAAAGGCTATGCGTGTCAATTCCTATCCAAATTTTGTGATTATGGACCCTTTGATGGAAAATATCACACAGCTTCCCGGTTACCGTGAGCCTCAGCCTTTCCTTGCAGGATTGAATGCGCTGATGGAAAAATTCTCTAAATAAATACATGTCATCCAATTTTGATTCCAAAGCGGAAACCATCATTGCCCTGGCGACACCTCAAGGTGTAGGCGCAATTGCTGTGATCCGACTTTCTGGCAATGATGCCATCCGAATTACCAACAGCGTATTCAAAGGCAAAGACCTAGAAAAACAACCCTCCCACACCATTCATTTTGGTACCATAAGGGATGGTGAAAAGATCATTGACGAAGTTTTGGTGTCTCTATTTGTTGCCCCAAAGTCCTTTACCAAGGAAAATGTGGTGGAGATATCCACCCATGGCTCTTCATACATTGTCAATCAGGTTATCCGGCTGCTGATCCGTCAGGGTGCAAGGCCAGCCAAGCCTGGGGAATTTACCCAAAGGGCATTTCTTAATGGGCAATTTGACCTTGCGCAGGCAGAGGCAGTAGCGGACCTGATCCACTCTGACTCTGAGGCATCCCATCAAGCTGCCATCAATCAGATGCGTGGGGGGTTTTCGGGCGAGATCAGTCAACTCAGAAGCGAGCTGATCCACTTTGCCTCCATGATTGAATTGGAGCTGGACTTTGCTGAAGAAGATGTGGAATTTGCCAGCAGAAGTGCATTAGGTGTGTTGGTGGAGCGGCTTTTGCGGGCTATTGAAACCTTGATCAGCAGCTTCGAATTGGGCAATGTGATCAAAAATGGGGTACCTACGGTCATCGCTGGCAAGCCGAATGCAGGCAAGTCTACCCTTTTGAATGCGCTGTTGAATGAGGAAAAAGCAATTGTTTCCGAAATAGCAGGAACCACGAGGGATTTTATAGAAGACGAACTGAACATCGGCGGGATTATCTTCCGCTTTATCGATACAGCCGGTCTCCGGGAAACCACTGATACCATTGAAGCCATCGGTGTCAGCAGGACGAGGGAAAAAATGAAAACCGCCTCTTTGATTCTTTACCTGTTTGACCTCAGTGACACAGATCTAGCTGCGGTCAATGCAGATGTAGTGGAATTGGAAGCCTTGGGAGTTCCGTTTGTCAAGATTGCAAACAAGACGGATAAAGCAGCCGTCACTTTAATGGAGCAGATCCGCACAGCCCATCCAGACACCTTATTTATTTCTGCAGGCCAAAAAGAGAATCTGGATAGCCTACGAAACAGGATATTGGAGCTGGTTAATGCGGATAAATTCAGGACAGGAAATACCATTGTCACCAATATACGGCACTACGACAGCCTTGTTAGAACCCGTCAATCACTTTTAGATGTATTGGTTGGCTTAGACAGTGAGATCAGCAATGACTTTTTGGCCATGGATATCCGCAGGTCCCTGCACTACCTCGGCGAGATCACCGGAGAAATTACGACTGATGACTTGTTAGAGAATATTTTTAGTAAGTTTTGTATCGGGAAGTGATCTCATTTTACTTCCCAATACATTTTTAAGTTCAATCATAACAAAATCTACCTTTTTTCTGGTCAATTTAGGGTTTGGGAGTAGCAGCTTTTGTTCATCTCCCTTCCATCTTTAATGGGCAATGATATTTTCATTTTGAAAATGCCCTTCATCTATGGAAATAAAAATTACATGTTCAAATTCAAAACCCTCTGCTTGCTCGAAAGGCAGGTTGACAATGTAAACAAAATTCTCTTTAGGGAGAGAAATTTTGAGCTTAAAGAAGGGTGCTTTAACTAAAACAGATGATACATCTAAGGTTATTCGATTTTCGAATATGCTGAAATCAATAAAGTTGAAAAACCGGATGTAAATAACAAAGGGCAGCAATTGTGCTGCCCTTTGTTACAATTTGAAATTTCAAAATTATCTCAAATCGAAATCGAACTGAAACCGTACTGTCTGATCTACCAATTCCGGCACATCCAATTCTGGAAAAGAACTGACTACCCTTTTTGCTTCTTCCACCAGATTTTCATGGTTGGATGAATGGATCTTTTCCGGCTTTGGTTGATCTTTTGCTGAATAACCGATAATTGATATTTTTTTTAATTCTACAAACCCATCTTCTGGCTGTTCGGTCGAAACCGACATAATATTTCCACTCGCATCGACCTTGGCAAAAAGCACAACCTGCCCTGTTTCGCCGGCCGTTCTCGATGTTATGGGATACCTGATGCTTCTTGATATAAAATGATTCAGTTCCTCCAATGATTGGATTGGATCAATCGTTCCAACCACAAGCGGGGTTTCTGCTGTACCATTTACCAAATTTTCTGTTATAAATTCTTTTTCTGAAAAAGAAACCAAAAACAAAATTGGAATTAAAAACAGATAATAGAGAGAATTCTTGTTGCTGTTCATCATGTTCAATAATTTACAAGTTGCCAATAATTAAAAATCCTTTGATGCAAATCCCTAGGAAGCCCGTCACAAATAAGCCAAGCAATTGATTAACTATAGAATACGGACAATCTAGGGAATTGTTCAGACCTTAATCAGTTATGCTACGGTTTTTACTGCAAGCTGAGGACTGTCAGGTAAGGTCCTTTTATAAATGGGCGGATTCATATAGTGCATCAGTTCCATTGAAAAGAGCCTGCTTTTCATATTTTGGTTCAGAATTTTATCCGGATTTTGGAAAAGGGTATATGACATTCGGGGATGATCTCCCAACAATCCGTTGATCACCTGATCATCAAGATAGGTATTCTCCTTTCTCGATGTATTAAAGGCAGATTTGTTGCTCGACGACAGCATCTTTTTAATTTGGGATTTAAAAGATGGGGATAACTGGCTGTATGCCCATTCTTTTAAAACTGACTTTTTATCTGGCCCTTTGAAGAAATCAAAACCATACTCAGATGGATACTTAGCTATTCGAGGATGCAGTGTTTTGATCAATTTTGCTTCGAAAAGACCTGCCCGCTTAAAATTATATGGAACAGTAAATGAAGTTAAAGCCACCTTGGCAGATAAAAACGGGAAAGTGGCATCTCCGAAGTAATTGTTCAGGTTGTTATTTTGAGCATAATAGTTGGACCTATAGATCAAAAATAGCATTTCCGCTTCCCTTCTACTGAGGGTTTCTTTAATCGGGAAGAAATCAGCTGCCTGCTGCTGAACCTTATAGACAATGTTGTTGAAAAACTCAGGCACATTGACTCCGAAAAGTTCTAATTCTCCGGTATTGTAAGAATTTGAAAACAATTCAAACCATGTTGTTTTTTTGAAATCCCATTTCCAAATATCTCTGAATATTTCACCCCCTGAACCGTTTAAAACAAGTCTTCCACCAATAGCCCTATCCATTCTTGACTGCAGTTCAGATTTATTTAAAAAGAGGTTATTCGCCCCATCCAAATCCCAATAATTTTGCTTGATTGTCTGGAGGATTTCTTCGAGCTCCATACTATCTTCTAAGGATTTGTTGATATGAGAAAGTGTCAGGTTTTCTTTGGAACTGATGTTTTTTGCCACCTTCACGTCCTTACTTGAATCTACCCCATATACATACAATTCAGGTACAGTTCCAGATTGCAGCATACCTGCTAACATTAACCTGGAATCAAAACCCCCACTTAGAGCTGCAATGATCTTGTTTCCTGCAAATTTTTGGTAAAGTTCAAATTCTGAAGCGATCACAGCAGCATTTTGAGAGATACATTTATCTAAATTGTGCTCAATTTCTGGAATTTCAATTCTTTTTGCAATCTGAGATTCCTGACTAAGATTCAATATTTTAGTAGGAGGTGTTAGGATGATGCCTTTTACAATGGTTTGAAACCCAAATTCAAATCCAAAAAACACACGCTCTATAAGTTCCTGTGAACTGAATTCCACTTTTTCTATAAGTTGCATGGCTGCAACAAAATTTGAAGTGAACCAATTGCCATCAGTCTCCGAAAAGCAAGTATATCCACCGAAAAGATCCCTTGTGATCAAAAGTTGTCCTTCATGAAACACCAAGAGAAAATAATTCCCATGCAGTTCCAAGTCTCCAAGTAGTCTTCCTTTAGACAACTCCCTTTCAATGGCTATCAAAGCATCTTTGCCTGTGCATTTGTTAAAACTTAAAAATCCGCAATAACAAGAGAAATTACCGTCCTGCCCCTGATGGCTTTTGGCATATGAAGAGATACTGTCTTCATAAAGCACTAGAACGTGATCCTTTAGATCGATGGTTTGGGAGGTTATGGAATAACTTTTTTTACTGAAAACTTCCTTAGCGCTTTCAAGCCGCCCTAGTGACTTAGAAGCCTTTTTGACTATAATGAATCCTGACATGGCAATTGGGTTTATGTCGATT
>DAIPZN010000046.1:0-33239 GCA_036782195.1 Cyclobacteriaceae bacterium | reverse complement strand
AAATTATAGGTTATGCAACCTTACCTTTAGGTCTACTTGTTGAGCACCCCTGAAGATCAATCCTTAAATTTAATTACTTACAATCCTTCGTCAGCAGCGATAATAAATGCGGTAATTAGTTCTACCGAAGCATGGAAAAAGTCAGGATTGATATGCTCAAAGGTATCAGTGGGTTTATGGTAATCTTGGTGGTCTTCAACACCAAAGTAGATAAAAGGAATCTTGTTCAGGTGAAATTGGGAATGGTCCGAGGCCATTGTCCAATCGTTTTTACCTGTTCCTGGAATATCATGCCCAAATTTCAGCGTTATTTTCTCCTGCTGTTCTGATACTTTTTGCAATAGTGGCTTTAAGTGAGGATAATGATATGTACCGGAAGCATACAATTCATTGTTTTCATTCCTGCTGACCATATCCATATTCACATTCAAGACGACTTGGTTGAGAGGAAAGGGGAAATCTGCTACTAAGGCTTTTGCACCTTGATGACCCATTTCTTCCGCATCTAAGGCTACAAACATCAGTGAATGCTTTGGGCGGTTATTCGAAAAATACTCGGCAATTGCCAAAACTGCTGCTGTCCCAGAAGCGTTATCATCGGCTCCATTGTAAATCTGATCACCCTGTTTTCCCAAATGGTCGTAATGGGCCATGATCACAATGAGCGCATCTTTCTGGCTACCTGGGATAAAACCGACAACATTAGCTGCTTGGGAATACTGTCGGTTTTCGCGCTGATTATAAAAGTCAAATGTCTGTAAATGTCCTGTGTACTGGGAGGTAAGTCCAAGGCTTTGAAACCTATTCCTGATATAGTTTCTGGCTTTAATACTGCCTTCACTAAGGGGTTTTCTCCCCTCAAGTTCATCTGATGCCAAATAAGCAATATCCTGTAGTAACTTTTGTTTATCAATTTTCTGCGCAAGTGCTTCAAACTGTAAAACCAATGACAGGAAGAAAAGAAAATAGAATTGCTTTCTCATATTGTTAGCTTAAATTGGCCGTTAATTAGACTATAAAATTACGCCAGATTACCCGCAGGCAAATCAGATTATGAAATTTATTTCAGCAACGCTGTTAATTCTCCTAATATTTGGTCGTGTACATGGTCAAAATTCCATTCCTGATAGGTTTCTGGAAGGAAAATCGGTTGTCTTAATTTCAAGTGCACCACAAGCTCGACCGGTATTGAATTGGGCCCAGCTGGCCCATGAAATCCACCCGGCACTATTGGAAGCTGGGGGAGATCCAGTAGCCTATTATGAATTAGAAGAGATCACCATCTCAGAAGAAGTGCAGGCTGGCTATGCAGCTGCCTTTAGCAAACGACTCATCGCTAACCTTGTCATTCTGACTAGAACCTCATCAGGACAAGTCGCCCTCCACATGGGTACATTTAATGGTAGCAAAAGCATGATCAATCCATCAGGAAACTGGGGGATGCAAGCAAACACACTTGAGGCTTTAAAGGAGAATCTTGTCAACTTGGGTAAAACTGTAAAAACCAAAAATCTCTTAGTCCTTGATGTTCCCGAATTTCCTTCCAAAGAATCTGTGCAGGGAATGGGCCCCAGTACTATAGGTGGAAGATTTTTGAACCGAAATCCACTTAACCTAGACGTATTTAAGTTAGGGATCCCTCTTTCTGGAGCGGCTGGGGAAACTGTAGCCCTAAACGCTTATCGCTACGACATGCTAGGCAAATCAGCAGCTGCTCTAGAAGCTGAACAAGCCGAAGAAAAAAGGGGAATGGAAAAAATATTTCAGGCACTTTATCCCCACCAAGTTGAATATCTCACCACACCCAAATCAGATGCTGAATTGATCCGGGACAGGGTACAGTTTGTGCTCATGCGGGTGGAAGCTAGAGAAGCAGACCTGATGCAAAGCATGGGATTAACAGTAGATAATCCTGAAGAAAAAACCGATATAGTGGTCAAATACTACATCAAATTCCTCGTAAGAAATGAGTTGTATATAGGACCGGTTTGGGATGCACATCCAAACTGGGAAACAGCCCTGACACAGTTTTTGAATAACCTAAAATAAAATAGGGCCTTACTTAGGCCCTATTAGCATCATAAAAATTTTGGGGTGAGGCGCAACTTCCGCTTCTTTTACTTGTCTATTGATCCGGTAACTCGCTTCATGAAAGCATTTAACGCTTCCTTCTTGTCCATACCGTCTTTTATCATTTTATTGACTTCGAGTGTCCCGTACAAATTACTCAATAATTCTCCCATTACCTCCAACTCCTCGTCCTTTAAAGAAGGGATTTCAGTCATGTTTTCGAGAAGCTCGATTGTTTCATTGACCCAATCTTCGTCGTTGGCTTCAATAAAGCCTAATACATGTTTAATTATTGGCAACCTCATCTATCAGGGATTTAAGTATTTCTTCTTTATTGGTCTGATTTTGATTTACTAATTGACCATTTTTAAACGCAGCAAAAGTGGGAAGATTTGTCACTTGTGCAAGCTTACGGGATTCAGGGAATTTCTCAGCATCCACATAAAGGAATTTCACATTTTCATAGTCTCCTGAAAGCCTTTTCATTTTTGGCTTCATTATCCTACAGTTGCCACACCAAGTAGCTCCATACTGAACCACTACAATTGGATTTTCCTGTACTACTTGAGCCAAACTATCTGATTCTAATTCTTGTAACATGTCTTTTTTCTTTATCTAAATCAACGATACAAATCTAATTACTATTGAATTCTAAAACTAATTGAAATTATCTATGACTCATTGCTTTGTTTGGATAAAGCTTTTCATTGATGAAAGGAATAAGGGCAAGTACAACTGCTTGTTGATAATATTCTTTTCTAACAATTACGCCATTGGTCAGGAGGCCCACTGAACCTTCATTTTGTTTGGAATTTTCTTTTCTAAAAACCCTATCATCTGCCTCTCCTAATTCCACCCCACTTCTAACCAGTTTAGCTACAGCCTCAGGAAGAAAAAAAGTGGAAGTTTTAGCTTTACCCATTTTGCCTTCACGGTCTAAAACAACTACCCAGGCAAATGCATACATATCACCCTGCAATTCGTCCACACCACCTTCTATGCCTACCCAAAAATCAGCTTCTGGAAAAATGGTCTTGGCATTTTTGGCTCGATTGGTCGCTCCAGTCAAGGTCTGCTTGTCACCGACAGGCTGAGGATCTACATCTGAACTCACATTCAGCCCTTCTACCAAAAAACCCGCGCTTAATGCCTGATGAAACCCAGCGTCGGTACAACTAATTTTGATTGGATTTCTGCTGCCAACAATGACAAGTAGTTGTCTACTTTCTTGCTGGATATTCTTTCTCTTTGGAAAATTCATTATAAATAAAATAAACATATTAAGCCCTGCTGTATAGCGGAGCGTGAAAAATTAATTACGCCATATTTGTAAAAACCTGATTGACATCATCATCCTCTTCAAATCTTTCAATCATCTTGTTGATTTCCTCTTCTTGCTCTGGAGTCAACTCCACAGTAGTGGAAGGAAACCACTGAAAATCAGCATTGATGACTTCTATGTTTCGGTCTTCTAATCCTTTTTGCATTTTGCCAAAATCTTCAAAAGCAGTATAAACAAAAAGCTCACCCTCATTTTCAGCTATTTCTTCCAAACCGCAATCGATCAACTCCAATTCCAATTCCTCCAGATCAAGGTCGTTTTGGGCAAAGCGGAAAACTGCTTTTTTGCTGAACATAAAACTTACCGAACCAGAAGTACCCAAAGATCCTCCTGATTTAGTAAAATAATGTCTCACATTGGCTACTGTACGGTTGATGTTGTCTGTAGAAGTTTCAATGATCACTGCAATACCATGAGGTCCATATCCTTCATATACCACCTCTTCATAATCCTTCTCATCTTTGTTTGAAGCCCTTTTGATGGCAGAATCAATTCTATCCTTGGGCATGGAAGCACCTTTGGCGTTCTGAATGATGGTCCGTAGTCTAGAATTGTTGTGAGGGTCAGGTCCGCCGGCTTTTACAGCCATCACAATTTCTTTGCCTAACCGGGTAAAAACCTTAGACATCTGGCTCCACCGCTTAAATTTTCTCTCTTTACGGAATTCAAAAGCTCTTCCCATTCTTTATTATTTTATTAATTGGGTAAAATTAATAAAACTTTTCCTTACTCCTGCTGAATTTAATCCTAAAGAAACAGCACCTTACTGTATCAAAAGCCGTTACAAGAATAGCTGTCTATACAAATACCTTTTAAAATTATGGCTGAGCTCCCCAATTTTCCAGTCCCTAATATTCCAGAACCATCTTATCAAAGAATAGTAATCGTCGGAGCAGGATTTGCAGGACTGAAATTGGCGAGAAAACTCGCCAACAGTGCTTATCAGGTTGTCCTCTTGGACAAAAACAACTACCATCAGTTCCAACCGCTGCTATACCAGGTCGCTACCGCGGCCTTGTCACCCAGTTCGGTATCTTTCCCGCTGAGAAAGATTTTTCACAAGACCAACAACGTGATTTTTAGAATGGCCGTGCTTGAGGAAGTTGTCCATGAAGGGAAATTTATCCGCACAAACATTGGAGTTTTGCACTACGATAAGTTGGTATTAGCATTAGGAGCTGATACCAACTACTTTGGAAACAGCAATATTGAACTTCATGCCTCACCCATGAAATCAACTTCTGAAGCCCTTTACATCAGAAACAAAATCATATCGAATTACGAGAAAGCTGTAAACCTGGCATTGGAATCGGATCGAAAATCAATCATGAACGCAGTTATTGTAGGAGGTGGTGCCACAGGAGTAGAGCTTGCAGGTTCCATTGCCGAGCTTCGAAACAAGGTGCTTCCGAAAGATTATCCTCAATTGAGTTTTAAAAACATGCGGGTGATTTTAATAGAAGCAGGAGGCTCTGTATTGTCAGGATTGAGCACTGCCTCAAGGGAAAAAGCACTAGACTACCTGCATAAGCTCGGGGTGGAAGTGAAACTAAACACTTTAGTAGAAGATTACGACGGACAGACCGTTTTTCTCAAAGGTGGTGAAACCATCTCCACAAATACATTACTTTGGGCAGCAGGAATCAAAGCAAACGGCATCAATGGCCTCAATCATCTTCCCAAAGCAGGAAATGGGAGATTTCTTGTAGACAATTACAATCGTCTGACAGATGTGGAAGAAATATTTGTCATCGGCGACCAATGTCTACAAACAGAGGAAAAATTTCCACATGGTCACCCCCAAGTGGCGCAAGTCGCAATACAGCAGGCCAATTGCCTGGGGAAAAACCTATTGGCGGCACTTAAAAACAAACCCTGGAAACCCTTCGCTTATAAAGATCTGGGGTCTATGGCAACTGTTGGAAAAAAAATGGCAGTTGTGGATCTTCCTATGATAAGTTTCCAGGGCATATTTGCCTGGTTTGTCTGGCTATTTGTCCACTTGATGGCCATCTTAGGTGTTCGCAACAAATTATTTATTTTCTTGACATGGGCATGGAAATACCTCTCTTTTGATCCCAGTCTCAGATTGCTTATCCGACCAAGAGCCTTTAAAGTAAAAGAACTGGAACAGGAAGAAGGATACACAGCCTAGAACAACACCGGCCCAGACCTATTGATGATCATGGCAATATAAGCCTTAGGTAAATTATTTTTTCTGGCCCCTTTGAGGATAATATCCAAATAGGCTTTATCAGGAAAAATTCCTGTGACATTATTTGAAGACATAAACGTAAAAGCTGATACCGTCACGCCATTTAGGTATACTTCCTTTTGTAAAAAATCATACCCAGGTTCCGATTCTTTGAAAAAAGCAATGTCCTCCGACGCCAGTTGATATAAAAGACCGTAAACCGTCTCGTTTTCACTTTTTATAAGATTGGCTCGGGCACTTCCATCTGCATTGGGAAAGCTAAACCGAAATCCATATCCAGGAAGGCGCGCACATCCAATTAGCTGGACTGGGCTGATCGTCCGGCTAGATAAGGTCTCCTCATCTAGATTGCTGGCATAACCAAAATAAAAAAGACTTTCCTGATCCTTGAGATTTTCCAATTTTTCGTGTTTTAAGATTCATTAACACTTCTATTACACTGAAGCATTAAACTTTTATAGCCACCTCTTGTCTAAAACCTACTAACAGCAAAGAATCCCGGGTGCTTTTAGCTGAACAAGCAGAAAATTAATCTATCACATCAAAACGACAAAATCCGATGAAAAAGTTAATGATAATAACAATGCTTCTAAGCTTTGGCTTCATTGCCCATGCACAGCAACCTTCCAAAAAAGAAATGCCATCCCCTCAACAGCGGGCTGAAAAAATGACTGAACGCATGGCCGAAAAACTAGATCTGACAGAAGACCAAAAGGTTCAGATTTATGAAATAAACCTGAAAAACGCAGAAAAAAGGCAAGAAGAAATGGTCCAAAGAAGAGCAGGTCAGGAAGAACGAAGAACAGAAATGAGGAAACAGCAAGAAGAAATTAAAGCTGTACTAAGCCCTGAACAAATTGCCAAGTGGGAAGAAGTTAAAAAAGAGGGTATTCAAAACAGAGAAAGATATAGCAAACATAGAGGAGAGTCCTTTCAACACCACAGAAGATCTGGAACAAAATCCCAATAAGCCTCAAAAATATTTCATAGACGGTTGGTTATAATTATGCAAAAAGAGCAGACCATTGGCCTGCTCTTTTTTTTATTTTAAACTTCCAATCATATCTTCTGGTTTGACCCATTCATCAAACTGCTCATTGGTCAGCAGATCCAATGCTATAGCAGCCTCCCGTAAACTTGTTCCTTCTTTGTGTGCTTTTTTGGCAATTGCTGCAGCATTTTCATAGCCGATGTGCGGATTGAGTGCTGTCACCAACATGAGGCTGTTTTCCAAATGCCTTTTGATAAACGCTGTATTAGGCTCAATTCCAATAGCACAGTTGTCATTAAAAGACACACATGCATCCCCGATCAACCTAGCAGACTGTAGGAAGTTGGCAATGATCATTGGCTTGAATACATTCAATTCAAAATGTCCATTTGACCCTCCTATAGAGATTGCCACATCGTTACCCATCACTTGGGCAGCTACCATGGTCATTGCCTCCACTTGGGTAGGATTTACTTTGCCTGGCATAATAGATGAGCCTGGCTCATTTTCGGGAATTAAAATCTCTCCAATACCAGACCTTGGACCGGAAGAAAGCATTCTGATATCATTGGCAATTTTCATGAGACTCACAGCCAGTTGCTTTAAAGCACCATGACTTTCGACGATTGCATCATGCGCTGCAAGTGCTTCAAATTTGTTAGGTGCAGTAACAAGCGGTTGGTTTGAAAATTCAGCGATTTTCTTAGCTACCAACTCAGCATATCCTTTTGGTGTGTTCAATCCAGTTCCTACGGCTGTCCCTCCTAGAGCCAGTTCCGAAAGATGGGCAAGGGTGTTTTTAAGCGCTTTAAGTCCATGATCCAACTGGGCTACATATCCGGAAAACTCCTGCCCTAGAGTAAGCGGAGTAGCATCCATAAAGTGTGTACGGCCTATTTTGACCACATCCATAAATTCTTCAGACTTAGCCTTCAAGGTATTTCGAAGAAGTTCGACCCCGGGAATAGTCGTTTCCATTACCATCTTGTAAGCAGCAATGTGCATGGCTGTTGGAAAAGTATCGTTGGATGACTGGGATTTGTTTACATCGTCATTGGGGTGGATCTTCTTTTTGGCATCTTCAAGTGATCCTCCTAGAAGTACATGCGCCCTATAGGCAATTACTTCATTGGCATTCATATTACTCTGGGTGCCTGATCCTGTTTGCCAGATCACCAATGGAAACTGGTCATCCCATTTACCTTCAAGGATCTCGTCACATACTTTGGCAATGATTTCTGCCTTATCCTGAGCCAGTACACCCAGTTCCGCATTGGCCAAGGCCGCGGATTTTTTCAGAATGGCAAAAGCCTGGATAATTTCGATCGGCATTCGGTTGCGTTCACCGCCGATTTTGAAGTTGTTGATTGACCTTTGGGTCTGAGCTCCCCAATACTTATCAGCTGGAACCTCTACTGGGCCCATGGTATCTTTTTCAATTCTGAAACTCATCGGATTATTGATTTATTGTTAGGTTTAACCGCTGCTAAATTAGTACCTATAAGGCATAATCCATAAAAAAAACAGCCGATTAATCCTTTTGTTTTGGATTGAGCAACTTCCGGAAAATAGCGCTGGATACAGCAACTTTTCTTTTGAAATGGTGTAGGACAAAAACATAGTTGCCAATACAAATCCCTATACAGATCAATGCATGAAACCAGTTTTGCTGAAGTAGCATAAAAAGTATAGCTAGTCCTAAAGTAGCAATGGTCCAAAATAAGAGGAAAAATAGGGAGCTTGGAAAAAGCTCATAGGAAAGAAATAGAATCGAACCCATAGGAGTTCGCTCCATTCGCCCTTTGATCAAAGGCAAAAAACTATCTGCCTTTTCCACCAATAATGAAAGGTTAAATGATTCCAACTCAACCTTCCCATTGAAATACAATCCATTACTGCCCCTTCGGCCAAATTCCAAATAATCCACCTGGGCAGTAGCCTGTCCTAAAATCCCGGAAAGATCTTCGGGGAGGTACCCGCTTACCAATACTTCAGTGTGTTTTGGAAATAGCATATCCGTAAAACTACTAAAGGAATTCATTACTTACATACCAAATCAACACCAAAGGTTATTGAAAAATCTTACCCTCTTTTATCCCAATTTCCTATTAGGAAAATCCAGAAAAAAAATGAAAAGTATCTTAGTCTAATGATATAGTAGTAATTATTATTACCTTAGTATCATCCATCACCCACTTTACACCCACTGTCCTATGGTAATCCTAGGTCTTAATTACTATTTTCATGATTCTACTGCTTGTATAGTAGTAGATGGCCAACTCATCGCTGCCATAGAGGAAGAGCGACTGAACCGGGACAAGCACACCAAACTTTTTCCAACGCTAGCCATTGAAAGATGCCTAAAATTAGCAAATCTTCAATTTCAGGACATAGATCATATTGCTGTTTCGATTCAACCCACCCATAACCTCGGCAGAAAGCTTGCATACGGATTAACGAACATCGGCAGTATCCGGCATTTCATCAGCCATGAATTATTACATGCTTACAAGAGGCAGAAAAATTTCTGGGCTTGGTATAATTCTATTTTTATCAGCAATGAATTAGGTCCCTCAGTCCATTTCATTCCTCATCATTTGGCCCACGCCCCTGGTTCTTTCTTTGTATCACCATATCAGGAGGCCGCACTTTTGGGTTTAGATGGTTCAGGAGAATGGGCTTGTAGTTTTTTGGGTTATGGGAAAGGCATTTCCATCCAAAATCTCGGAGAAAGCTTTTTCCCTCATTCCTTAGGGTCCTTTTATGAAGCTGTAACACAATTTTGCGGATTCCGAACCAATTATGACGAAGGTAAAACCATGGGTCTAGCCCCTATGGGTGATCCAAATGTCTTCTTAAAAGAGGTTGAAAAAATTGTGGATATAGATGCTTCAGGTCGCATTCAATTGGACCTGAGCTATTTCAATTTTCAGAACTTTGGAGACACCCACCTTTCCCAGAAATTCATCACCGTATTTGGAGAACCACGCAGGCATAATGGCCCATTTCTAAAGCACCATATGGATGTAGCTGCAGCTTTTCAAAGGGTATTGGAGGATAAGGTCTTACAGATTTGCGACATCCTCCATGACAAAACTAAAGCAGATTATCTGGTGATATCTGGAGGTGTATCGCTCAATAGTGTCATGAATGGAAGAATTGTACGGGAAAGTAAATTCAAGGATGTATACGTCATGCCTGCTGCAGGTGACAATGGAACTGCCATTGGAGCGGCATATTACCTGTACAACGGTATGCTCCTTGAGCCTAGGACATTCGTGCACAACAACCCTTATGTAGGCACAAGCTACTCCAATGAAGAAATTGAAAAAACACTCAAAGCCTGCAAATTGCCTTATACCTATAAAGAAGATATCTGTGCATATACTGCCGAAATCTTAGCTGAAGGGCAGATCATCGGGTGGTTTCAGGGACCTATGGAAATAGGACCAAGGGCATTAGGGAGTAGGAGTATCCTTGCCAATCCTGCCATTCGGGATATGAAAGACAAAATCAATTCAGAAGTTAAATTCAGAGAAGCTTATCGCCCATTTGCTCCCTCAGCCATTGTAGAGGCAAAAAATGAGTTTTTCGACCTTACAGTAGAAGCTCCTTTTATGCTGAAGGTGTGTAATGTATTAGAAGAAAAACAACACATTATTCCAGCTGTGACACATGTGGATGGAAGTGCCAGACTGCAAACTGTACGAAGGGAAACACATCCAAGGTATTATGATACCATCAAAAAATTAGGTGATATCACAGGTGTACCTGTTGTCCTCAACACCAGCTTCAATATCCAAGGTGAACCAGTCGTAGAATCTCCAAAAGATGCCATTCGTTGCTTTTTTAGTACAGGTTTAGATAGCTTGATCATTGGCAATTATGTATTGAACAAAAAAGATACAACCAATCCTGACCTTCAAAAGATAACTTTTGAATCTATAATGACTAATATTTAAGAAAAAGGCCTGACAGAATGTGATCTGTCAGGCCTTTTTCTTTAAAACAAAAACTTAATTCCAGCCAGGAAATTAGTGCCTGCTTGAGGATAAAAGAAATTCTCTGTCACCAGCTGCCTTCCGGCATTCCCTTCGCCAGCCACAAAATAGCTGAAAGTGTAACCATTGGGTTCATAGAGCTGATTGAAAATGTTGTTGATCAAAAGAGAAAACTCCATTTGCTTCACAAATCTTGGTCTAAAGCTGTAGTTGAACCTCAAGTCGTTGGTCACAAAAGCATCTAAGCTTCTGGATTCATTTTGTGTATTGTCGAGGTATTGCCTGCCAACATACTTGGTCAAGAAGTTGACTTCAAAATTTTTGAATGGTCTATAATCAACTATCGCTGCACCGACTGCATTGGGAGAGAAGGCGATATCTGTGTCTCTATGTTCAATGGCTACCTGCACAAATTGAGCAGCTGCATAATCATCAAGATACTCTGTAAATGCCTCAATCTTGTTACGGCTCAAGGTTAGGTTCGCTCCAAATGTCCATTTGTCACTGAATCTATATGCACCATCCAACTCCACTCCTGCTCTATATGAATTCGCCACATTTTCACGGATATAAGCGCCAACATCGTTAAGCTGACCTGTCAGCACCAATTGGTCTTTGTAATCCATATAATAGAAATTGGCATTGTAGCTCAGATTCCCCTTCTGGGCGCGGATTCCAGCTTCAATGTTGTGCAATTGTTCCGGTCTTGGTGTTTCCGTAAGTGGACTATCGGTGAAATCCCTTCTAACAGGCTCCCGATTGGCAACAGCATACGAAGCATAAAGCGTCTGCCCCTTACCGGTTTCATAGGTCAAGCCAGCTTTGGGATTGAAAAACGTGTACTGAAAATCTCCGGTCACATCCCGCTGATCGTTGTTGATTCCATTGAGCCTGTATCCTATTCGCCTGATCTGCAAATCTCCAAATGCATACATTCTTGGTAAGAATTCATAAGTAGCTTTGGCATAGAGATTCAGGTCATCTTTGATGGCATTGTTGTCATAGTAACGGTCGCGGATATTTGTTGGTCCTGCCACATTCATCCAGATGATCTCTCCAAAATGGTCACCATCATAGCGGTTGGCTCCACCTCCGAAGCTCAGATCAAGTTTGTCATCCACTGAATTGTAATTGAAAGAGAATACAGCTCCATAAAAATCATTGTCCAACCACCTTCTGCGGATGATATTGGTTCTACTGATAGAGACACCATTGATTACAATAGGCGCTAAGCCATATCTAGACAATCGGTCGTTTTCCCTAAACTGCTCGTAATAGCCCCTTCCATAGGTATAATGAAGAGCAGCATTGGCTTTCCATCTGTCAGACAAATTCCCGGTGTAGATGAACTGATAATGATCCTGTTGGTAATTGTCCGTTTGATTGTCGTAAGTATAGGGATTGAATGTCCTGTTGGTTTCCAACAAGTTTTCAGGAACACCTTCCCAAGCCTGGTAGGTTTTTTCATTTCCTGAGAACATGTTGATTTTAAACACATGCTTGTCTCCATAATATCCACCTGAAAGGAAATAGGAGCGCATATCGGAAAATGCACGATCAATGTAGCCATCAGAAGTGATTTGTGACAACCTGCCGTCCATTGCCCATCTGTTATTGATCAGCCCTGTTCCGAATTTGACCATATGTCTCTTGGTATTGAACGAGCCAAAGGAATTGTCAATCTCTGCAAAAGCTTCTTCACTTCTGGTGTCCGTCTGAATATTGAGACTGGCGCCAAACGTCGCTGCACCGTTAGTGGATGTACCTACGCCTCTTTGGATCTGTATATTGTTTACTGAAGAGGCAAAGTCAGGCATATTTACCCAGAACACCCCATGTGATTCAGCATCATTTAAAGGTATCCCATTGACTGTTACGTTGATCCTACTCTGATCTGACCCTCTAATTCTTAACCCAGTATAACCGACTCCGGCACCAGCATCCGAGAAGCTGACAACGGAAGGTGTGAAATTCAACAGGATTGGAATATCCTGTCCTAGGTTCCGCTTTGCGATTTCGCTTCGGTCGATTTGCTTGAAGGTGGTAGGCGTAAGGTCTGTGGCTCGAGTGGCGTAGACAATAAACTCTTCTGTCAAGAGGCTTCCAGGTACAAGCTTGATGGCCAATGTTCCTGAATAAGGTACCGATACCTCCTGCGTAAATGTTTCGTAACCCAGAAATGTAGCCCGAAGCACATAATTTCCACTCGGGATGTTCCTGATTTCAAAATTGCCATTGGCATCTGCCGTAGCACCGCGGCCAGTACCGCTGAGCACAATATTGGTACCTGGCAATACTTCTCCTGTAGCACTGTTCTGTACAGTACCTTTGAGACCTGTCTGTGCAAAACCTATGGAAACCATCAAGTAGCACAAGACTGTAATGAATAACTTTTTCATAAAATAATTTGGTTAGCCCTTTTAGGACTTTGGTTAAACATAGGAAACCAAGGGGGTGGCTTTCTTTTTTTGTTTACCCTTTGCCATTTTCTTTAAACACACAGCAATACAAGGACAAGCTAAAGCTGCACTAGATTCTCATGTATTCAAGGTAAATGGTTACTCATTTCCCTTCGCCGGCACTACCCGGATCAGGTATTGTGGGTATGATCTCAGCCCGTAATATTAAGGCACCCCTAATGATCGGCACAAAAGTAAATGGAATTACCGGACTTGCCAAGCCCCTAAGCAAAACTTGAAGCGATGTTCCCTTTTCTACTAAATAAAAAAAGCTGCCAATTGGCAGCTTTTTACGAATTACCTAATCCCTTGAGATGGTTAATGTGAGAGACAAATGCAAGTCTCATCTTGGGATGCTCCAAGTAAGGAATGCTGTATTCTGCACAGGTCTCACGGATTATCTTGCTGATGGCAGGATAATGGATATGGGAGATGTTTGGGAAAAGATGGTGCTCGATCTGAAAATTAAGCCCTCCAATGAGCCAAGACAGCATCTTATTAGAAGTAGCAAAATTGGCTGTGGTCTTTAACTGATGGACAGCCCAGTCATGGTCTAATTTATTATTGGGATCAGGCATGGGAAATTGGGTCTCTTCCAAAGAGTGTGCAAGTTGAAAAACTACACTCAAGAAAAGACCAGTCGCAACACCATATACTAAAAAGCCTACCAACCACGGGAAAAAGCCTACCATATAGATCGGCAAAACCACGAACAATATTAAGTGGATGGCTTTGAAGCCCCAAAAACTAACATGGTCCATCATTTTCATTTTACTGATGGGAGTCTTGCCGACTTTTCCTGTGACATATTTTTTATAATCAGTCACAAATACCCAGTACAGGTATAGTATCGCATAAACTGCGAGAAAATACCAATGTTGGTATTTGTGCATTTTGTAGCGCTTTTGGTTGGGACAAAGTCTTAAAAATGGCCTGGCATTCATGTCATCATCGACTTCATCTACATTGGTAAAGGAATGGTGGACAACATTATGCTTGGTCTTCCACATAAAGACATTGGCACCTAAGAAATTGATCGATACCCCGGCAAGCTCATTGATGAGTTCGGACCTGCTGAAACTTCCATGTGCACCGTCATGCATGATGTTGAAACCTATGGCAGCAGCAAGACCTCCTAAAACAATACAAGCCAACAATGCCACAGGCCATATTGGTGTAAAGGCCAAAAGCCAAACATATACCCCTATGTAACTTAGAACAAAAAATGTAGCCTTAGTATATAATGCTAGATTGCCAGTTTGGCTTATTTGTCTGGAATCGAAATAGTTTTTGATCTTTTGCTTTAGCTCTGTATGGAAAGTTGAGGACCTGAGAAATCGAGGTGGTGCGGTAAACTGCATAAAATGAAATTATAGATAAGATTATTGGAAGTTAGGGTGCAGCTAAGGTAGAGAAAAATTTGCCAAGATTAATTATCTCCTCTATTCGGTAGTCTGGAGTCTGCTTATGATGTGTATTGGTATAACGGCAGAAAAATCATTTAAGTGCCCTTGGCTGACAATAAAGAATTTACAATAGCCACTGCTGACTGGATCCTTTGGTCATTATTACCACTGATGGTAAAAAAAGGCACTCCAGTAGCTTCAATCAATTTTCTATAAATCTGGCTAAAGTAAAGTCGCATTTCAGGTTCTGGATGCTCCCTCAAAGGATCATTCTCCCATGGAATATCAATATCTGTCAGTAGGTAAAGGTCGTATTTACGCTTATCAATTTCCTGTAGAATCCATGGATCTACCTGACCAAATTTATGCTGGCTCCAGACTTGAACCACATGCAAATCTGTATCACATATTAATAGGTCACTTTTTTTGAGCGCATACATGTCCTCCATCTTCATCTGACCCTTGGCAATTTCCAATAGATCAGCATAGGTGTACTCCCGCTCTAGGTGTTCCAAATAGGTTCTGGCATACTCTGGTACCCATTGGCAGCCAAAAGCTGCTGCAAGCTGCTCAGCAAGCGTGCTTTTACCGGTGGATTCTGGACCTATGATGACTACTTTAATGGGCATTGGCTCGTTGGGATTTGGCGGCTAAGATCCATTGTATCAATCCTATGACTGCCAATATGGTAAAAAACAAGAACTGAAATGAGGTCAACAGCAACCCTTTATATAGATATAGCGGTACTGAAACCAAATCAGTTATGATCCATGCTATCCAATTTTCTACTTTCTTTTTAGCCATCAGCCACATCCCCACAAAAGCAGAAGCAGTGGTAAAGGAATCCCAGTATGGCACATCGCTATCTGTAAAATTTTCAAGAACCAAATAAAGGACAAGATAGGAAACAAAAAACAATCCTACTGCCTGCAATTTACCCTTCTTACTCAACCATGACACCGGGAGTTCAAGGCTTTCTTTGGAAGGTTTGCTCCAGAGGTACCAGCCATAAATTGACATCCCAAAATAATATGCATTGATTCCCATATCAGCATATAGCTTATATTTCAAGCAGATGTACACATAGATCAATGTACTTACCATGCCTGTAGGAAAAACAAGGATATTTTTTTTGATGCTATACATCACACTTGCAATACCAAAAAATACTGCGATGGCTTCAAGCCAGGTCATTTGGGCTATTCCTTCCCTCAAACCATCAATAAACGTCTGCAAATCCATGGGGGCGAATTACGTGAATATTCCCAAAACTCCCTTAAGGAAACTCAGGCTTTGTCTTTGGATACTTTTTAATCTCAAGCATGTTTTCCTTTTTCAAAACCTCTTGGGCCATCTTCTGAACCATTGATACATTCACTGCATCTAGGGATGCTTTCCATTCCAATATGGAATTGAAAGGAGATCCATTTGCCCAAAGGTTGGCGATGACACTATTCCAATATGCATTCCGCTTCAGATTTTCTTCAGTGCCTATCCTCTGTTTTTCTTTTACCTTGTTGAGATCTTCCAATGTCGGGCCTTCATTTTTGATTTTTTCCACTTCAAACCAGACCATTTCTATCAACTCATCCACACGATCCGGACTGCAGGGGAAGCCTATTGAAAAAGTAAAATTATCCACAGGCAACCTTCCCATTCCTCCACTTGCCCCCACTCCATATACACCGCCGATTTCTTCACGAAGTGATTCTATCAATTTGATTGTCAATATCTCGCCAAGAAAATTGAGGGCTTTGTTCTCATCCTTATCATATTTTCTTTCCCCCGAGAAATAGAGAATCACCTGGCTTTTGTCATCTGTGCCTACTGAAATAGTGGCAGATTTGTTTCTAGGGGCTCTTATACCTAAATCTTCAAACCCAGCTTTACGTTCAGGATCAGCCGGCAAACTCCCTAGGTATTTCTCCAAAAGGGGTTTTACTGCTTCTAAGTCTATATTTCCTGTAAATACAAACTCAAATTCAGCAGCATTGGCAAATCGCTCCTTGAAGATTTCCAGGGTCCTGTCTATATCTACCTGATCAAGCTCCTCTGCCAAATAAATCCCTCTGGCTCTCAGATTCCCATTGGCAAGTAGCTCATTCAGCTGCATAGAGAATTGAAAATCGGGATTGACTTTGGCTGATTCTAGCTGTGTCTTCTGATTTTGGATATATATGTCAAAAAGCTCTTGGTCTTTTCGAGGCTGGGTAAAATATAGGTGGATCAACTGGAGCGCTGTCTCTAGGTCCTTAGGAGAAGAAGACCCCCTGATGTCCTGTGTATAGGTTCCAATATTGGGGGTAACCATGACTGTCTTGCCAGTAAGCATCTTACGCAGGTCGGTGGGGCTGAATTCCCCCACACCCATCACATTCACCATCACTCCTGCATAGCTGGCAGTAAAATGGTCCTCATCTCCATACCGGGAAACACCCCCCTTTGCACTAGCCTGGAATATGATTTCATCATTTTTAAAATCCGTAGGTTTTAGCATCACCTGTACCCCGTTTGAAAGCACAAGTGCAGTGATACCGACATCCTCATGCAGCTTTTCACTGATTACTGAACCAGCCACAGGAGTCGTTTGAAGTAAAGATTCAGCTAACTCTTTTTCGGAATAAGGAGCCAAATTAGCTTGTGTGACTTTGGAAAATACCTGCATTACTGCAGATTCATTGGGAAGGTCCACTTCAGTGTCAGGTGCTGTGATGATGATTACCCTATTTTCATCCCGTACCAATTCTCCGGCTAGTGCATTTACCTCCTCAAGGGTAATGGCTGGAATCATTTCTTGATAGAAATTATAGCGCCATTCCTCACCTTCAGCAGGTTTCCCCTGCAAGAAGTGGTTGACATACCGGTTTACCAAAGCCCTGGATTCAATTTTATCCATTTCCTTATAGCTCCTTTCTACGCTGTTTAACACGGCTTTTTTAACCCTGTCAAGTTCTGCTTGTGTAAAACCATATCGGGCAACTCGCTCATTTTCTGTGAGCAGTGCTTCCAGACCAACCAAAGTCTTGCCGGAACTGACCACTGTAGAGACAGAAAAGTAGTCCAAGCTCCGAACGAAACTTCCATACCCTGCTCCAGCAAAGATGAAAGGCGCATCCGGTTTTTGGCGCAATTCATCAAAGCGCTGAGAAAGCATCCCACTATAAAACAACCTGAGCAATTGCTGCTTGAAATCCGCTTGGGTACGGGTAGGCAAAGGTGCATGTTTATAAAAAAGCTGTATCTGCAACCCAGGTGATTCAGGATCTGTAAGGATACTGACAAAGGTTTCTTTGTGATATGGGACTTCAAAAGTCTCCCTCTTCAATGGAGCTGCAGGGTTTTGGAGAGTGCTGAAATATTCCTCCACCAATTCCAACAGCCTTTCAGGGGCAACATCCCCAATGGCCACCACAGCCATATTGTCCGGTCTATACCAGTCTCTATAAAATCTTCTTAGCAGCTCAGGATCAGCGTTTTTGATCACTTCCATTTTGCCTATAGGTAGGCGTTCGGCATATTGGCTTTGATAGAGTAATATTGGCAGATACTGATCTTGCATCCGCTGATCATAACCTTGGCCAGTTCTCCATTCTTCGACAATGATGTTCCTTTCAGCATCAATATCGGCAGCATCTAAGCTCAAGCCACCTGCCCAGTCAGCCAACACCAAAAATCCTGACCGCAACTTTTCTTCATCGGAAGAAGGAATGGGTAGCATATAAACCGTCTCATCGAAGCCAGTATATGCATTGAGATCCTGACCAAATGCAACTCCAATGGACTGAAGGTAAGATATCAGTTCGTTTTTCTTAAAATTTCTGCTTCCATTAAACGCCATATGCTCTGTAAAATGAGCAAGGCCTTCTTGCCCTTCCTCTTCCAGAACAGAACCTGCATTGACAACAAGGCGTAACTCGACTTTATTTTCAGGTTTGGGATGATGTTGGATATAGTAAGTAAGGCCATTGTCCAATTTTCCTTTCAAAACCCGTTGATCCAATGGTACAGGTTGATCCATTTGAACCTGAGGATAAGCCAAGGTCCAAGTCAGCCAAAATAGCCAAGCAAAAATTCCGTATTTCTTTTTCATAAGATGGAAAAGCTTCAAGATAGATAACAAAATATTAGGTTACCCGAAATTGTTCCACAAGGCAAATTCCCTTTGATTATCTGGCTGGAAGACCAAAGACCAAAGACGGAAGTATTCAAGAGCACCATTATTCGAGATATTTCTGATGAATTTTAAGCCTTCTGGCAAGAAAGCGGATATCCATACAAAATAAATACTATTGTATTCAGAAAAGCTTTTCGGCATTTAAAATTGCTCATTAGATTTGGATGCATCCTGTTGTTCAGTTAATCTTGTCTATAAATAAAATGTCGCTGAACTTTTCATTAAGTTATATTTAAAGGTAATTTTAGAAGGATGAAATGGTTGAGTTATCTCTTGCTGATATACATGGCGGTAATGGTTACTACAACATTGCATGCCTGTGACCACGCGGATATGGAAATCTCCACGGATCAGCATCAGGACCATGAAGAACCCTGCTGTCCTCCTTTCTCTTGGTGTAAAAACTGTTCCCATTTCATTGCTTCTTCATCAGTATCTTATTTTGAACTTTTTGTTGGGAATTATAAACAGGAAAAGCCAATTGCAGCTGAATTTTTCAGAAAGTCACTTCAGTTGAATTTCATTTGGCAACCTCCTCAATAAACTGCATACCTGCTCAGATTTTTCTTTGGCGGACCTTCCCGCCTATTCAGGTTTATTCAGTTTACACTTATGAAAAAATATATACTTACCTGCCTTTGGCTGTGGATAAGTAGCGGCTATGCATTTGGCCAACAGGCTGCTCTGACCATCCAAGTCAAAGATGAACATACCCAGGAACCTTTAGCTGGAGCCATAATTCAATTCCTAGGAACATCCATATCTGGTGTTACCAATCAAGATGGCATTCTTGAAATTCCTGACCTTGCTCAGGGCCAATACCGCATTAGCGTAAGGTTATTAGGCTACGAACAAAAAGAATTGCGCTATAATTGGTCAGGAGTTCAAGAGATACTTCAAATTTCACTACATGAAGCGCATGGTGAATTGGAAACAGTCACTGTCACTTCGACCCGCAGTTCAAGAACAGTAGCAGATATCCCCACAAGAGTGGAATTCATTTCGGGAGAGGAACTTGACGAAAAAGCAAACATGAAACCTGGAGATATTCGCTTGCTGTTAAGTGAAAGCACAGGTATCATGGTGCAGACAACCTCTGCCACTTCGGCCAACGCAAGTATTAGAATTCAAGGCTTGGACGGACGATACACCCAGATCCTACGTGATGGGTTTCCCTTGTATTCGGGCGGTGCAGCAGGCTTATCTTTGTTGCAAATAGCACCTCTTGATTTGAAGCAGGTAGAGGTGATCAAAGGTTCTGCTTCGACCTTGTATGGAGGTGGTGCTATAGCTGGTCTTGTCAATTTGATCACCAAAAGACCTACTGAGGCAGGGGAAACTTCAATTTTGCTCAACGGCACCAGCGCTGGGGGTTTTGATGCCTCAACATTTTATGGCAAAAGAAATGATGCCATCGGCACAACCCTCTTTGCAGCCTACAATGCCAACTCAGCATATGATCCAAGCGCTATCGGCCTCTCCGCAATTCCCCGATTTCAAAGGTTTACCTTCAATCCTAGGCTTTTTGTATATCCAACCAGCAAGCTGGAGGTAGATTTTGGGCTCAATATGAACCATGAAAACAGAAAAGGTGGAGATATGCGTCTACTCAAAAGCCAAACATCCAGTATGTTTGATGGGTTTTTTGAGCAAAATATCAGTACTCGGATAAGTTCCCAATTGGCTGTAAATCAAAAAAAACAAACAGGTAAAGCCTGGCAATTCAAAAACGCTGTAAGTTACTTTGACAGGAACATGACCACCAAAGATTACGGTTTTCATGGAAATCAGTTATCCACATTTACGGAATTTCATTACCAAATCAACGGCAACAAAACAGATTGGGTATTTGGTGGAAATGTGTTGTCAGAAAGATTTGAAGAAAATACAGCAAGCATACCTAGGGATTTTAACTTATCCACAATCGGTGCATTTGTCCAGAATACATGGACATTAACAGAAAAATGGATCTTGGAAACAGGCCTCAGAACAGATGGTGTTTCCAAATATGGGATGGTTGTGCTGCCAAGATTGGCACTGTTGTGGAAAACCAATTCAGGCATTTCCTCTAGGCTTGGCGGTGGACTTGGCTATAAAACCCCGACTATTTTTACAGAAGAGACGGAGCGGCTGCAATACAGGTTTATCTTGCCTCTCGATCAGACAAACACCAACTTAGAACGAAGCTATGGTCTTAACTGGGATGTCAACTACCGGAAGGCGTTGATTGATGATCAGCTGGTGGTTCACATCAATCACCTCTTTTTTTATACTTACCTGCAAAATCCCCTCTACCTACAATCCTTGGATAACGGGATGTACATGATGCTCAACGACCAAGGGTGGGCAGATACCAAAGGTATAGAAACCAATATCCGTTGGGAATTGGGAGATTTTAAATGGCTTCTGGGCTATACTTATACACAGGCAATGTTGAATACAGGAAATGGACTTAGAGAAAATCCATTGACCCCCCGACACCGGATCAACTCCGTGTTGTTTTATGAAGTGCACGAGCAATGGAAAATTGGCTGGGAATCTTATGCATTTAGCCAACAAAGGTTAAGTGATGGCAGTGTGGGAAGATCCTATTGGATTATGGGTTTCATGGCAGAACGGATCTGGGAAAACATGTCCATCTATATCAACTTCGAAAACTTCCTTGATGCCAGGCAGACTAGGTTTGACAGCATTTTCACAGGAAGTATAGAGGCACCACAATTCAGGGAAATCTATGCACCCCTAGATGGATTTGTGATCAATGGAGGCCTAAAGATCAGGATAAACTAATCGATTACCCTTCTGGGAATGTCGCCAGGCAATCTGGTCAGTAGCTCATAATTGACCTGCTGGGTAGATTCCCCAAAAGAGGCCACAGTGATTTCATTGTGGCCTTGCTTCCCGATTAAGACTACTTCATCCCCTTTGTGGACTTCCTCCAAATCCGTCACATCCACTGCTATACTGTTCATGGTCACTGTCCCTACTACAGACACTATACATTCTTGAATCAGGACTTTCCCCAGATTGCTTAGGTTTCGGCTGAATCCATGTGAATATCCTATTGGAACTAAGGCAATTTTCATATCTCTAGGGGCCAAATAGCTGGAACCATAGCCAATATATTGACCAGTTCGGACTTGCTTCAAACTCATTATGGAGCTTTTCCAGCTTATCAGCCGCTTAAGTGGATTTTTATTTCCTTCTGGAAGAGAAGGGAATTTGTGCATATAAGTCTCTTGGGTTGGCCAAAAACCATAGGTTGCAATCCCAATGCGTACCATATCCATAATGGTTTCGGGATAACTTAAAGTAGCTGCTGAACAAGCTGTATGTAATTTTTCAAATTGTAGTCCTTGGATTTTAAGCCAGTTGTTAAACTTTTTGAATTGCTTGATCTGATTGGTGACACGGGCAAAATTACTGATGCTCTCTGCTCCTGCATAATGGGTGCATAGGCCTTTTAGTTGTAAGTAATCCCTATTGTCCTGAAGGGTTTTGAGCAGTAGTTTTCTGTCTTTCCACTCAAAGCCAGTTCTATAAAACCCAGTCTCCAATTCAATGTGTATTTTGGCTTTCAACCCTTTCTTCTTTGCCACGGATGCAGCTGCCTCCAGTCTGTCAAATTCAAATACATAAAACTCCATCTCCTTTTGCATGATCTCTTCAAGATCTTCATTCTCCAACATACCCATAATCATAATCTGGCTATTGTAGGTACTGCTTTCATAGACACGCATCGCTTCATCAGTACTGAAGGTGCTAAAATGTCTGATACCTGCAAACTCAGCTATTTTTACAATATGTTCGATGCCATGGCCATAGGCATTTCCTTTGACCACTGCCGAGAGCTCTACGTGCTGTCCAATCTCTGAACGGAGGAAATTGATGTTTTTTTGATAGGCTGATTTGCTGATTTCCAAATATGATGTATGTTGCATAAAAGGTTATAATTAAAAATAAACTGCAGTTTCTTAATGAGAACGTTTATTTTGACGTTTTATTTACGCTGGTTTTACATTGGGGTCATCTACTGGAGACAACCCCTATCTTAAATGACAAAATCAAAAACCAAAAAATCACCCCAAATCTATCCATGAAAAGATTAAGCTACCTCATTTTAATATTATCCTGGCTATCGGGATGTCAGACTCCAGAAGTCTTGCCACCAGATCCAATTTTTCCTGTCCCTTCTGAAAGGCAGTTGAACTGGCATGAACTTGAGTATTATGGTTTTATCCATTTCAACATGAATACTTTTTCAGACATGGAATGGGGGCTTGGCAACGAATCTCCTGAGCAATTTAATCCCACTGATCTAGATGCCAGACAATGGGCCAAAGTAGCCAAAGCTGCTGGAATGAAAGGACTCATCATCACTGCCAAACATCACGATGGATTTTGTCTTTGGCCCTCTGCGTTTACAGCCCATTCTGTGAAAAATTCACCATGGCGCAATGGTCAGGGAGATCTGATCCGGGAATTGGCTGATGCCTGCAAGGCAGAAGGTCTGAAATTCGGGATATATTATTCTCCCTGGGACAGAAACCATGCCGCTTATGGTTCTCCGGAATACATTATCTATATGCGCAATCAACTCTCCGAATTGCTGACCAATTATGGGGATATTTTTGAAGTGTGGTTTGACGGAGCAAACGGAGGCACCGGCTATTATGGTGGAGCCAATGAAGAACGCAGGGTAGACAAAAAGAGCTACTATGATTGGGAAAATACCTTTGCCTTAGTGCGCAATCTACAACCCAATGCAGTCATTTTCGGTGATGCCGGTCCAGATGTGCGCTGGGTAGGAAATGAACACGGATTTGCATACGAGACTACCTGGTCCAATCTCCTGAGAGACTCTGTATATGCAGGTATGCCAGAGTATGCTGAGCAATATGCCAAAGGTCAGGAATTAGGTACCCACTGGGTGCCAGCAGAAGCTGATGTCTCCATTAGACCGGGATGGTATTACCATGCCTATGAAGACCATAAAGTGAAAACGCTAACCCAACTTGTGGATATCTATTATAAAAGTATCGGTCAAAACAGCTCTCTTTTGATCAATTTCCCGGTGGATAAACGTGGCCTCATTCATGAAAAAGATGTAGAACAGATCCTGAAACTTGCAGATCAAATAAAAGCAGATTTTGCAGTCAATTTGGCCTCAAGTGCGACAGTTACTGCTACTGATTACAGAGGTAAGGGCTTTGAACCGCAGCAGGTTTTGTCTTTAGATCAGGACAGCTATTGGGCTACCAAGGATGGGGTCATTTCTGCAAGTATCACTTTGGAGCTTCCCAATGCCCAGCCGATCAATAGGTTTATGGTGAGGGAATATATTCCGCTAGGCCAAAGAATCAAAAAGTTTATCCTGGAAGCGGAAACACCCTCAGGTTGGAAAACCATTTACAACGGAACGACCGTCGGTGCAAAAAGGATCATCAGATTTGACTCGGTGAGTACCAAAAAGATCAGGTTCAATGTCATCGATTCCAAAGGTCCTATTACCATCAGCGAGATCGGCATTTTCAATGCACCAAAATTATTGGATGCACCCCTTATCCAAAGAAATAGGGAAGGGCTTGTAACCCTTTTGACCGCAGAAAAGGGTGTTGATATCCATTATACCCTGGATGGCACCACGCCAACCAAGGAAAGTACGAAGTACAAAATCCCGTTCCGAATTGAGAAAGCTTCAAATTTGCAAGCTTTGGTAATAGATCCACTGTCAGGTGAAAGTAGTGAACTCATCTCCTTAGAGCTGGATATACCAAAAGAAAAATGGGCAGTTGTCAATAGGACTGATGGTGCAGAAAATGCCATTGATGAAAGCAGTGCTTCTTTTTGGAAAAGCAATAATGATGAAATCATCATTGACCTAGGCGAGGAAATACTGCTTGAAGGATTCACCTACCTGCCTCCCCAAAACCGATACATGAGTGGAGTAATTGCAGATTACGCATTTCTTACAAGTTTGGATGGCAGTAATTGGAAAGAGCAGGTATCGGGTGAATTTGCCAATATCAAAAACAATCCGGTGGAACAAAGGGTGAAATTCTCCCCTTCGAAAGCAAGGTATATCCGACTTAAAGCAAAAAGTACTACTGACAAACAAGCAGCAGCCTTTGCAGAATTGGGAGTGATCACCCAGCGATAAGAAAGGAGGATTCTGTAGATAAGGATTTGATTTAGGCCAATCTTAATGAGGATGTTATCTTCATTTTATCCCTACAAAAAAGGGTTATGAAATTTGCCTAAATCGTTTTACCTTATACGCCGGATTTGTTTAGAAACTCCCAAAAAAACCGAATATGAATAGAAGAGATGCATTGCGCAGTCTTGCCTTACTGACTGGTGGGCTGGTACTGGTGCCTTCCTGTAATTTTTCTCAGGAAGATATCCTGAGTGCCTATACCAATCTCAAAATCACTCCATCCCAGAAAAAGCTCCTCGCTGATATTGCTGACACCATCATACCTTCTGGTGAAACAAAAGGGGCTGCAGATATAGCTGTTGAAGACTTCATCTTGGTGATGGTCAATGACTGTGTGGATGAGCAAGGCCAAAAATCTTTCACAGATGGATTGCAGGCTTTTGATGCATTTAGCAAAAACAGCAGCGGAAAGAGTTTCAGTGCTTTGGATACAGAAGGCAAAAAAGCAACTGTTGTTCAGGGATTGGCGCTCGAAGATGATGCACAAAAGCACATTAAGGAGTTTTTGGCCCAAACCAAACGCTTCACAATTCAAGGTTTTATGGCTTCAGAATATATTCAAACTGAAGTCAAGCCATATTCCCTTATTCCCGGCACATATCAAGGAGCAGTTCTTATTTCTGACCTTAAATCTGAAAGAATCAATGGCTAATCTCAATATAAAAGCAAATCAGGAAAGAACCTTTCAGGCAATAGTAATTGGTTCGGGCATCAGTGGAAGCTGGGCAGCAAAAGAACTTTGTGAACATGGTGTCAAAACATTGGTCATAGAGCGGGGCAAGGATGTCAAGCACATCAAAGACTATCCCACTACCAACATGCTTCCGTATGAGTTTGAACATAGAAATCAACTTACGCAGGAAATACAAAAGGAAAACCCAATTGTCAGCAGATGTTATGCATTTCGTGAAGATGCAGCACACTTTTTTGTGAAAGACAAGGAGCATCCTTATGTGCAGGAAAAACCCTTCGACTGGATCAGAGGCTATCAGGTAGGTGGGAAATCCCTGCTTTGGGCCAGACAGGTACAGCGTTGGTCTGACTTTGACTTTGAAGGCCCAGCCCGTGACGGCTTTGCTGTAGATTGGCCGATCCGCTACAAGGACCTAGCTCCATGGTACAGCCATGTGGAAAAATTCGCCGGGGTATCCGGCAACAGGGACGGCATTCCTCAATTACCGGATGGCGAATTCCTTCCCGCATTTGAGTTGAACATTGTGGAAAAGTACTTTCAGGAGCAGCTCAAAAAAAACTATGGCAATGACAGGCACATGATCCTTGCGAGATGTGCACACATCAATGGTAACCTGGATTATTATGCCAAACAAGGACGTGCCCAATGCCAAAGCCGGAACTTATGTCAGCGGGGCTGTCCCTTTGGAGGCTACTTCAGCGCCAATTCCTCCACCTTGCCGTGGGCGGAAAAGACAGGCAACTTGACCATGCGCACGGATGCAGTCGTCCATTCCATCATCTATGATGAGGAAAAAGGCAAAGCCACAGGAGTAAGGGTGATCGATGCCCATACCAAAGAGATGGAAGAGTTTTATGCTGATGTAATATTTGTCAATGCAGCTGCTCTGAATACCAACCTGATCCTCCTCAACTCTACTTCAAATAGATTCCCCAACGGCCTTGGCAATGACAATGGTCTTTTGGGTAAATATGTTGCATTCCACAATTACCGGGCAGGTGTATCGGCCGATTATGAAGGTCATCTGGAATATACCACCCAAGGTGGAAGGCCAACCTCAGGCTATTTCCCAAGATTCAGGAATGTATTTAAACAGGAAACAGACTTCCTGAGAGGATACGCAGCAGGATTCAGCGCAAGCAGAGGAAGCTATTCAGACCAAAGCGGAATCGGGATGGAGCTCAAAGAAAGTCTGCTTAATCCTGATAAATACGGTCCATGGCGGATCGGTTCACATATGATGGGAGAGACCATTCCAAAAGAAAGCAATTATGTGGCTTTGGATCCTGATGCCAAAGATCCTTATGGAATGCCTCAACTCCGGATCAATGTAGACTATGATGACAATGACGAGAAGATGATACAGGATTACCTGACCCAGATGACTGAAATGTTTGAAAAGGCAGGATTCACCAACATCAAGACCCGTGATGACAAGCGCGCACCAGGTTTGGATATCCATGAAATGGGCGGTGTAAGGATGGGCAAAGACCCAAAAACTTCCCTGTTAAATGGAAACCATCAGCTGCATGCCGTTCCCAATGTCTATGTGACTGACGGTGCTTCCATGACATCCACAGCAACTCAAAACCCATCGCTCACCTATATGGCTTTTGCCGCTAGGGCAGCGCATCATGCGATGAAAACATTTGGTTAAAATCAATATTTATTAAATAAAAAAGCCCAACGGATAATGTCTGTTGGGCTTTTTTATGGTTTATTCATTAGACTAAAGATACAAGAGTATTTATTTTAAATGATGTATGCTTCTTCGTTTAAAATGAGAATAAAAAGCTTAAAATCATAAGTAGAAAACTGCATTTAATATTTCCAACCTAGGTATTTTACATGGTGTATTTCTCTCCTTAAAAAATATTTTTGGTGAGAAGGTTAACGACTAGACCAAAATCTTATATAAACAAGCAGTTTTAGGCTGATTTTAAATGAATCTCTTTTAATATTTAACTCCAATAACTGCATTAATTCGTATCTGTAAAAGAATATTTCCTCCTTCATCATGAAATTAAAAAAATCATCTGTTCTATTGATTTTCATTGCTGTCATTTCCATGACTTTTTCTTTTGCCCAAAGCCCGATGGAAAGGCTGGTTAAGAGTATTGAAGCTTATCATCAAACTTATCCTTTTGAGAAAGTATACCTCCATACAGATAAGCCACATTACTTTCTTAACGACACCATCTGGATCAAGGCTTATGGGCTGATGGACGTAGGCCAGGAAAATCCAATTAAGACCCCGACGGTACCATTATATGTTGAATTAATTCAAGGAAGGGTTTATCCTTATGCTTCCCGAATTATCATCAAACTGGAAGATGGTGTGGGTCAAGGAGATATAGTCCTGCCCAAGGATTTACAACCTGGAGTTTACACCCTAAGGGCTTATACAGAATGGATGCGAAACTTTGGAGAAGAAGCGTTTTTTGAAAAGAATATTTGGATTGGTGAATTTGGAGTAGGTTGGGAATTTGTAAATGTGGATCCTGAGCTGAATCTGGATTTCTTTCCCGAAGGAGGTTACCTGGTCAGAAGTTTGACTTCCAAGATTGGATTTAAAGCCACCGATGGTTTGGGTAAAGGCATAGATGTACAAGGGTTTATACTAAACAGCAAAAAGGATACTGTACAGCATTTTGAATCTTCCCATATGGGAATGGGCAGTATGGTATTTACTCCACTGATAGGAGAGTCTTATGAAGTTTGGGCAAGCTCATCCCAATCGAAATTAAAGAGGTTTAATTTAGCTGCAATTCAGGATAAGGGGATCGTGATGGGAATTGATCCTCTTTGGCAGGAAAACAAAGTCAAAATCAATTTAAACTATAACCTTTCACCTCAGAAATTCCACCTCTTGGTTCAGAGTAAAGGAAAGGTAGTTGCCCACAAGACCTTTGATAGCGGTCAAAATTCACATGAATGGGTGATAGATCAGGATGATTACCTACCAGGTGTCTATACATTTACCCTCATGGATGAAGAGACCATGTTACTATGTGAACGCCTTGTTTATATCTTGCCTTTTGCCCAAGGCAAATCAGCTTTTAAAACTGAAAAAGGCAGCTATAGGCCTAAGGAACTGGTAAGGATGGAAATTGAGGTGGTAGATGAATTTGGAAATCCGGTGGAAGGTAATTTTTCAGTATCTGTAACTGATGCCTATCAGGTTATGCATTTAGAACATTCAGGGAATATTTTTTCATATCTAAATCTCAATTCAGAATTGAATGGTCAGATCGAAAGTCCAGGATACTATTTCAATGAAGGGAATCCCAATGCCGCTGCTTATCTGGATAACCTGATGTTGACACAAGGCTGGAGACGTTTCAATTGGGAAAATTTAACCAAAATGAGCGAGCAGCCTAAATACCAGCCCGAATCAGGACTGAGCTTGAGTGGGAGGGTAGTCAAGACTAATGATCTTCCAATAGATGAAGTTCATCAATTGACAATGTTGGTGAATCATTTTTATGGAAGTCCAATTTTCTATGAAGGACAAACCGATTCCCTAGGATATTTTACGTTTATTGGGATGGACTACCAGGATACCGTAGGGGTTTTTTTGCAAGCATATGTTGAAAGGGAAGGAAAAAAAGGACGCATTAGAGAAATCAAGAGAAATGATGTGCAATTGTTTTCAAAAGATATCCCCAAACCCAGGATGGCTAGCCTCATTGGGCTTCCAAGCGGAGATCAGTACTTGGATTTTGATGACTACATTGTAAATGTCAAAGAGTCCAAAAACCTTTTGGAACAATTCAGGCTGAGCAGGGAAATAGAACTTGGGGAAGTCACTGTCAAAGGAAGGAGAAGTAATTTGATTCCGGATAGACGTGCCATTCAGTACAACGATAATCCAGAATTGAGCATGGTCGTGACGGAAGAATATTATGGATTTCAAAATATTTATCAATTATTAAGGGGGAGGTTTCCAGGAGTAAATGTTGAAGGAAATACATTTGATTTTATGAATCCACCGGTAATATTGATGCGTGGCGGTCAGGTGAGTGGCGCTGGTATTGTGGGTGCCAGAATCTTCGTTGATGGGTTGCCTGTGAATCCACTGTGGGCCATGAATATTCCAGTGGCTGAGATTGAGCGAGTGGATATATTGAGGAGCTTAAACAGATCTGCTGTATTTGGTGCAGATGGTGCCGCAGGAGTAGTCAATATCCTCACCAAAAGTGGTAATCCCAACAGAGATTGGTCTGAGGTTGATGTATTGGGCAACGCCACGATTGTGACCCAAGGCTATGCGCCCTTACGTGAGTTTTATACTCCTCCAGCTATTCCGGAGTTCAACACCCCATTCAAGATAGATTTCAGGTCTACCATATATTGGCAGCCCACAGTACTTACAGATCTCTTGGGAAAAGCGAATATAGAATTTCGCCTAACAGAAGGAAGCCCTGATGTAAAAGTAACCCTGGAAGGTATATCCAGTAGGGGAGAACCTATACAATCGAGTTATATATTCAAAGTTTCAAATTGATGAATAGGAAAAACTTTTTAAGAAATAGGCTATACCTAATTGTACTAATTTTTATTGGTTATACTCCTGCTTATGGTCAAATTGGATTGAAAGGAAAAGTAGTGGATGCTGAGACGTTGAAGCCTGTAGAATTTGCTACCGTTTTTATCAACAATTCAACTTTTGGTGACATTACAGATAAAAATGGGAGTTTTAAGTTGCAGATACCACCAGGAAATTATGAATTGGTAATCAGTTTTATGGGCTATCAAACTTTCAGATTTGCTTTTTCTACCGAGACAATCAGGGAAGGATATGAATTTAGAATTTTGCCAGAGGCCATTGATCTAAAAGAAGCTAAAGTTGAAGAAATCCGAGATAAAATATGGTACCAGAACCTGGCACTCTTCCAGGATAAATTCCTGGGCTCCAGCATCAATGGAAAAAAAAGCAAGATTCTCAATCCACAGGTTTTGATTCTTGATGGGGAATCAGAGCAAAACAAACTTTTCGCTAGGGGAAGGGACGTGCTTGAAATCGAAAATCCCAATCTAGGCTATACCATTAAATACGTTTTGGAGGAATTCGTTCATGACTTGGAAACCAATGTGACAATTTTTGCAGGATATCCCTATTTCATAGACCAAAGCATTCCAAAGCGCAGAAAAAAGAAAATAGAAGAACAGAGAAAGCGGGCTTATGAAGGAAGCATCACCCATTTTATAAGGGCATTGTATTTTGACAGACTTGAGGATGAAGGCTTCCTCGTTAATAAGATCGAAAAGATACCAAATCTAGAACGCCCAAGTGATGAAGACATTGAGGCAGCGAAAGCATTACTCGCAGATACAAAAGCCTTGTTGCAAAGAGATAGTCTTAACCAAGTTGTGAAAAAGGAAAATCTTCCGAAAGAAGTGACGAGAATTGCCAACGATACCTTAAAAAGAGGTGATTTGGTAGAAGAGGCTCGGAATGGCTTTTTGTTTTTGACTTTTTCAGAACCTTTTTTTGTGACATACAATAGAGAGGCTGAAGAACTAAACTATCGTAAGTTGTTAGTAGACCATCAAAATTCCTCCAATAAAATAGGTACCACCTTGTTCAGTGAAGTCAACCCTTTGCCGGTTCAAATAACTAAACTTAACATGACGGGAAAAGCACTGAGGTTATTTGAAGATGGTAATTATTTTCACCCTTTCGACCTTTATTTGGACGGGTATATGGCCTGGGAAAAAATTGGGGATTTGGTTCCGCTGGATTATTCAAAAGGTGTAAAACAGGAATAATTTATAGTTTTTCTTTCTGGCTAATACGGAACAAAAAAACCCTGATCGCAATGGCAATCAGGGTCTTTAATTAATCTGAATCTATTATTTTCTTCTGGCTCGCTTCATCGGATTGTCTCCTGAAGCTGCTCCTCTTACACCCCCTGCTCCTTTGAAAAGCTCAAAGCGGGTAGGGCTGAACTGTCTTGGCCAGATGTTGTTTGACTCGTCAATATCAGCGGTTTCTCTATATGGATCCAAAAGAATGGATTTAACCTCCTTCTTCTTGGCAAATACCTTACTCACTTCTGTTTCATTCAATCTCCAGATTTCAGCAGGAATCCTTTCAACCTCCGAGGTACCATCTACATAATTGAACTGAAGAATCAATGGCATCACCAATCCACCGATATTCTTAAATTTCAGCTCATAAAAATTCAATCCGCTATTAAGGAGTTCTTTTTCCTTAGGGGAAAGACTACCCATAAAAGCTTTGTATGCAGCCTCATCTTCAGGGGTTACCGAAAACGGATTGTAGCTGTTGTAGAAATCCCTAGTAGCAGGATCTGCTTCTACCACGGTCTGTGGGGTATCTTTGAGATTGTAGGTTTTGCTGATGTAAGTCTCTTCTCTGTCAAATTCCTTCTTGGCATCTGCTTTCTTTTCGGCAGGTGTCCTGTTGTCCAGCTTGTACCAATTGACTGCTTCCAATGAGATATCCACAGGCTCGGTTCCATAGAACCAGCCTCTCCAGAACCAGTCCAGGTCTATGCCTGAAGCATCTTCCATGGTCCTAAAGAAATCATCTGGTGTAGGATGCTTGAACATCCATCTCTGTGAATACTCCCTAAAAGCAAAATCAAATAAATCCCTACCCATGATGGTTTCCCTGAGGATATTTAGTCCAGTAGCAGGCTTGGCATAGGCATTAGGTCCAAACTGCACGATGTTTTCCGAGTTGGTCATAATCGGTTCCAACAAATGCTTTTCGCTTTTCATATACGGAACAATCTTATGGGCAGGTCCTCTTCTGGATGGGTAGTTTCTGTCCCATTCCTGCTCGGCTAGGTATTGGAGGAAGGTGTTCAAGCCTTCGTCCATCCAGCTCCACTGTCTCTCGTCAGAATTTACGATCATCGGGAAGTAATTGTGTCCCACTTCGTGGATGATGACAGAGATCATCCCGTACTTGATGGCATCAGAGTAGGTTCCGTCCTCATCAGGTCTTCCATAGTTGAAGCAGATCATGGGATATTCCATACCATTGGTGGCTTCAACTGAAATGGCAACAGGATAAGGATAATCAAACGTGCGTGAAGAATATGATTTTAGCGTATGCGCGACTACTCTTGTAGAATACTGTTCCCAAAGTGGATTGCCCTCTTTTCCATAATAAGACATGGCCATTACCTCATTTCCGCCTTGTTTAACAGCCATCGCATCCCAAATGAATTTTCTGGATGAGGTCCAGGCAAAGTCCCTTACGTTTTCAGCATGGAACACCCAGGTTTTTTTGTCTTTGGCCTTTCCTTTTTCAAGACGCTCAGCCTCAGCTTGAGTTCTGATGATCACTGGCTTGTCAAAGGTTTTCTTTGCCCTTTCCCATCTTTCCAATTCTGTGGAACTCAATACTTCCTGTGGATTCTGCAGCACACCTGTAGCTCCCACCATATGGTCTGCCGGTACAGTGATGCTGACTTTGTAATCCCCGAAAGTCAAGGCAAATTCGCCTCTGCCGACAAACTGCTTATGCTGCCAGCCTTCGAAATCTGAATAAACAGCCATTCTAGGGAACCACTCAGCCATGGTATAGAGGTAGTTGCCGTCTTTTGGGAAAAACTCATATCCAGGTCTTCCTCCAATAAAGCTCATCCTGTCGTGAATATTAAAGCTCCAATCCACTGTGAATTCCATAGACT
>DAIPZN010000045.1:0-33255 GCA_036782195.1 Cyclobacteriaceae bacterium | reverse complement strand
ACCCTGTTCTGCACTGGGTGTAGTTACGCTTTCGAAAGTCTGGACCTGTGGTGTTGCGGATACGCCAAAATTAGCAACTCCGAAATTTGCCGTGCTAAAAGTGGTGATCTGCTGCTGATTGATGTACATCATATTGGATAAGCCAGACATGAGGTACCATCCTGAGGATTTATTTTCCAGAATGCGGTACTTCAAGTTTACTGGAATTTCAAGCTGACCGAAACTCAACCTGTTGGTTGAGGTGATGAAATTGCTGCTGATCGAGGACATTCTGACTTGTTGAAAATTTGCTGCTTGAGCCACTGAATAATCACTTCTACCTGGAGATTCCGGATTGATGGTCTGTCTTGCGTAGGCCAATCCTACATCTAATTTCAACCTTTTGGAAAAAGCAAATTCGGACATGATTCCTGCACCGAGATTGAGAGACTGTGTTGCGTTGCTGATGGTTTGCGGTGCTACCATGACTCCTAACCTGAATGGGTCTGAGTTTTTTTCTTTCTTGAGTTCTGCTTTTTCGGAATCTCCTTCTTCAAGCCATTTTTGTAGAGCAGCAATTGCTGCTGTGTTTTCTTCAGCCAATAATGTTTGAGGCAACATAGTGAAAGGCTCCACGACCTGATTTTTTTCAGTTAAACCTTGGACTGCTTCTTCTGAGCCCTTTAATGAAGAGGCCAAAGATGAAATTGTATTTGATAAAGTCTCAGTTAGCTCAATCTTTGGAAGTGTTTTGTCCGGGTTCGCAGATTCTGGTCTGGAAGATTTGCTCCTATCAGCAGATTTGACCGGGATTGAAAGGGTTTCTTTAGGGTCATTTATAACAGCATCCTCATCTTGGCCAATTGCCTCATCAGGTACAGTTAAGTCTTCTGAACCACTGTTTTTAGGAAATATATGATCTTCAACTTTTGATTTTGAAGAATCTGCAATTTGGGGAGAGTTGACTTCTGATGGAATTTGAGGAAGGAATAGAAATACCATAACAATAGCCGCAGCTATGCCACTGGAAATGAAAATCCATTTCCAAGGAAAGATTTTTTCTGATTTTGGGAAATATACTTTTGACAGTTTTTCCCATTCCTTTGGATCAAAAGGCTCTTCATGCTGGCTGAATGTGTCAGCTATTTTCTTTGCCAGCTTTTTATCGAATTGCTCTTTCATTTTTCATTTGGTTTAATTCAACCACTTTTTCTCTTAATCGCTGTTTAGCCCTAGCCAGATAAGTCCGTGATGAGCTGGAAGGAATGCCTAGTTGGTCAGCAATTTCATTATGTGAATACCCTTCTATTTCATACATATTGAATACCATCCGGAGCATATCAGGTAGTGACTGGAGTAAAGACATGATGTCTTCTTTGCCTAAATGATCTATAATCTCAGGATCAGTACCCTCTGAATGGGCTGATTCAATATCCATTACACCTGCGTATTTGGCATTTTTCCGGTAATAATCTATTGATGTATTGACAAGTATTCTTCTAAACCAACCTTTAAAGGAATTTTCGCTATTGTACTGGGAGATCTTATCAAACACTTTCATGAAACTGTCATTGACGATTTCGCAGGCTTCATCTCTGGAATTTGAATATCGCAATGCAATGCTCATGGCGTAGCCATAGAAATGCTTGTAAAGCAGTTCCAAAGACTTTGGATGTCCCTTTTTTGCCTCCCTAATAAGCTCTTGTTCCAAAATTCGGATTTAGTGGCTGGTCAATTTTCTTGATTAAGACGGAGAATACCAGATGGATGCTACAGCGTGCAAAAAAAAGCTTTTAAAAATTGAAATTCACCGTCTGTTGAATAGCTGGATCAAGACTTAAGGCTACAGGACATGTCAGCGCAGCTTGTTTAAGTTTTTTAATTTTGACTACGTCATCTATGGGGTTTTCCCAATGAAAATCAATTACTATTTCCTTGATTTTCCGGGGTTGTGGATTCATTATTTTTGTTGTCTCCCACTTCAGACCTGAAAGATCTACATTGTCTCTTGCCGCGACTATTCCCATGATGGTTACCATACAGCTTCCAAGAGCAGCAGCTACAAGGTCTGTCGGTGAAAAGGATTGCCCGGTGCCGTTATTGTCTATAGGTGCTTCGGTATTGATTTCCTTTCCAGACTGTACATGGGTCATGGAAGTGCTCAGATTTCCTGAATAGTAACTTTTAATAGTAGCCATAAACTCTTACATTTAAATCGTGTTAGATAAACATCTAGGTAAATTTAGCGTTAATTCCATCACTGATTAAGA
The DNA here is from genome assembly GCA_036782195.1 of Cyclobacteriaceae bacterium. Lineage (GTDB taxonomy): Bacteria > Bacteroidota > Bacteroidia > Cytophagales > Cyclobacteriaceae > DAIPZN01. The sequence continues at coordinate 31,006 of DAIPZN010000045.1, read as the reverse complement.
TGATGAGGGCAAAAATTCCATTTCTTTTACTTTTCCTCTTTTCCACTGCAGTTTTTGCGCAGCGACAAGATGCAGGTGATTACGAATATGATAGCGAAATCATGTTTGGAGTCAATAAAAACACTACAGGAGGGTTAATTGGAGGGTTCTCCATGAAATTGGGCTATCGAATTGATGATACCAATTTCCAGTTTTTTGGCCTTGACTTAGCCAATATTAAGGATCCAAGAGAAGTCAGGAACAATACCATCCTTGGTAATTCCTTTATTTTTGGCAAAACAAACTATCTCTATTCCATCAGACCATATTATGGGAGAGAACTCCTACTTTTCAAAAAGGCTCCTCAACAGGGTGTACAAGTTTCCGTACTAGGTGCAATTGGTCCTAGTTTGGGACTAATTGCGCCTTACTATATTGAATATGCAATCAATAGGATTGAAACAGTAAGGGAGCAATACGATCCAGCAGTTCACTTAAGTAGGTTGAGTATTTTAGGCCCGGGTCGACTGTTTGAAGGTATTGGCCAATCAGACATGGCTTTTGGCGCCAATGCAAAAGTTGGGGTAAATTTTGAATTCGGTGTATTCAAAAGTAACGTGACCGCATTGGAACTAGGATTCCAATTGGAGGGTTTTACCAAAGAAATACCCTTGATGCCTACTGTTGACAACAGGCAGCTGTTTCAGTCAGTATACTTCACCTTCTATTATGGTTTAAGAAAATAATAGGATTGAATATCCGAAGGCATCTGTTAAGTTTGTGTACCCAATCTAATTTTCCATGATTGAATTACCTGTAATCTCTGAAACTGCCGCTAAACCCAAGAAGCCAGACTGGCTAAGGGTGAAATTGCCAATTGGCAGGGAATATGCCCAAGTCAGAAAGCTTGTCGACGAACATAAACTACATACCATCTGTGAAAGTGGCAACTGCCCGAATATGGGTGAGTGTTGGGGAGCTGGTACAGCTACCTTTATGATCCTAGGCAATGTCTGCACAAGATCATGTTCTTTTTGTGCTGTAGCTACAGGCAGGCCACCCGAATACGATACCGACGAACCTAGAAGGGTAGCTGAAGCCATCCATCTGATGAAAGTCAAGCATGCCGTGATTACTTCAGTGAATCGGGATGAGCTTAAGGATCGGGGTGCTGAAATTTGGTATCAGACTGTAGTAGAAACCAAAAAATTATCTCCTCAAACTACAATTGAGACATTGATTCCAGATGTAAAATCAAACTGGGATGCTTTGTATAGGATGATCAGTGGAGGTCAGGAGGTGGTTTCCCACAATATGGAAACTGTGGAAAGTCTTTACCGAAGAGTCAGACCACAAGCCAAATATTCAAGATCATTAGAACAGATTAAGCTGACTAAGGAATATGGCAAGCGTACTAAAACCGGTATTATGCTAGGTTTGGGAGAAAAGCCAGAGGAAGTTTATAAAGCTATGGATGATTTAGCTGCGCATGGATGTGACATTCTGACACTAGGTCAGTACTTACAGCCGACAAAGTTGCACATAGAAGTAGCAGAATTTATTCATCCAGACCAATTTGCCCATTACAGAGAAGAAGGATTAAAGAGAGGTCTTAAATATGTGGAATCTGGACCTTTGGTAAGATCATCATACCATGCCGAAAGACATGTAAATGTATAAAAAAAAGGATGCTTAGGCATCCTTTTTTGCTTATCGAAGGTAAGCAGATAGCATCCAGACAACTTTTTCTTTTGCAGTAATGTATTCGCTCATTAGGGCTACTGTACCTTCATCTCCGTTTTCTGCAGCTACTTCCAAAGCTTTTCTCTCTAAATTCAAAAGCACATTTAAATTTTCGCGTACTGTTTCTACCATTGTTTTGGAATCAGAAACTAGTTTGGCTTCTTTGATATCCGAGTTATTGATATATTCTTCAAATGAAGAAAAAGGCCTTGCACCAAGGGTAAGGATCCGCTCCGCTGTCTCATCTATCGCGAGATTAGCGGCATTATAAAGCTCTTCAAATTTTGCGTGTAATTCAAAAAAGTTGGGTCCGGAAACGTTCCAGTGGAAATTCCTGAGATTCTGATAATAAACTTCATAATTTGCCAGCAGTTGGTTCAGCTTCTCTACTAATTCTCTACTGTCTTTGATTTTTAATCCTATATCATTTGTGCTCATAATACTTATTTTTATAATTGTTTACCAGATATAAACAAAAATAAGGCCACGGTGGCTAAAAAAGTTATTTTGTCTGATTGATAATAACTATCGGCAAATGCAGTTAACTATTACAAAAACCTCCCAACCCACCTTAGCTTCAAAGGTACCTGTATGCTACAAGAATTAAGTTTATACCAAAACAAGAACAATTTGAGATGGTTGATTTTCATCTGTTCATTAATTATAAGTTTTGGGTCGATTTATTATACCAACCTTCTGGTCGAAGAATTAAAAGAACGCGAAAAAAGGCAAATTGAACTCTTGGCTAATGCATTGGAATATGCTTCCATGTATACAGAAAACCTGACTTTCATTACTCAGGAAATAATACAGCAAAACAATTCCATACCTGTAATTATCGTAGATGCAGCAGGTAACCCCATTGAAAACAGGAATATCAAATTTCGCAAGAATGCCTCCGATGACGAAAAACTGAAAGTGCTCAATACAGAGCTGGTCAAAATGAAAGCGGATTATGAGCCCATACCTATTGAGGATGCACTGGTCTATTACCGCAATTCGGAGTTGCTCACCTCTTTAAAATACTATCCATACATCCAGTTGTTTGTCATCTTGGTATTTGGTGTTTTGGCCTATGCCATTTTCAACCAGTCCAAAATAGCAGAACAAAACAGGGTATGGGCGGGATTGACAAAAGAGACAGCCCACCAGCTAGGGACGCCCATTGCTTCCCTGATGGCTTGGATAGATTACCTCAAAAATTCTCCAGTGTGGGAAGAGAATAAAGAGGTCATCAAAGAAATGGATAAAGATGTTGACAAGCTCAGATTGGTGACCGAGCGCTTTAGCTCTATAGGCAGCAAACCTGTCATCCAACCTGAAAATGTGTTTTTTGTCGTAGATGAAGCCATTTCTTACTTGCGTCCTAGAGTATCAACAAAGGTGGAAATCAAAATCAATGGCTATGAGAACAATGTTGAAGCCATGATCAATAAGCCACTGTTTGAATGGGTTATAGAGAATATCTGTAAAAATGCAGTGGATGCAATGAAAGGTCAAGGCGTCATAGATATTGATATCATTAAAGAAAGTGAAAAATACGTCTATGTAGATATAAAAGATTCCGGAAAGGGTATGGAAAAGGGGATGTTTAAAAAGGTGTTTAACCCTGGATTTACGACAAGAAAAAGAGGATGGGGTCTTGGACTTACCTTAGCCAAGAGGATTATAGAAGGTTACCACAACGGAAAAATCTTTGTAAAACAGTCAGAAATCAATAAAGGCACCACTTTCCGAATTGTCCTAAATGGGACACAAGATGGACTATCAGGCTTTAAAAGGGAGGATTTTTTAAATGTATAAAGTTGGTATATACAAGATTTAGATTGTCTGACATATAGACCTTGGAATAATAAACGTACCTTTGCAGCCTGAAATAATTAGCGCTGATATTCCATGAGCTTGGAAAAAGAAATACAGAAAAGAAGGACTTTTGCCATCATTGCCCACCCTGATGCAGGAAAAACAACCCTGACAGAAAAGCTGTTGTTGTTTGGTGGGGCCATTCAGACTGCAGGTGCGGTCAAATCCAACAAGATTGATACAGCCACCAAATCGGATTGGATGGAAATAGAAAAGCAAAGAGGTATCTCTGTAGCTACTTCGGTGATGGGTTTCGAATATCAGGGTGTTAAGATCAATTTGCTTGATACACCAGGGCACCAGGACTTTGCCGAAGATACTTATAGAACATTGACTGCAGTAGACTCTGTCATCATGGTCATTGACTGTGTCAAGGGCGTTGAAATCCAAACAGAGAAATTGATGGAAGTCTGTAGGATGAGGAAAACCCCCGTAATCTGCTTTATCAATAAACTAGACAGAGAGGGCAGAGACCCTTATGACCTTCTAGATGAGGTGGAAGAAAAGCTCAACATTCAGGTAAGACCGCTTTCATGGCCAATTGGAATGGGAAAAGGTTTTAAGGGTGTTTACAACCTCTATGACCGCAAACTTAACCTCTTTACCCCAAGTCAGCGGAAATTGAACGACGACCGGGTAGTGATTGAAAGTGTTGAGGATGAGAAACTAGATACCCTAATTGGGAAAAACAATGCTGATCAACTCAGGGAAGATGTAGAGTTGATTGAAGGCGTATATCCTGATTTTAACATACAGGATTATCTGGAAGGGAAAGTCGCTCCGGTATTCTTTGGCTCAGCTGTGAATAACTTTGGGGTAAATGAAATGCTGGATACTTTCATTCGCATTGCTCCGGCTCCCAAAAGCAGAAATACAGAAGAAAGAGAAGTATTGCCAGAGGAATCCAAATTTTCAGGTTTTGTTTTTAAAATCCATGCTAACATGGATCCTAACCACAGAAACAGGATTGCATTTTTGAGAATTTGTTCAGGAAAATTTGAGCGGAATAAGCCTTACAACCATGTAAGAGGTCCCAAGCCTCTGAGATTTTCGAATGTGACTCAATTTATGGCACAAGATAGGGAAATTGTAGATGAGGCATTTCCCGGAGATATCGTCGGCCTATATGACACTGGAAATCTGAAAATAGGTGATACCTTGACTGATGGAGAAAATATGTCCTTCAAAGGTATCCCAAGCTTTTCCCCAGAGATTTTTAAAGAAGTCATCAACAAGGACGCTATGAAAACAAAGCAACTTGAAAAGGGACTTAAACAGCTGATGGAAGAAGGGGTTGCGCAGATGTTTACCTATGACATGGGTTCCAGAAAAGTGATTGGCACAGTTGGTCAGCTCCAGTTTGAAGTTATTCAATTCAGGTTGAAAAACGAATACAATGCATCTGTAGATTTTGCACCGATGAACCTCTACAAAGCTTGCTGGATTTCCTCCAAAGACAAAAAGCAACTAGACGAATTTGTAAGATCCAAAAACAGACATATTGCTTTCGACAAAGATGGTAAATTGGTATTTATGGCGGAGTCAAAATCATGGCTTCAAATGGTTCAGGACAATTATCCTGATATAGATTTTCACTTTACATCTGAGTTATAAGAATTTTTAAATGATCGGTTGGGTGGCTTATATGTAAGATAAGCTGATCAGCCAAATAGCAGCATATGAGAAAGAGACCGTTCACCATCGTATATGAAGACAACCACTTGCTGATAGTCAACAAGGCAGCCGGCATCTTGGTACAAGGTGACAAAACTGGTGATAAAACACTGATAGACTATTGTAAAGAGTATATAGCTTACAAATATGAGAAGCCAGGAGAAGTTTTCCTTCATCCTGTGCATAGGCTTGATAGGCCAGTAAGTGGGCTGGTTGTTTTTGCCCGTACATCAAAAGCCTTGGAGCGCATGATGGAGCTGTTTCGTAAAAGGGATATTCATAAAGTATATTGGGCTATAGTGAAAAGTAAGCCCAAGGAGGAAATGGGTAAGTTAACCCATTATTTGGTGAAAGATGAACAGCGAAACGTGGTAACGGCATACGAAAAAGAGGTACCAGGTTCACAAAAGGCCGAACTTAACTACAAGCGCCTTGGCAAACTCAATGACCATTGGCTGGTTGAAGTGAGACCAGTATCTGGAAGACCACATCAAATCAGAGTGCAACTTGCCTCCATGGGTTGTCCAATCCGTGGTGATGTCAAATACGGATTTTCAAAACCTAATCTTGATGCAAGCATTAACCTTCATGCTTTTCACTTGATTTTTGTTCATCCCGTCAAAAAAGAAAAGTTATATTTAAGGGCTGCGTTGCCTGAAGAACCTTTTTGGGAGCAGTTTCTGGAATTTGAACAAATAAGAGGCAAAGATCAGCATTTAGACAATACATTCAGCGGCTAAGCATGAGCAAACTATTTCCTTTTCTGATCATCATATTAGCTTTTTTTGCTTGTAATCCGAAGCAAGAGGCAAAGACTGTATATATGGTGAGACATGCCGAAAAAATTCTTGAAGGCGATGACCCCATGCTCAGTGTGGCAGGTACAGTAAGGTCAAAAAAACTGGCTCAAATCCTTTCAGATAAAGAAATTTCACATATTTTCAGTACCAATACCATCAGGACAAAAGCTACAGCCCAACCTTTGGCTGAAGCGTCTAAGCTGGAAATCGAGATTTATGATGCCAAAAATCATGATGAGTTAGTTAAAGAGATCAAAAAAAGAAAGGGAAATATTTTGGTAATAGGCCACAGCAACACCATTCATCACTTGGCAAATTACTTCGTAGGATCAGCTGAAAAATTTCCTGAACTTCAGGATATAGAATATGATTTCATTTTTGAGGCAAAGCTGAATGCTGATGGCAGTGCATCAGTTGAGAGAAAAATGTACAAGAATTATTGACAGATCCCTCTTCATCAAAATTTATAGATCATCTATTTTTAACAATATTTGATCCATAGGGATTATTCCTTTCCTATTTGAAATATGCAAAAGATCAACGGCTTTTGATTACTTCTTTTTTCTGTTAAATTGGTTATTCAAATTTTTTGCCATGAATAGAACCGAAAACCTTTCTAGGTTAATTAAAGAAAAAAATACAGTTTATGATTTGGCAATAATTGGCGGTGGTGCTTCTGGATTTGGTGTAGCCATAGATGCACTCTCCAGAGGTTTATCGGTAGTATTATTGGATAAATCTGATTTTGCCAAAGGAACCTCAAGCCGAAGCACAAAACTTTTACATGGAGGTGTAAGATATCTTGCACAAGGGGATGTTTTTTTGGTGCTGGAGGCTTTGAAAGAAAGAGGCAGGTTGCTGGAAAATGCACCTCACCTTACCCTCAACCAAACCTTTGTTATCCCTATTTACTCTTTTTTTGATCAGCTCAAATACAGCACAGGCTTAAAGTTATATGATTGGATGGCAGGTAGCTTGCGTTTAGGGAAATCCAGATTTATCAATAAAGAAGAAACCGTTAGGAGAATTCCAGGACTCAAAAACAGCGGGTTAAAAGGAGGTGTTGTTTATCAGGACGGTCAATTTGATGATGCCAGAATGGTTATTGCCCTGGCAAGAACTTGTACGGACTTGGGTGCTACAGTTCTAAATTACACCAAGGTAAAAGGGTTATCTAAAGACAAAAAAGGTAAGATCGATGGAGTTTTTGCCTCTGACCTCATAGGAAAAAATAAGCTGGACATAAAAGCAAAAATGGTAGTCAATGCAACAGGCGTCTTTGCAGATAAAATCCTCCAAATGGATCAGCCAAAAGCCCCTAAAAGTATTCAGCCCAGTCAGGGGATACATCTTGTTTTTGATAAGTCATTTTTAGGTGGAGAGGATGCCCTGATGATTCCCAAAACCTCTGACGGGAGGGTATTGTTTGCTGTTCCTTGGCAAAACCACCTGTTGGTAGGCACTACAGATACGATAAGGAAAAAACCTAAACTTGAGCCAGAGGCACTTCAGCAGGAAATAGATTTTGTGTTGGAGACAGCGGGGAAATATCTTTCCAAATCCCCCACCAGAAAAGATGTGCTTTCAGTCTTTGCAGGTTTGAGGCCTTTGGCTGCGCCAAAAGAAGAAGGGTCTAAGACAAAAGAGATATCCCGTAGCCATAAGGTGATTGTGTCTGAAAGCAAGTTGGTGACAATTACTGGAGGGAAATGGACCACATTTAGGAAAATGGGTGAAGATACGGTCAAACATTATAATGCAGTTACAGGAGAGCCATTGCCACCTAGTAAATCCGCAAAGATTAAAATTCATGGGGCGACGGAAACGCCTATTGATGGCATTTATCGAGCCTATGGCACAGAAGTTCAAGATATTATGCAATTAATTCAAGAAAATCCTGCTTTGGGCAATCAACTCCATCCCAATCATCCCTATACAGAGGCAATGGTAGTTTGGGCTGTCAGAATGGAGATGGCCATGAAGTTGGAGGATGTGCTTTCCCGCCGAATAAGGCTTTTGATGTGTGATGCAATGGCTGCTCTTGAAGTGGCTCCCCGAGTTGCAGCCATAATGGCGAAAGAGTTTGGAAAAGAAGCAGATTGGATTACATCAGAAATTGAGGAATTTAATCAAATTGCCCATAAATATCTTTTAAACCCAATAACCAATGCAACAATACATTCTGGCTCTTGATCAAGGGACTACTAGTTCAAGGGCAATCGTATTTGATCATCAGGGTCAAGTCATTTCAGTTGCCCAGAAAGATTTTCGTCAACATTTTCCAAAATCAGGCTGGGTAGAACATGATCCCATGGAAATTTGGTCCTCTCAATCTTCTGTGATGATTGAGGCTTTGTCCAATGAAGGAATCCGTGCTGATCAAATAGCAGCTATTGGGATTACCAACCAAAGGGAAACTACAATTGTATGGGATAGAAAGACTGGTAAGCCTATTCACAATGCCATCGTATGGCAAGACCGCAGAACAGCCGCTTTTTGCAACGAGTTGAAATCATCAGGAAAAGCTGAAATGATTGCAAAAAAAACAGGCTTGGTCATAGACGCCTATTTTTCAGCGACTAAAATCAAATGGATACTGGATCATGTAGATGGCGCCAGGACAAAAGCAGAAAAAGGTGAGCTTGCTTTTGGTACCGTGGATACTTGGCTGGTGTGGAAACTTACAGCAGGGCAGCATCACATTACTGACATCAGCAATGCAAGCAGGACGATGTTATTTGACATCCACCAAAAACAATGGGATCAGGAATTGCTGGAACTTTTTGAAATACCTGAAAGCTTACTGCCTCAAGTAAAGGCCAGTAGTGCTTTATACTGCCACACAGCAGGTGACATCTTGTCGGTCAAGATCCCTATTGCAGGGATAGCAGGGGACCAACAGGCAGCTTTGTTCGGACAACTGTGCCTAGAACCCGGAATGGCCAAAACCACCTATGGAACCGGATGTTTTTTGATGATGCAAACAGGTGATCAGCCTGTGGCATCTTCTAATCAGATGTTAACCACCGTGGCTTGGGAAATCAATGGTAAAGTAAGCTACGCATTGGAAGGCTCGGTTTTTATTGCAGGCGCAGCTATTCAGTGGCTAAGGGATGGGATGGGGATTTTAGCTCATGCCAATGAAAGTGAAGCCTTGGCAGAAAGCCTTTCAGACAACGATGGAGTATATTTTGTTCCAGCTTTGTCAGGGCTTGGAGCGCCACATTGGGATCAAAATGCAAGAGGTTCTTTTTTTGGCATAACCAGAGGTACCTCAAAAGCACACTTGACTCGGGCAGCATTAGAGTCAATCGCCTATCAAGTAAGGGATGTACTTGTAGCTATGGAAAAGGACAGCGGAGAGCCAGTCAAGGAACTGAGGGTAGATGGAGGTGCCACCGCAAATAATTTCCTTATGCAGTTCCAGTCTGATATCATCCAAGCAGCCATTAGACGCCCCCAAATCATAGAGACCACGGCGATAGGAGCTGCATTTTTGGCTGGTCTCGCAGTGGGATACTGGAAAGATGTGGATGCGCTCCAAAAACTTTGGCAATCTGACAAAGACTTTGAACCTAAAATGGCTCAAAGTGAGGTTAATAGCTTATTGCATTATTGGCATAAAGCTGTAGAACGTTCTAAAAACTGGGTGGAATAATGGATGTTTTTGTAGCAGAATTTGTAGGGACTTCTTTGCTGATTGCGATGGGGTCTGGCGTTGTGGCCAATGTTGTACTCAAAGGAACAAAAGGCTTTGACAGTGGCTGGATGGTCATAACTACAGCATGGGCTTTGGGTGTTTTTATTGGAGTGGTGGTAGCTGGTCCTTATAGTGGAGCCCACCTCAACCCAGCTGTCAGTATAGGCTTGGCTATAACAGGTGATTTCGAATGGGTGCTTGTTCCAAAATATGTACTTGCCCAAGTCTTAGGAGCCATGTTTGGTTCTACCATTGCCTGGTTAGTTTACAAGGATCACTTTGATATCACGGAAGACAAAGCATTGAAATTTGCTCCTTTTGGAACAGTCCCAGCCATCAGGAATTTACCATCTAATCTTTTTTCTGAAATTATCGGTACTTCAGTTCTTATCATCGTGATTTTATATTCGACTGAACCCATGATCAATGATGGGAGTGGGACGCCTATTGGTTTAGGTTCTTTAGGGGCACTCCCTGTAGCCTTCTTGGTGTGGGTAATAGGATTGGCACTAGGTGGGACTACAGGATATGCTATCAATCCCGCCCGGGATCTTGGGCCGAGGTTGATGCATCAGTTTTTGCCAATCAAAGGTAAGGGAGGGAGTGATTGGGGATACAGTTGGGTGCCGATTTTGGGACCCATTCTCGGTGCAGCCCTTGCCGCAGGAATTTACCTGCTGTTAGGTGCAGGAGGAATGGTCTGAACAAAGAAAACACAAACACTATTATAGAAAAATGGCTGCACCACATCAGGGCAGCCATTTTCATTATAGCATGTTTTTTTTGATCGCAAATGATGAGGCAATCTGCCTTAGTTGAAAAAAAGCTACTGATATGCTCATCTTAGAACTTCCCTCGAAATGACAAGCTTTTGAATTTCCGAGGTGCCTTCTCCTATTGTACATAGTTTGGCATCTCGGTAATATTTTTCAACAGGATAATCCTTGGTAAATCCATAACCACCAAAGATCTGAACAGCCTCATTGGCTGCGCTTACAGCAACTTCTGACGCAAAGTATTTAGCTTGCGCTCCGGCTAAGGTCACTTTTTGGCCTCTGTTTTTAAGGTCTGCTGCTTTGAAGGTCAAAAGTTTGGCAGCTTCTACTTGGGTTGCCATATCTGCCAATTTGAAAGAAATTCCTTGAAAGCTTGAGATCGGTTTATTAAACTGTTCTCTTTCTATTGAATATTGAATTGATGCTTCTAATGCCCCTTCAGCAATACCTAATGAAAGTGCTGCAATAGAAATCCTACCTCCGTCCAAAATCTTCATCGACTGGATAAAACCTTCACCAACTTCACCCAAAACCTGACTTTCGTGAACCTTGCAATCTTCAAAAATAAGCTCTGCTGTTTCAGATGACCGCATACCCAGCTTGTCTTCTTTTCGACCACCCTTAAAGCCAGGAGTACCTTTTTCGATGACAAAAGCAGTCATTCCATGTGAATCCCCTACTTCTCCAGTACGTGCAATGACCACCGCCACATCTCCAGAGATACCATGAGTAATAAAGTTTTTTGCACCGTTTATGATATAATGGTCACCTTCTTTGACTGCAACAGTCCTCATGTTTCCTGCATCAGAACCAGTATTAGGCTCAGTGAGACCCCAAGCCCCTAGCCATTCACAACTGGCCAGTTTAGGTAAATACTTTCTTTTTTGTGCTTCATTGCCAAACATCATGATGTGGCCGGTACAAAGACTGTTGTGGGCTGCCATAGAAAGGCCTACTCCTGGATCAAGCTTGGAGAGTTCTAAGATTGCGGTTACATATTCAAAATAGCCGAATCCAGATCCACCATATTCAGTTGGAACCAAAACTCCCATCAATCCAAGCTCTCCTAATTTTTTAAAAAGTTCCAACGGGAAATGTTGGTCATCATCCCAGGTTTTTCGAAATGGAGTAATTTCTTTTGCACCAAAGTCCCTGATCATTTGCGTAATCATGGCTTGGTTCTCATTCTGTTCAAAATTCATCATTGGTTAATTTGGGTTTATTTTAATCTAAGATAATAACCGTAAGCCACTGGATAAGGTTTTAATGATGAGTCTCTTCTGAACTTGTTCGCTAGTCCGCATTTTTCACTTCTTATTAAGGAGACATTCATCTAGAAAGTAAGATTTAATATAGATGAATTCCTTTCCCATAAAATTTTTTACTGAATAATATAAGTGGTCAGATTTATATTAGTGGTTGATTATCAAGCTAAAAATAAATCTGTAAAAGCAAATTGCTGTCCGTTAAACAATCCTTTGTCACTCAATTTTAGATCAGGAATGACTAAAAGTGCCATAAAACTCAGTGTCATAAAGGGGGATTGGAGTGAGGACCCCATCTCTTTGGCCATGAGATCAATTGAAGTGTATTTTTCTGCTACTTGGTAGCCGTCTTCATCTGACATGATTCCTCCTACAGGAAGTGGTAAAAGCATTTCCTTTTCTGAATTGACCGCTGCTATTCCTCCTTTAGCTTCTATCAATAAGTTGACGGCTTTACAGATAGCTTCATCATCTACACCTACAGCAATGATATTATGGGAATCATGCGCCACAGAAGAAGCAATTGCACCAGATTTAAGCCCAAAGTTTTGGATAAATGCCAAAGCTGGCTTTGCATTTTCATACCGGTTAACAACGGTGATTTTTAATATATCTTCTTTAAGATTAGCAAGTGCCAATCCATCTTTTACAACAATATTATTTTGGAGCTCTGGAGTGATCAATTGTCCATCTAAAGCTTGAATGACCCTTACTTTGGAACCTTTGGCGGGAATTTGAAAATCCTTCGGTGTTTTTGTCATTGACTTGAAATTGTTGATGATGGCTATTGGTAACCTGTCGATCTTCGTTAGGCCATATGCACTTACCAAATGACCGTCAATATAGGTTTCAAGCACTTTGAATTCTTCTAGATCTTCCAATAACACCATATCAGCAGGGTCACCTAATTGGAGAGAACCTACATTTAGTCCATAATGTGAAATCGGATTCAGACACGCAGCCTGTAATACGTGGAAAAGCGGTTTTCCTGATTTAACTGCCCTGCTGACAAGCTGGTTTATATGGCCTTCAGCCAGATTGTCTGGATGCTTATCGTCAGAGCAGAACATGACTTGATCAGGATAGTCATCCAAAAGATCCAATAAAGCATTAAAGTTTTTGGCAGCACTACCTTCTCTAATGATGATTTTCATGCCAGCCTTGATTTTGTCCAAGGCTTCTTCCATAGTAAAGCACTCATGATCAGTGGTGATGCCGGCAGATGCATAATTTTTGGCCTGTTCTCCTTTCAAGCCTGGAGCATGGCCATCTACAGGTTTTCCGGCGCGTTTTGCGGCATTGATTTTGGCCATTACTTCTGGATCACGGGCGAGGGTTCCCGGCCAGTTCATCATTTCAGCAAGATATACCACCTCTTTACGTTGCATCAGCTGCTCAATATCCTGAACTGTTATTTCTCCTCCTGCTGTTTCGAAAGGAGTAGCTGGAACACAGGAAGGTGCTCCAAAATAAAATTTAAAAGGAACCTGACTGCCACTTTCGATCATGTATTCTATCCCTTCCATGCCACATACATTTGCTATTTCATGTGGATCTGAAACAGTTGCCACTGTGCCATGGACTACTGCTAATCGCGCAAATTCTGAAGGGACCAACATGGAAGACTCCACATGAACGTGTGCGTCAATAAATCCGGGAATAATATAGGGAAGGCCATCTTGGTAAGGGATTTCCCTTCGGCTGACGATAAGGCCATCTTGAATTGTGATTTGTTGGGGACTGATTTTTTTCGAGCGGATGTCTACTAGCTGCCCTTTAATCGAAAAAATTCTTTTCATGATAATAACCTGAGTTTTGTGCAAGATAAGGCTTTCCTTTTTAATCGGAGTGTGAATCCCTGTGCAGGATAATTTTTTATGTACTATATTTGCGCCTGCATAAAAAGCCTTGGAACCTTTTCATAAATGGGTAAAATTGTAATTGCCATAGATGGTTTTTCGGGTTGTGGAAAAAGCTCCACGGCTAAGGCTGTGGCAAAAGAGCTTGGATACACCTATATTGATTCAGGAGCAATGTATAGGGCAGCGACGTTACATTTTTTGAATCAGCATACTGATTTGGCTGATCCTCAAGCAGTCGCTGAATCTTTAAAGACATTGGATATAGCTTTTAAAAAACCCGAAGGAAAGGATCAGCAAGAGACTTTCTTAAACGGTAAAAATGTAGAAAATGAAATTCGTACCATGCGGGTTTCAGATTTTGTAAGTGAGGTGAGTAAGTTGAAAGCTGTAAGGCAAGAACTTGTGTCCCAGCAACAGCGTCTAGGTAAAAGCAAGGGAGTGGTCATGGATGGTAGAGATATAGGTACGGTTGTTTTTCCAGAGGCAGAGTTGAAAGTTTTTATGACTGCTGATTTGGAGATCAGGTCAAAAAGGAGACAAAAAGAACTTTTTTCGCAAGGGTCAACCATTCCTTTGGAAAAAATCGTACAAAATCTAGCTGAAAGAGATCAAATAGATTCATCCAGAGAGGAAAGCCCGCTAAAGAAAGCGATTGATGCTGTGGAGGTGGATACGAGTTATATGGATTTTAATGATCAGGTTGGCCAGATAGTGGAATTAGCCCAATCAAAAATAGGCAAATTAAACGCAAGCATATGAATGTAACCATCGATAAGAATTCAGGCTACTGTTTTGGGGTGGAGTTTGCCATCAAAATGGCCGAAGATGAAATGGAAGTAGCAGAGCAGCTCTACTGCTTAGGCGATATTGTCCATAATGATATGGAAGTAAAGCGACTGAGTGAAAAAGGGCTTGTGGTTATCGATAGGGATCAGCTTCAGGAACTTACGGATTGCAAAGTGTTGATTAGAGCACATGGTGAGCCACCAGAAACCTATAAACTGGCCATTCAAAACAATATTGAACTTATTGATGCTTCTTGTCCAGTGGTTTTAAAACTGCAGCATAGGGTCAAGACCGCGTTTGACAAAATGGAAAAGGAGGATGGACAAATTGTCATTTATGGCAAAAAAGGCCATGCTGAAGTAATTGGACTTACCGGTCAGACACTTGAAAAAGCCATAGTGGTCATGGAAGACAAAGATTTGGAGAAAATTGATTTCAACAGACCTGTGACTTTGTTCAGTCAGACTACTAAAAGCACCAAAGGATTTTACGAGTTGAAAGAAAAAATAGAATCACGCATTCTTGCAGCAAAAGGTCAGCTTACTGAATTAGACTTTAATGCCAACGATTCTATTTGCAGGCAGGTCTCTAACAGGGAGCCTCAATTGCAGCGGTTTTCTATGGAGAATGATGTTATTATTTTTGTTTCTGGTAAGAAGAGCTCAAATGGAAAAGCTTTGTTTCAAGTCTGTCAGGCAGAAAACCCTAGAAGTTATTTTATTGAAAACGAGACAGAAATAGATCCATCTTGGTTTAGAAAGCATGATAATGTAGGGATATGTGGGGCTACCTCTACCCCGATGTGGCTAATGGAACAAGTGATGGGGCATATCAACTCCCTTGAAGCGGGTGTTTTAGTGGAGTAAAAAGAGTAAACAAAAATCAGGCAAAAGAGATTATAAAAAAGGCGCTGCTAGACAAATATTACCAATATTATCTTCTTATAACTGATCTATTTTATTAGATTTGAGGCGTTTTAACAAGACCATACAGTTCAAAAACAATATGTCAAAAACAGTTAAGCTTAAGAAGGGATTCGACATAAAGCTCGTAGGAAAAGCCGAAAAGCAGCTTGTGGATTTCCAGCCGGCTAAAACTTATGCCGTAAAACCTGCTGATTTTATTGGCTTACAAAGACCAAAAGTACTTGTAAGTGAAGGTGATACAGTAAAAGCCGGGACTCCGATTTTATTCGACAAAGCCATGGAAAAAGTGCAATATGTGGCACCGGTTTCAGGTGAAATTGTTGAAATCAAAAGAGGGGAGAAAAGAAAATTATTGGAAATCAAAATTCTCGCTGACAGCAAAATCAGCTTTGAAGAGTTTGAAGTATTTTCACAAACAGCTATCAAGTCTGTCTCTAGGGAAAAAGTTGTAGAACAATTGACAAAAAGTGGAGTATGGCCTCATATCATACAAAGACCTTTTGGAATTGTTGCCAACCCGGACGAAACCCCTAAAGCTATTTTCATTTCTGGTTTTGATACACATCCTTTGGCTCCTGATTATGCTTTTTCGCTAAAAGGTGAAGAAAAATACCTTCAGGCAGGTTTGGATGTCCTTAGGAAGCTTACTCCTGGATTGGTCCATTTAAACCTTAACGATGATGGTGAGGTAGCACCTATCTTTTCAGGAGTACAGGGAGTTCAAGTCAACAAATTTTCAGGTCCGCACCCTGCTGGCAACGTAGGCGTACAGATCCATCATCTTGACCCAATCAATAAAGGAGATCTAGTGTGGACCATTAGTCCATATGGAGTGGTTCAAATTGGTAAATTGTTTTTGGAAGGTCGTTATGATGCATCCAAAGTAGTGGCTGTAACAGGCTCTGAAGCAAAAGTCGCAGCTTACACCAAAACTTACATGGGAGCATGTGTGGATACTTTAGTCCATGGCAATACCAAACAAGATAATATCCGTGTGGTCTCAGGTAATGTGCTCACCGGTGAAAAAATAAATAGAGATGGCTATTTAGGTTTCTACCATAATCAGATTACCATCCTTCCTGAAGGAAATTATTATGAATTCCTTGGCTGGATGAAGCCGACTACTCAGAAGTTGAGCTATCACAGGGCATTGGGTCTTCTTTCTTTCCTTTCTCCAAAGAAAGAATATGTATTGGATACCAATGTTCGTGGTGAGGAGCGTGCTTTTGTGCAAACAGGAGTTTTTGAAGGGGTAACTCCTATGGATATCCTTCCAGTATATTTGCTTAAGGCAATTATGGCAGAGGATTTCGACGAGATGGAAGAGCTGGGTATTTATGAGGTTGTTGAAGAAGACCTTGCCCTCTGCGAATTCGTTGATGTTTCCAAACATCCAGTGCAGGAAATTTTGAGAAAAGGACTAGACTTAATTCAATACAGTTAATTATATGAAGTTTCTAAGAGATCTGTTGGATAAACAGAAACCACTTTTCCAAAAAGGTGGAAAGTTTGAGAACTTATACTATCTGTATGAAGCAGGGGAGACGTTTTTGTTTTCTCCTAATCATACCAACAGTATAAAAGGAGCACAGGTAAAAGACGCCATAGATCTTAAGCGTATGATGATTACTGTTGTAGTAGCCATGATACCTTGTCTTCTTTTCGGTATTTATAATACCGGTCACCAACATTTTCTGGCTACAGGTCAGACAGCCGGTTTGTGGGAAGACTTTGGTCCGAAATTATGGATCGGTGTTCAGTTGGTGCTGCCTTTGGTTATTGTAGCTTACGCGGCGGGTGGTTTGGTAGAGGCTGGTTTTGCAGTGGTCCGAAAACATCCGATAAATGAGGGTTTTTTGGTGACGGGAATGTTGATTCCCCTAATTGTACCCGCAACCCTTCCTTTATGGCAAGTTGCTTTAGCTACTGTTTTTGCTGTAGTGATTGCTAAAGAAGTATTTGGAGGTACCGGTATGAACATCCTGAATGTGGCCATGACTGCTAGGGCATTTTTGTACTTTGCATACCCGGCACAAATTTCTGGGGATCAGGTATGGACTTATCTTGGAGATAAGGCTCCTGTTGATGGTTTTTCAGGAGCAACAGCGCTTTCCGTTGCTTATACCGCAGGTATTGAAGGTGAGCCTGTAAGTCAGGCATTGGCAGGCCACAATACTGCTTTGGGAGAAAATCTGTTTAGCTTCTGGAACATGTTTATCGGTTGGATTCCAGGCTCAATAGGTGAAACATCAACATTGATGGCTTTAATTGGAGCTGTAATATTGTTGGCAACAGGTGTAGCAAGTTATAAAATCATATTAAGTTCTTTCGCAGGAGCGTATTTAATGGGGCTTATAATGAATATGTTTGCTGTCAATGAATATATGGCCATGGATCCTGCATACCATTGGGTTATCGGTGGTTTGGCATTCGGTATTGTGTTTATGGCTACCGATCCTGTATCTGCTTCTCAAACCGAGACAGGTAAATGGATATATGGTCTGCTGATAGGTATGCTTACTGTGATCATCCGTGTCACTAATCCAGCCTATCCTGAAGGCATCATGTTGGCAGTGTTATTCATGAATGTCTTTGCGCCATTGATTGATTATTATGTAGTAAAAGCAAATAAGAATAGGAGGTTACAACGTGCAACAGTCTAATACATATATCATTACCTTTTCTGTTATCCTGACTGTGGTGTTGGGATTGCTTTTGTCTGGAACTTCACAAGTTCTAGGACCTATACAGCAGCGTGCACAGGAATTGGATACTCAAAAGCAGATTTTAGGTGCGGTGCTAGACCCTTCTGAGATTAGGGGTATGAAACCAGAAGAAGTTCAGAATTTCTATTTGACACGGATTTCTTCAAAAGTGGTGGATATCGAAGGAAATGAGATTACGCAAGATGCGGATGGTAATCCTATTGTGGCGGAGAAAGTGAATGTTGGAAAAAACTATAAACTGGCTCCTGAAAAAAGATTATATCCTGTCTTCATTTACCATGCAGATGGAAATCCTGATGATGTAGAATCTTATATTCTTCCCGTATACGGCGCAGGTCTTTGGGATGAAATATGGGGATATTTAGCCCTTCAGACAGATTTCAACACCATTGAAGGCGTTACTTTTGCCCACCTTGGAGAAACTCCGGGACTTGGAGCAAGGATTACACAAAACTCTGTTCAGCAGCGTTATCAAGGCAAACAGATTTTTGATGAAGCCGGCAATCTTCAATCCGTAGTGATGCAAAAAGGGGAAGGAAGGGATTATGATGATGACCTGCACAAAGTTGACGGACTTTCTGGTGCAACAATTACGGCAAATGGTGTCAACATCATGTTGAAGAATTACCTTAGCCATTACAATGCCTTTATCGAAAAGCAGCGTGCTTCCAAGTCCTCTGATCTTGCTAGCTTAAATTGATTTTGAACATTCAACTGTAATATAATGAGTACTGAAACCGCACAAGTTACAGAAGTAAAAAAACCGGCTGAAGAGCTTTTTTCCAAAAGAAGGAAAAAGCTGATTTCAGATCCACTAATAGACAATAACCCTATCACCATTCAGGTATTGGGAATCTGTTCTGCTTTGGCCGTGACGACCCAGATGCAGCCGACGTTGGTAATGGCCATTTCGGTAATATTTGTAATCGTGATGTCCAACCTGACCATTTCCCTGATGAGAAACACCATTCCTGGAAGGGTTAGGATTATCGTACAGCTAGCTGTCGTTGCCACATTGGTGACACTAGTTAATGAATTCTTGAAGGCTTTTGCCTTTGATATGTATAAAGAATTGTCAGTTTTCGTAGGTCTTATCATTACCAACTGTATCGTAATGGGTCGTCTTGAAGCATTTGCTTTGGGTAACAAACCTTATGATTCCATTTTGGATGGTTTTGGTAGTGCCTTAGGTTATTCTTGGATTATCCTAGCAGTAGCTTTCTTTAGGGAATTACTCGGCTCCGGTTCTGTTTTCGGTATTCCGATCTATGAAACCATTTCAGGTCTTTTCGGCGAAGATTTTAATCTTGCCACCAACGGATTGATGGTTTCACCGGTTGGTGCCTTCATCATCTTGGGCTTGATTATTTGGGCACAACGCACCAAAACCGGTTATGTTGAACATTAAAAATTGACGAAGAAATGGAATTATTTAGTTTAGGAATAAGATCGATCTTTATCGATAACATGGTTTTTGCTTACTTTTTGGGAATGTGCTCTTTTCTTGCAGTTTCCAAAAAAGTTAGCACAGCTGTTGGTCTTGGTGCAGCAGTAATCTTCGTCTTGACCGTAACAGTGCCAGCCAACTGGCTTTTGAATGAATTTATTCTTAAAGAAGGTGGATTGGCTTGGGCAGGCGAAAGTTTTGCAACTATTGACCTTACCTTCTTAAGGTTTATCATGTTCATTGCCATCATTGCTGCAATGGTGCAATTGGTGGAAATGGTTGTGGAAAAATTTGCTCCAGCATTGTATGGTGCTTTGGGTATCTTCCTTCCTTTGATCGCGGTAAACTGTGCAATCCTTGGAGGATCACTTTTTATGGCACAACGTGATTATACTTTAGCTGAAGCGGCAGTTTATGGCTTTGGCTCCGGTACAGGCTTCTTCCTTGCGATAGTTGCTTTGGCTGCTATCAGAGAGAGACTTAAATATTCAAATGTTCCAAACGGATTAAAAGGATTGGGTATTACCATGTTGCTTACCGGCTTGATGGGTATCGCCTTTATGTCTTTTATGGGTATCGACCTATAATCCTCAAAATCTGGTTTAAAGAGGCTTCAGTATTCAAACTGAAGCCTTTTTTTATTTTGTACCTACTTCATTATTTTTGGTTCTGTTATATCACGCTTTATAAATCACACCTTTAGATTAGCTATGGCTTTCACCTATAAAAGAATTTTAACCTACTTCTTCAGAGGACTGTTATTTGTTGTGCCTATCGCATTGACAGCCTACGTGGTTGTGCTGACCATTCAATTTTTAGATGGGCTTATTCCAATTCCCATACCAGGCCTGGGGATAGTGGCCATGATTACCTTTATTACCTTCATTGGCTATTTGGCTAGTATGTTCCTTACCCGTCCCTTGTTCGATGTTTTTGAAAAATGGGTGATCAGGGTACCATTCATAAATATTCTCTATACGAGCATAAAAGATCTCATGTCTGCTTTTGTTGGGGACAAAAAGAAATTCAATATTCCTGTATTGGTTCGTCTATCAGAAGGAATGTCCAGATTGGGGTTTATTACCCAGGACAACCTTGTCCAAATAGGAGAAGAGGCGCTTGTAGCCATTTATTTTCCCCATAGTTATAATTTTTCGGGTAACCTTTACCTTGTTCCAAAAAGCAATGTTAGGATCTTGCACGATGTCAAAAGTACTGACGTGATGAAGTTCATTGTATCAGGAGGTGTTTCTCCACTTTTACCTGAAACTTAAATTAAACCTTCTTGTTCTTCTTTTGTCTAAGCGATATCAAAACCATTCACAACCCCATGTATTATATGAAAGTTTTATCCTCCCTATTATTAGTAACTATGCTGATATCCTCGGGATTTCATGCACCAGCTCCAATTACTGTTAGTAAGACAGAAAGTACATTGTCTTGGAAGGCCAAAAAAGTTACAGGAGAGCATTTTGGCAAAATCCAACTGTCAGATGCAACGCTTGATTACCAAAATGACAGAATTTTGGGCGGGTCATTTGAAATCGATATGACCACCATAGTGGTTGAGGATATCAAGGATGAAGGCTCCAACAAAAGGTTGACAGACCACTTGAAGTCCGATGACTTTTTTTCTGTAGACAAATTCAAAAAGGCTTCCTTTAAAATTACTGATGCCAAAACAAGCAATGGTACGGATTACCAAATCACTGGTAATCTCACTATAAAAGGAATTTCCCATGCCATTACATTTCCTGCCAAAGCCCTAAAAAGCGGCAACAAAGTAATTACAACTGCCAACATTGTAT
This sequence comes from Cyclobacteriaceae bacterium, assembly GCA_036782195.1. Classification (GTDB taxonomy): domain Bacteria; phylum Bacteroidota; class Bacteroidia; order Cytophagales; family Cyclobacteriaceae; genus DAIPZN01. Next base: position 9,651 of record DAIPZN010000045.1, on the reverse strand, counting down.
TTGACAGGACCAAATTTGATATTAAATACAGATCTGGGAATTACTTTGAAAACCTTGCGGATAAATTGATCTATGATGACGTAGAAATGGAAGTCAAATTGGTGGCTGTCAATAGCTGATGGTAAGACTTGCTCAATTAACCCGGTGCTGTTCGGTTCCGGGTTTTTTTATGTCTTGATCTCATTTCAAAATATTTGAATGGGAAAGTTCTGAATAAGCTCTAGTCTTTAGTAATTTAGCCAGATGGAATATAAATGGAGGATTAGGGACAAGGCGCCTGAACAGGTGGTCAAGACTCTCGGTACTGAGATCAATGTCAATCCTACCTTGGCCAATATGCTGGTCAACAGGGGCATTGATTCTTTTTCCAAAGCCAAAGAATATTTCCGACCAGATTTAGATAAGCTGCATGATCCATTTTTGATGAAGGATATGCATGAAGCTGTGCAGCGTCTTGTTCTTGCCATTGAAAGAAACGAGAAAATACTAGTTTATGGGGATTATGATGTGGATGGTACCACCTCTGTGGCTATGGTATATGGTTTTTTGATCCAATTTTATCCCCATGTTGAATTTTATATACCCGATCGTTATAAAGAAGGCTATGGCATATCTGAAAAGGGTGTGCGCTATGCGGCAGAAAATAATTTCAAACTAGTGATTTCACTGGATTGTGGAATAAAAGCCATTGATAAAGTTGCACTAGCCAAAGCACTAGGAGTGGAATTTATTATTTGTGATCACCATACCCCAGGTATAACACTTCCAGAAGCAGTTGCAATTTTAGATCCTAAACGGATTGATTGTTTGTACCCATATAAGGAATTGAGTGGATGCGGAGTTGGGTTTAAATTGCTCCAGGCTTTTAGTATTTATACCAATACTGATGCTACCAAAGTAATGGGTTACCTTGATCTTTTAGCTATAAGCATTGCTGCAGATATAGTTCCGATTACAGGTGAGAATAGAATTCTAGCTTACTATGGTATAGAGCGAATCAACAATAACCCCCGTCCTGGCATCAAGGCTCTCATGCTTAGAAGTAGGATCGAAAAAGAAATAGAAATCTCAGATATAGTATTTAAAATCGGACCACGTATCAATGCTTCCGGTAGGCTGGAACATGCTAAGGCTTCAGTAGAACTCCTTATCTCCAAAGATCTTACTGATGCGCTGGATAGGGCCGAGTTGGTGGATACAGTCAATGCGGCTAGGAAAAATTTTGATGAAAACATCACCAAAGAAGCCCTCAGCATGATCCAGGAAAGGGATGCCATAAAACAAATGAAATCCACAGTGCTTTTCAAGCAGGATTGGCATAAAGGAGTAATTGGTATTGTGGCATCAAGATGTATTGAAAAGTTCTACAGACCGACCATAATTCTTACAGAATCCAACAACAAAGCAACCGGAAGTGCGAGATCAGTTTTTGATTTTGATATATATGAGGCTATAAGCGAATGCAGTGACTTGCTTGAACAGTTCGGAGGACACAAATATGCAGCAGGTCTGACTTTGTCTGTAGAAAATGTTGCAGCTTTTCAGGAAAAATTTGAGACAGTCGTAAGTTCTAAGATCAATGATATCCATCTAAGACCGGTACTGGAAATTGATGATGAGATTCTTTTGGACCAAATCAACTATAGATTTTACAATATCCTGAAGCAGATGGCTCCTTTTGGGCCGGGCAACCCTGAACCTATTTTCTGCGTCAGTCAGGTTTATGCAGAAAACGTCCGCATATTAAAGGACAAGCATCTTCGCTTCAACTTAGTGCAGGATGGACAGGAAACCAAACCTGTTTGTATAGCATTTGGCATGGCTGATCGGGAAAAATATGAGGATGAATTCATTTACAAAATGCTCAATCGAAAAATGAGATTCGATCTGTCATTTGAAATCCGAGAGAATACTTTTAGAAACACAAGTTGTCTTCAACTTTACGTGAAAGACATTAAATTTGATTGATATGAAACTTATCGCCCAAAATCTGGTCAAAATATACAAAGGCCGAAAAGTGGTCAATAATATCTCCGTGGAAGTCGAGCAAGGAGAAATTGTAGGTCTTCTTGGGCCCAACGGTGCAGGAAAAACGACTTCTTTTTATATGATCGTTGGTTTGATCCAGCCCAATGAGGGGAAAATCTTTTTAGAATCAAATGAAATCACCGGACTGCCAATGTATAAAAGAGCCCAGCTCGGAATTGGCTATTTAGCTCAAGAAGCGTCTGTTTTTAGGAAATTATCTGTTGAAGAGAACATCATGGCGGTTTTGGAAATGACCAATAAAAACAAGGCAGAGCGTAAAGAGATCGTAGAAAAACTTTTGGAAGAATTTAGCCTTACGCATGTGCGGAAGAATTTAGGTATGGTGCTTTCAGGTGGAGAAAGAAGAAGAACAGAAATAGCAAGAGCACTTGCAGTTGACCCTAAATTTGTCTTGCTCGATGAACCATTCGCAGGTGTTGATCCAATTGCAGTGGAAGAAATTCAATCAATCGTAGCTAAGCTTAAACTTAAAAATATTGGCATTCTCATTACTGATCATAATGTCAATGAAACACTTTCCATCACTGACAGAGCTTACCTCATGTTTGAAGGTAAGCTTTTAAAAGCGGGAACAGCTGAGGAACTTGCTGCAGACGAACAGGTAAGGCGAGTATATCTTGGGCAGAATTTTGAGCTTAAACGCAAAGTATTCAATTAATGGAAGTGATCAATAGCTTTGTGACCTGGATTCTAAAAAGCAGAATTGGGCAGATTGAACATTTTAAAGCTCATCCCATACAGGCACAGCAGCAGGTATTTAAAGAGCTCATTGATGAGGCCAAAAAAACTGATTTTGGTCTCAAATACTCCTTTTCTGAAATTAAAACCTATCAAGATTACAAGCGCATCGTCCCTATTCATGACTATGAGGAAATGCGTCCCTACTTTGAGCAGACACTGAAGGGGCAACAAAACGTGGTATGGCCGTCGGATATCCAGTGGTTTTCAAAATCTTCCGGAACTACGGCCAGCAGAAGCAAGTTCATCCCTGTTTCACAGGAATCTTTGGAAGATTGTCATTTCAAAGGAGGTAAGGACATGCTTTCCATGTATGTAAATAATTACCCCGACAGCAAGCTTTTTACAGGTAAGGGACTTAGCATTGGTGGTAGCCTTGGTTCAAACCCTCTTGATCCAGAGAGTGAAATCCAAGTGGGGGATATCTCTGCAGTCATCATGGAAAATCTCCCTCTTTGGGCTCAATTTGCTAGGACACCTAGCCTGGAGGTGGCATTAATGGAGGAATGGGAAGCAAAAATTGAGCGTATGGCAAGGGAGGTAATGGATGAAAATGTCACCAGTATATCAGGTGTCCCTACCTGGACCATCGTATTGCTGCAAAGGATTCTTGAACTAAAAAATGCCAAGCATATCCTTGAAGTATGGCCGAATCTAGAAGTGTTTTTTCACGGGGCTGTAGCTTTTGGACCTTACCGCAAATTGTTTCGAGAACTTATCCCTTCAGATAAAATGAGGTATGTAGAGACTTATAATGCCTCTGAAGGTTTTTTTGGCATTCAAGATCAAAAGGATTCTGATGAACTCCTCCTCATGTTGGATTATGGGATATTTTATGAATTTATCCCAATGGAAGAACTGGACAATCCCAAGCCTGCTGCAATAGAACTGAAAGATGTTGTACTAGGCAAAAATTATGCGATAGTGATTTCCACCAATGCAGGTTTGTGGAGGTATAAAATCGGTGATACCGTGAAATTTACAAGCCTCTTCCCGCATAGAATCAAGATAACAGGAAGGACAAAACATTTCATCAATGCCTTTGGGGAAGAGGTAATCGTAGAAAATGCAGAGAAAGCCATACAACTTGCTGCGGATGCAACAGGAGCTGCTATATCCAATTTTACTGCTGCTCCAGTATATTTTGATGGTTCAAAAAGCAAAGGAGCACATGAGTGGGTAATTGAATTCACGATAGAGCCGAAAGACAAAGCACTGTTTGCCGCATTATTAGATCAAAATTTAAGGGAAATCAACTCGGATTATGATGCCAAACGGCATAAGGATATTGCATTGACGGCACCAAAGATCAATTATGTCAAGGAGGGTACTTTTCAAAATTGGTTGAAGTCCAGAGGAAAACTCGGTGGTCAGATTAAGGTTCCGCGCTTGGCCAATACTAGGGAATACCTAGATGAAGTACTCAAATTTATTTAATCATTTCCCATAACCCAAAGGGGCGAGGTTGTTCATCTGTCTCATGATCCAGGTTTGCCTACCTCTTATATAAGCTGTAGGCTTGGCAGGGGACCATCTTCGAGGATTAGGTAATACCGCTGCGATCAGCGCAGATTCTGCTTGTGAGAGTTTTGCAGCAGGTTTATTGAAATAAGTTTGGGCAGCAGCTTCTATTCCATATATCCCATTGCCCATTTCAATTACATTCAGGTATACTTCCATGATTCTTTCTTTCGACCAAATGAGTTCGATCAGAAATGTGAAATATGCTTCAAGGGCTTTTCTGACCATATTTCGATTTGGCCACAAAAATACGTTCTTGGCTGTCTGCTGTGAAATGGTGCTGGCGCCCTTGATCCTCTTACCTTTTTTATTTCCTTCCCAAGCCTTTTCCATAGCCTCCCAGTCAAAGCCATTGTGCTGCAGAAATTTCTGGTCTTCGGCAGCATAAACGGCCTGTGAAGCATGCTTGGAAATATTATCCATGCTTACCCAGTCTTTATACAATCTTACCTGTTGGTCTTTATCCCATGTTTGCTCCCAGACCCTTATCAACATTAAGGGAGTGGCAGGAACTGGTATAAACCTATACAATACCGTAATTCCTATTGTCGATAAAAAAAACCAGAGGATGATTTTGAAAAGAAGACGAGTTAAGTATTTCAGTATCGACATGGAATTAAGCAAAAGCAGTAGCCTGTATAAAACTATAATAGAAAATGGAATCTTCGGTGTCTCTCAATTCATCCATGGCAGCTTGCATCTGGATGACCTGTTCCTGATTTATCAGCCCTTCTTCTAACAAAGCAGGAGCTCCACTGCTCATCAGGTTTTTCCAATAATTGAAGACCCTTGTTCTTTGAGGAATATCCCGATAGTCAAGATGAAAACCTCCTGATCTTAACGCAATATTTTGATATCCGGCTTTCTCTAACAAACTACCCAGTTTTGCTCCTATTTGTGGATCACCTCCAATTGCTTCTTGATAGCTGTTGTATATTGCCCAATAATCCATCAGCTCCTTTTTATAAGGAAAGGTGAAAAAAGTGGCATTGAAAACCTCAGTCACGACGATTTTTGCACCTGGTTTAAGGTTGACTCGGGTGTTAAGTAAAACGGCAAGTGGATCTTGCACATGCTCCAATACCCAACAGACAAAGGCTGCGTCATATCGAGTGTCAAGCGAAAGCTGGGTGGCGTCTTGTTGGAGGAAATTTACTTTAGGAGCGGAATACCCAAGAACTGAAAGGTTTTTCCAAGCCTTTTCTATTTGCTTAGCTTCGTGTTCTATACCAGTAATGCTCAAATGTGGAAACCTTCTCAAAAGAATCTCAGTCTGCGCTCCTACGCCGCTACCGATTTCCAAGAGTGTTTGAGCTGAACCAAAATCTATGAAATCATAAATAGGGTTTTCAATCACAGATGCCTGGTCCCTCAGTCTTTCCTGCTCTACTTCTTGGTAGCCATGGATGTATTTGGCTGTTTTGATCTCACTCATTTGTGGCGAATTGAATCGGGCTGCAAATTAAATTCAAAATCAGTGAATTAAGTAATCTGGGATGCTATTTATTCAAAAATTATGGTTGTGCAGTCCGCTTCAGGACCACAGGTTCCTGAAGTTTGGTTATCATAATTTCCATGAATGATTTTAAATCCAAGTAGCTATCGGGATAAATTATGTTTTTCTTAAAGCTTAAGGTCGCGGATATTTTGACGGATTGTTCAAAAGGTGTTATTTCATAGTTGAAATAGGCTTCTCCCGAAGGGAAATTTATAGTGACTTTTTCTGGATAATCATCAAGCTCATAACCTTCTGGTATCTGTATGGTGGCAGAATAATTATCGGTAAATGGATATAAAAGATCTACAGGGAATGTTCTAGATGTGGATACAAGCGGATTCACAGCCCACCTTAAATTGGTAAGCGGCTGGATGAATATAAGATTTCCATCTGAAATTGGGTCTTTTTGTAAGTATTTTAAATCCACTTGAAGCCGTGGTTCTTGTTTTTGCTGTATGCTCAAATCTTCAATATTCGCATTTTTGATATAAAACAGATCTTTTTTTAATGTGTCAGCTTTAGCCACATCTGTCATATGCTTGAGCTGAACAGCATCATAATCCGAATATCGGACGGTATATTCCGTAAGGATATTCCCCTGCTCAATGTGGACATTTCCCATTTGAACCATACCGGATTTGTGTGTCAGCTTAACAGGAAAGAGTCCACTGTCTTCTTCTTTCATCAAGTATCCATAATAGACATGCTGATATGGTAACAAGTAGCCAAATGGCAATTCGTTCGATGTGGCATCGAGGTAATACTCTTTATCCTCAATCATGACAAGGGCGATAAGTTGGTCAAATTGATCTAAAAAAGGTGTGTCTACAAGTACTGATCTTCCATTTCCTTTTGTGCTGATCATGAGTGGGTAAGCATTGAATCCATTTGCTTTTAGATAAGCAATCAGGGTAAGGTTGATATCTGCACTGTTGCCCCGTTTGGTTTCAATTAGCGTCCTTAAGTTTTTGCTAGGGAAATAGTTATAATCTCCGTTGTGAATATATTGGTCTCTTACATAAGTGTATATGGCCTTAGCTTTTTGCATTTGATTTGATTCATTGGTTACATAAGCATTGAGCATTGACTTCAAAGAATTGTTTGGCCGGAGATAGTGGATAAAATCCTCAGTTTCTACCAGAAATTTGGTCAGCTCTTTCCACGTGCTATAGGTGTCTTTAAAGCCACTTGTCTGAGACAAATAACCGGCTAGCTGAAAGTCAATTTTTTCTAAATAGTCCCTATAGTTGTTTACCAGAGGTTCCCCTCTGATAGGAAGAAGATCCTTGACTTCCCATGTATAGGATCCGATATTTTTTTTATAATCTGCCTTTCGCGTTTTTTCACCCTGTGCCAAAAACCGGTAGTTGAGATAACTCGGAAGTTCAATGGAATAGGTAGATTTCAAAGTAGGCCAGTCATTGTGGAATACCCAACTGTCTAAAAAAGCGATGCTCTTATTGGATTTGGTATAGCTGTATTCCAGTATGGTCCCCTTTTGGACGTTGCGGAATGCAATGCGGATTTCTTTTAGCCCATTACCCAGGTTCACCTCAATAAAATCATCCTTGGAAAGTTTAGTGACAGTCTCTACACCGTCCACATAAGTAACTGACTGTGCCGTGAGCTTGGTGATATTTTCTATACCGTTTTCAGCATAATACCTGATGAAAAAATCTGATTTTCCTTTTCCCTCATCTTTCAGGATTTTGAGTCTTCTATGTATCATAGAATTTTGGATTCCACTGAGGAAAGTGTTGTAGCTATATTCTTCTAAGACTACTCCCACAGCCTCGGGATCAAAATCAACCTGTTTTAAATTAAGTTCATACTGGGAGTATTTGCCAAATTTCATTTGCTGGGCCATGACTGACACAGGTAAAAGCAAAAAAAGCAAAAGGAAGTTATTGAAGGATTTCATTTTAAATGTCTTTTAGGAGGATGATATTTTTTTGAATAAGCTGATTGATGCTGGCGAGGCGCTGCTGCTTGCCAGAGGTACTCAGTTTTTTGTCAAGTCTGATCTGGAGTAGTTTTTTTATGATAATTGTGTCATCAAGTACTTCGGTATTTAAGGAATAGCTAAAGTCATCTTGAGTGATTTCCCAGTTTTCAACACCTGATTCTATCCTGGGTTTTTCTGGAAATTGAAAGCTAACTTCCTCCTGTAGATATAGGACGTCATTAGGGAGATGTTCGGATTCCAGTTTTTTCCAATGTGTAGGAATGATAATCCTCTTTGCAGTTTGCTGGGTAAGGCGTTGGACTTCCCCTGTATATCGAATAGTAGCAATAGGAACTTCTCTTTCTGTCGAAAGGAGTATGTCAAAATTTTCAATATTGACACCGGAACCTCCAATATTTTTGTTCAAGTAGGTCTGCCTGTTGTCAGCATTCCCTAATTGTTGAAGCATAAGTATGTCAATTGCTTGAAATCCAGATACTTCCAGATTTCCGGATAACATTGCATTTCCGTTTGGATTAACCTGAAGTTGATACGTATGCGAGGTCTTATTGAATTTAAAATCTCGAAAATCCGGAGTTTTGTCCAAATAGCTTCCCTTTTCATCTATTACAAGTGTGGGCCTATCCATGGTAAATGAGCCTGAAAAGCCGGGAGGTAATATGGTACTAGTACATTCTAACCAATAGACCTCATCTTGAATTGGAACCCTCAAAAATGCATGGTTAAAGGCATTCATGGGAAATTCCGGATCTAGAGGTTTATAATCCTTACCTGCATATACAAGGCTATACTGGGCTTCAATTCCAACTTCTTTTAGCATTGCTTTCATCAGAATGGAAAGCGCCTTACACTCTCCATATTGGTTCTTAACCACCTCCTCAGCTTGTAAAGGTTCCCAGCCACCTATACCATAGAAAATCGCAACATATCTGTAGTTCTTTTGAAGGTACTTGTACAAGATTTCCATTTTGCTGAAGGGATCTTCTACATCTTTGGTCATTGCCCTTACTTTCTGGGCAAAATTTTCAGGTAAATGTTCTTTATTCTTGTTGAGCTGAAGAATGAAGTCTCCCAACCCTTCCCAGGAATCCATTTTTGCAACTTTGCCTTCCAAGGCAAAATTTACTGGGGCTAATATTACACTAGGGAGACTGTCAGCACTATTTTCATCAAAAGGTTCTAAATTTTTCAACTCCCATTTCAGTGTCTTGAACTGCCCTTGCTGACTGCTCAATGGCTCTTGATCTAAGTTTACCAGTTTATACCTCAAACCCATCACTTCTGGATAGGTGACTTCTAGGGCAGCACTTCTGATTTTCTGATGATAATAAGATTGGGGGTTCCAACTGCTTAAAAAAAATTTGACTTAGAAAGCCTTTCTTCTATGATTTCCACTCTTACCGGAAATTCCTTAATATCTAAGATCAATTGTTTGAGGTATTGACCGGAGTAAATTGAACTACTTGACCCGTAATATTTGTCCATCAAGTCCTTCGGCCTGTAGCGCTTGATCACTTTTCCGGTGACCATATGGGTAACTGTTGCTTCAAAACTTAGCAGTTCATTGATGTGGTCAATGGGGATACTCCTGTTTGCGTGTATCAACCCTCTGCCATCAATAATATCAAAAACAAAATGGTTGATATAGCTAACTGTATAATCTGGATGGAGTGTTATTTTTTGGGACTTGGTGACGGTGGTATAATGCCTAGGCTCAGCATAAGCATTTCGGAATACAGAAAAAATGCATAGCAATAGGATTGCCGGGAGGATTTTTGACATGGGTGATGATCTAGCCAAAACTAAAGTTAAAAGAATAAACTATACATTGAAATTTTGTCAAATGATTTTTTTTTGCCAACAATGATAAGCCTAGTTC
>DAIPZN010000044.1:0-33624 GCA_036782195.1 Cyclobacteriaceae bacterium | reverse complement strand
GCCATGTACTGCATCATAGATTTTGTAATCAAGCTGCTTACCAGCCTGCTCCATTGCTGCTGCAAATTCTTCGATAACTGCCTTAGAAATGTTCTGTTCAGTAGCAAATATCCCCAGTACATCCGCGGACAGATGCTTCAACTGCTCAACATCCCTGACAGGCATACCATAATAGATGATTGTTCCGATATTTTGCTTTCCTAAAAGCAATGCAGATTTAAGTGACCATGCCCCACCAAAACACCAACCTACATTGGCAATTTGAGCAGATTCACCGGCATAGGTTTGTGCAGCCTTGACTATCGTGGTAAGTCTGGCTTCATCTGTGCCCCGCATGAGACCCATGGCTTCTTGTGCTGTTGAGGCCACGCCTCCGTCATACATATCCAAAGCCAATACATTTACTTTTCCACCTAGGTCATCATAGAATTTTTCAGCTTCGGCTTTTATGTTGTCATTCAGGCCCCACCATTCCTGAAACACAAACAGCCACTTGTTGGAAGGTGCTGTTGCCCGAAGCATATACCCATTTGCATTTTTGCCGTCACTTGCCGGAAAATTGATCATTTCACCTTTGGCATCAAAACCAAAGGGTATGGGGTCTGGGTGGAATGCAATGAAAGCCGGATCATCCAAGAAATTTTTCATTTCTTCTGGACCAGCATTACAAATGGTGATAGCATCTGATTCTTTGGTGATGCTTTCGTTTCTGATTAGAAATAACAATAAAAAACTGACGTAAAGTGAAAGATATGGCATGGTGAGTTGTTTTACCCAAATTAACCTTTTTAAGAAGGATTTGTTGGAAAACTGGTTTAAAAATCAATGTGAAATTGTTTTTTGTCATGACTGGGTAAAACCATAGGCTTCTTTGGAACCAGTTATACCTTATTCTCTCCGATTACACTGCTGCTTTTGGTTTGGATAAAGGAGTAGCTTAAATTGTAACAATTACCTAAATCGTATAATATGAGAAAATTTTACACCCTATTGGGTATGATCTGCTTGTTGTCTTGGACAACAGTTGAGGCCCAGCGTATTCCCACCCCGAAAGAACATTTCGGCTTTGAAATAGGAGATGACTACAAACTGGCTACTTATACTGCTACAGATGCCTATTTCCGTAAAGTCGCTGAACTTTCAGATAGGGTGAAATTTGTCGAAATCGGTGAGACTGAGGAAGGAAGGCAGATGCCAATGATGATCATCACAAGTCCTGCCAATCACCAAAAACTCGCACGATATAAAGAAATTTCCCAGCTGTTAGGAAGGGCGGAACTTTCTGAAGAGGAGGCCAGAAAATTGTCTGTTGAAGGTAAGCCTGTGGTATGGATTGATGGTGGACTCCATTCAACTGAAACGGTAGGATCTCATCAGCTGATCCCAACTTACTATACATTGGCTACAAGCAATGATCCGGAAATCCTACGTTTTTTGGATGACCTGATCATTTTGATGGTGCAAGTCAATCCAGACGGTCAAGAGATTATCACCAACTGGTACATGGGTCAGCAGGATGAGAAAAAACGCAACATGAACAGTCCGTACATGTACCAAAAATATGTGGGGCATGACAACAACAGGGATTTTTTCATGATGAACATGAAAGAAACCACCAATACATCCCTGCAGCAGTACGTGGAATGGTTGCCTCAGATCATCTACAACCACCATCAGACATCCCCTGCAGGTACTGTAGTAGCTGGACCTCCTTACAGGGATCCTTTCAACCATGTGTTTGATCCACTGATCATGACAAGTCTAGACGGGGTAGGAGCTGCTATGATCAACAGGATGAATGTTGAAGGAAGGCCCGGCTATACCCGGTTAGGAGGCTCAGTATTTTCTTCCTGGTGGAACGGTGGACTGAGGACTACGCCTTATTTCCACAACATGATCGGTATTTTGACAGAAATTACCGGTGGACCTACGCCTTCCGAAATTCCTTTAGTTCCGGAAAGACTTATCCCAACACACGCTACGCCATACCCTATTGAACCACAGGCATGGAATTTCAAAAAATCTATTGACTATTCTGTTTCTTTAAATCTTGCCATTTTGGATTATGCAAGTAGAAATGCTGATGCCTTGCTATATAATTTCTATAAAATGGGCCGCAACAGTATTGAAAGAGGCAGGACTGACCATTGGACCAAGTATCCCAAGCGTTCGGCCGCAGTTCAGGGTGCATTTGATGCAGCCAAAGAAAAAGCAGCGAATGATGATCCAGAAATGGCTTTTTATGGCATGAGGAGTGGATTACCTGTAAAATACTTTGATACTGTTTTCAAAGATCCTTCACTTAGGGATCCACGAGGCTATATCCTGTCAGCAGATCAGACCGACTTCCCTACAGCAGTACGTTTTATCAATGCCTTAATCAAATCGGGGATTTTGGTCCATAAAGCCTCAGCTGATTTTACCGTAAATGGCAAAAAATATCCCGCAGGTTCATATGTCGTCAAAACAGATCAGGCCTTTAGACCACACGTTTTGGACATGTTTGAAGCACAAGATCACCCAAATGATTTTCAATATCCTGGAGGTCCTCCAATAAGACCTTATGATGCAGCCGGTTGGACATTGGCCATGCAAATGGGTGTTAGCTATGACAGGATTTTGGATGGATTTGATGGTCCTTTTGAACGGATTGCCTATGGAGCGATTCAGCCCTTTCCTGCTGCTAAAGTTCCATCAGGATCGGGTATGCTGATTGATAGTAGAGGCAACAATGCCTATATCGCAGTCAATGATTTACTAAAATCAGGAGTGGAGGTTTTCAGGACCACCTCTACTGTTTCTGGTATGCCGGCAGGTAGTTTTTATGTGTCGGGTGGAAAAAATGTGCTTGAAAAAGCAGCCCGTGATTTCGGTGTGAAAATGGTATCAGCCTCCAAGCCTGCAGGTGCTGTAAAGATTAAACCGGCAAGAGTTGCCCTATTCGACCATTATGGAGGATCTATGCCTTCAGGCTGGGTAAGATGGATGCTGGAGCAATATCATTTCCCATTCCAAGTAATCTACCCCTCAGAAATAGACAAAGGAAATCTGAAAGCCAAATATGACGTCATCCTTTTTATAGGTCCTGGCGCACCTGGAACTGTCAGAAGTTACGGAGGTATGCCTAAGGCTGAGGATATCGACCCTCAATACCACGCCTTGCTTGGCAATTTAAGTAAAGACAAATCAGTGCCGCAATTGAAGCAGTTTATGGAAGCTGGAGGACATGTAGTCGCAGTAGGTGCAAGTACATCTTTGGCATTTGATCTAGGCTTACCTGTTGGAAATGCCTTGGTTGAAAAACTTGCAAATGGCACAGAAAAACCGCTGACTGGTGAGAAATATTATATTCCAGGAAGTATTCTGAAAGCTCATTTGGATGCCAATCATCCTGCCAACTGGGGTATGGGAGAGACAGGAAACATGGTGTTCAACAATAGTCCTGTATTTACATTGGCTCCGGATGCTTTGCTTAAAGGTGTGAAGCCTTTGGCTTGGTTTGGAGTTGAATCACCATTGATTTCTGGTTGGGCTTGGGGTGAGTCTTATTTGAAAAATGGTGTGGTAGCTTTTGAGGCTCCAGTAGGTAAAGGAAAGTTATATGCCTTTGGTCCAGAAATCACTTTCCGTGCCCAGGCGCATAATACATTCAAACTGCTCTTTAACCAACTTTATCTGAAATAATCAGGAGGATTAAACATGAAAAAAACCGTCTCTTATCTTAAGTAGACGGTTTTTTTATGGGTTGTTCTAATTGTGGCAGTGGTTCCAGTACCCGGTAAAAATCCGGATACTGGCCTTCTGTTTCTAAGGGAGTCCCAAAAAGGATCTTTATAAAGTAGTCAAAAACTATTATTCCATCATTGCAAAGAACTTATCCAAGTCAGGAATGATGACTATTCTGGTTCTTCTATTTTTAGCCATATTTTCTTTTGAATCATTTTCTACCAATGGCATGTAGCTCGCTCTTCCTGCTGCAATTAGTTTTTCAGGAGCTACATTGAATTTGTTTTCCAAAATTCTCACGATAGAAGTTGCCCTCTTTACGCTTAGGTCCCAATTATCCTGAACAGCCACTGTGCTGATGCTTCTTGGATCTGTATGTCCTTCAATCATAACTTCCATGCTTGGTTCTGAATTGATCACTTCGGCTAATTTGCCAAGGAGGCCCTCAGCATTTTTACTTACCTGATAGCTGCCAGTATTGAAGAGTAAGCGGTCAGACACTGTGATCATCACAACAGTTTTGTCAACAGTAATCTGAATGTCTTCATTTTCTGCTGCAGAACCGTCAGAAATGGATTTTTTTAGGTTATGGGATACAGCAAGATTTACAGAATCTTCAAGTGTACGTGCATTGGCAAGTTCAGCCTGATCTACATTGGCCAATGTAGCTTTTAACTTCTCGCGGGTCTTGTTGGACATAGGCGTTTTACCGTCCAATGTGAACTGACTGTCATTGGTTTCCCTTAAAGAATTGATTCGGGCATTGTATTCATCTACCCGTGCCTGAATGTTGCCTAGTTTGTCTCTAAGCACAAGTCTTTCAGCATCTATTGTCTCTTTTTCCCTTCTTAATTCCGCCAGATCAGCTTCAGTGTTATATAAATCATTCTGAAGTTCCACGTATCTTTTCTTGGAGACACAAGAGGCCATCAAAGTAGCCGAAGCTAAGGTGTATAAAAGTAACTTTTTCATAGTTGATTTAATTTTTTTCCACCTATACCAAAAATGAGGCCATCTATGTCAAATTGCATAAAAATGAAAAACAGCTAGGATTTTTTGAATGAAAATTAGCTTATATTTCATTTAAAACCCACCTATGAAAAATCCTAACAAAGCTTTATACCTGCTGATTTTAATTTTGGGCATTGCTTGTAAAAACATGCCCATGCATCAACCTGCCGAGCAAAATATGCTGCAAGTTTCTGAAAAAACGATCTTGATCAACGGCAAGCCAGCAAAGGTTTTTACACTACAAAACGGTAAAGGAATGCAGGTGGAGCTTTTGAGCTATGGAGCTATTCTTTCGCGAATCATTGTTCCAGACCGTAAAGGTGTTCCTGGTAACATCATGCTTACTTATGATAGTGCGGAAGCATTTGGAAATGACCGCTATTTTTTCGGTGCTGTAGCTGGTAGATTTGCCAATAGGATTGCTCAAGGTCAGTTTGAATTGGATGGTCAATTGCATCAAGTGACGAAAAACAATGGACCAAATCATCTTCATGGAGGAAGAGAAGGTTTCAATAAAAAATTTTGGGATGCGAAGGTCGTCCGCCAAATAAATAGCATAGGGGTACAGATGGAATATATCAGCATTGATGGGGAAGAAGGATATCCCGGCACCCTCCATACTACCCTAACATTTGAGCTTGATGCTGAAAATAGGTTGAGCATAACCATGAGGGCCACTACCGATAAGCCTACGATCGTTAACCTCACCCATCATGGGTATTTTAATTTAAGTGGTATGAGTGAAAACATCCTCAACCATGAACTTACTTTGTACGCAGAACAATATACTGAGATGGGGCCCGGTCAGATTCCTACAGGAAAAATCCTTTCGGTGGAGGGCACACCTTTTGATTTCAGGAAAAGTAAGAAGATTGGCAGGGACATCAGCGAAACAGGAAGCGGGTATGACCACAACTATGTGATAAAGACCCGGCATGATGGAGAATTGGCAAAGATGGCAGAGGTATATCATGCCGCTACAGGAAGGGCTATGGCAGTTTACTCCAATATGCCCGGTGTCCAGTTTTTTACAGCCAATTCAATGGATGGCAGACAAGTGACGGATGGGGTAGCTTATACCAAGCATTTTGGCTTTTGCTTAGAACCACAGTTTTTTCCTGATTCTCCAAATAAGGCCAATTTTCCATCGCCAAGATTGGATCCAGGAGATGTTTACCTGCATAGGATAGCATATGTCTTCGGTACCAGGTAAAAAAGAAGGCCCGGAATTCCGGGCCTAGAGATTAGACTTCTTTGACTTCCGCCGTGAGCTTTTGCAGTGTTGCTTTGGCATCACCAAAAAGCATTCTGGTTTTTGGGAAGAAGAACAGTTCGTTTTCTATACCGGCATAACCTGCCGCCATGCCCCGTTTCATCACGATGACATTTTTAGCTTGGTCTACATCCAGGATTGGCATGCCATAGATTGGAGAAGAAGGGTCAGTTTTTGCGGCAGGATTGACAACATCATTGGCCCCTATGACGATCACCACATCAGTATTTGCAAACTTTGAGTTGATTTCTTCCATTTCTTGAAGCCGTTCATATGGGACATCTGCTTCTGCAAGCAAAACATTCATGTGGCCCGGCATCCTTCCTGCGACTGGATGGATAGCATAATTTACTTCCACACCTTTTTCTTCCAGTAGTTTTTCAAGTTCATGGCAGATGTGCTGTGCTTGCGCTACTGCTAATCCATAGCCAGGGACAATGACGACGCTTTGTGAGTAGGATAGGAGGACAGCAGTATCAGAAAGACTGATTTCTTTGACAGTCTGATCTCCGCTAGCTGATTTGGCTCCACTGGCATTGCTACCACCAAAGGCACCTAAAAGGACATTGGTCAAAGAGCGGTTCATTGCTTTACACATCAATATGGTCAAAATGGTCCCCGCAGAACCTACGAGTATACCACCTGTGAGCATGGCTTTGTTGGAATAAAGGAAGCCACCAAAAGCAGCTGCCATTCCGGTAAAGGAATTCAACAATGAAATCACAACAGGCATATCTGCACCTCCGATTGGCATAACGAAGAGTATACCATACACAAGTGCTACTACCAACAAGATATAGAATAGCATAGGATCTGAACCTGCAAACATCTGATACCCGATCAAGATGATGATAGCAGCCAAAAGAATCATGTTGATTGCCTGATTCATTGGCAATACTTTGTCCTTGATTTTACCTTCCAACTTACCGTAAGCGATAAGAGAACCTGAGAAAGAAACAGATCCGATCAAGAGCCCAAGAAGCATGACCAATAGTTCACCGTCAAAACCTGTGACAGTAGCATGCTGATGGTGTTGGAATTCTATGATGGCAATCAACGCTGCACAAGCACCTCCCATTCCATTGAAGAAGGAGACCATTTGAGGCATAGCGGTCATTTGAACTCTCTTGGCCATCATTGTACCAATGACGGATCCTACCACCAATCCAAGAAAGATCAAGCCATAATTGGTGAGCTTGGAGGCATCATAGGACTGGTATAGTGTGAGGGTAGCTACTACCGCAATGAGCATACCTCCAGCTGCCAAAAGGTTGCCCTTACGCGCAGAATCAGGATGGCTAAGCATTTTCAGACCTATGATAAAGGTCAAGGAAGCAATGAGATAACTGATCTCTAATAGGTTGAGGCTGATCATGATTTTTTAGGTTTTTTCTTAAACATCTCCAGCATTCGGTCTGTCACGACAAATCCC
This sequence comes from Cyclobacteriaceae bacterium, assembly GCA_036782195.1. Lineage (GTDB taxonomy): Bacteria > Bacteroidota > Bacteroidia > Cytophagales > Cyclobacteriaceae > DAIPZN01. Next base: position 26,182 of record DAIPZN010000044.1, on the reverse strand, counting down.
CCAACCACGTTGAGAGTTCCCATGACAACAGCCAGAAAACCTACTATTAGTGCGGCATAATTATCAGAAGAGGCATCCATCATGACAATGATGGCCCCCACTACGACCACACCGTGGATGGCGTTTGCCCCAGACATCAAGGGGGTATGTAAAATGGCAGGTACATTGGAAATGACTTCTATCCCAAGCAGGATAGCCAAGAGAAGGAAGTATACCATCTCCATATTTTCGCCTATATAGCTTAATAGTGCTTCCATGGTTTATTTGGTTTGTGATTGAATGATTCGGGGACTGACAGCAGCACCTTGGTGGCAAACACATGTACCCGTTACGATATCATCCTCAAAGTTCAGGTTCAGTTCACCTGTTTTGATGATCAGTTTGAGGAAGTTCAAATAATTTTTGCCATACATTTTGCTGGCATCCTGAGGCATCTTGGCAGCAAGATTGTCCACGCCTACAATTCTTACACCATTGACTTCTACAGTCTGATTCGGTTGGGAAAGTGCACAGTTTCCTCCGGAAGATGCGGCTAGATCAATGATTACTGAACCGGATTTCATGTTTAGTACTGTTCTTTCTTCTACAAGTAAAGGTGCTTTCCTTCCTGGAATCTGGGCAGTAGTGATGATTATATCTGCCTTCGAAGCATGTTCGTGAATGGTGTCTTTTTGTTTTTGGATGTATTCAGCAGATTGTTCTACGGCATAGCCACCTGCAGACTTATCTTCAGTAGCACCTTCCACATCTACAAATTTAGCCCCAAGGGAAAGCACTTCTTCTTTAGCTGCCTGTCGGACATCAAATGCAAATACAGCTGCCCCGAGACGCTTGGCCGTGGCAATGGCCTGAAGTCCGGCTACTCCTGCACCTATCACCAGGACACGGGCAGGGGTAATGCTGCCTGCAGCAGTCATAAACATGGGAAAAAACCTAGGCAATAGATCTGCGGCCATCAATACAGCTTTATAGCCTACTACTGTTGCCATGGAAGAAAGCACATCCATAGATTGGGCTCTGGTAGTCCGGGGAACCAGCTCCATGCTGAAGGCAGTCCTTTTGCTTGAGATAAGGTAGTTGGTGAGATCCGGGTTAAAGAGTGCGTTTAATTGTCCCATTAGGACCGCATCAGGTTTCATAAGATCGATTTCTTCTTTTGACAATGGCTGAATGCCACAGATCAAATCTGCTTCTTTGAGGATTTGTTCTCTAGATTGAAGTGCTGCACCTGCTTCTTGATATTGCTCATCCGGAGCAAAAGCCCTTGAACCTGCATTAGGCTCAATATAGATGGTGAGATTCCAACTTTTTAGCGTCTTTACCGCTTCTGGTAAAAATGCAACTCTGGATTCCTCGCTGGGCTCCTTGAGTATTCCTATGGTCATGATGGTATATGGTGTGGCTAGAAATAGATTAAGTGCTTGAAACTATCAAAAAGATTTGAAAAAGAAAGTGATTCTTATCAGGGTGGTGATATATCTTATAAAAAAAGATGAAATTGTGGGGATTTTATCAAATTCGATTGAAGATTTCAGTTTTTTGAATGCCAATAATATAAAATATGGTATAGATCCCACTAAAATTTTGATAGAAGAAGAATGCCATGAAAGCTTCTTAAGGTTTAGGCGATTAAAAAAGTATAGAAATAATCCCGTTTTAGTTTAGGTGGAACCAATTCTTAGTCACTATCAAAACTGACTTGACGGAGGTGTAGAAGTGTGGCCGACCACACCGACAAGGGTTAGGGTCAGCATCGGGAAGCGTTTTTTAGATCAAGCCAAATAACTTGACCAGTAATAATAAGTGTTGGAAAAAATCTCGCAGATCAAATACCGGCATTATTTCTTAAACAAACCTATAGTTCCGCCTACCCAATCCTTGTCCTTGTTGAATTTGACCCCTATCATCTCACCGCGGCTGAGTCTTACCAGGTTGCCAAGAAGAGTAGGCTGTGCGTCTTTTTCAGGCCAAACTGCCAGAACTCTGACCTCAGCCTTGACCTTTCCATCCGGTGCTTGAATTACCGGCTGATAATGCACTTTTTTCTGAAGGACATAAATCTCTTTTTCGGCTACATTTTCCACATCTTCCCTGCTCACATGAAAGATTACTCCTGCGCCTGAAAAAGAAAAGAGTGGTTTCAATACATAATTCTCCAAATCTTCTGGAATTCGGTCCAATTCGCTGACCAAAGTACTTTCTATAAAGTAGGGACCCTTCAGGTAGGGGAGAATAAATTTGCTGATCCTGAAAAACCAGTTGGGATGCCCTGCCCATTCCACTTCCAACTCATCTTCAAAAGAAAATTGAAGGTCTAGGTCTTTGCGCGCATTGAGTTCATCAAAAATAACTCTGTTGTAGATCCTTTTTATTTGGATCTCTTGACCTTTTTGGTCTAAGTAGTATAATTTCTTTTCCTTTTTGATCACCTCGGTGACGCAGATAAAAGGTATTCCCAGATCTTTTTTGCAGTAGTAGAAATCTATTTTGGTATTTTGTTTATCCGGCTCTATTTCCAACAACACCACATTTTCAGGTTCATGGCCGTTCAAAATAGTTTCGTTGAGTTTTTTGATATACAGAGCCTCATCAATTCCATCAAAATAAGGGGTAAATCCCTCCAAAAATGGATAGGCAGTCTTCAGTTTTCTAAAGATGTTGAACTGGAAGTTGAACACGGATGGGAATCCTTGGACCTCGATCAGCTTCGGGATGGTTTTGCCATTTTCTTCACATATTCCAAAATCTATAGCTAGAAACTGGGTATGTGCATCTTCTCCCGGGACATTTGCATTGTATCCCAAAGCTGGTGCAGTCAAAGATTTGAAATGGGCAGACTGAATGAATTCAATCACTTGAGCAGACCCTTCTAGCAGTTGTTTTTTAAGCTCCTGGGAAATAAAAAATGGGGTTTCAGCAATCCTGAAAGTAGGAGAGAAGCCAAAATCTTCTTTGATGGAATCCAGCACCTGATGGTATTTCTCCTGACTGAATTCCTTGTTAAAAAGAGCTCTGTAATCTGCTATCATATCTTTAATCTTTGACCAATACGCCTGACTGTTCCTGGATCTTCTGGATTGCTCCTTTTAGAAAATTGGGAATGAGCGTTTCATTGGTTTTATAAATGGTATGTTCTTCTACCAGGTGCTCGAGCATTGCCAGGTACTTGGTTTTTCCCTTCAAAGCGATGATTTCTTCTCTGACTTGGTGTTTTTTGAGGTGTTCAAGAAATCCATGTGGATCAGCTTCAGGGTGGAATTGGGTTCCGACCATTTCCGGACTGAATCGGATGGCCATGATAGCCCTTTCATATTCTACATGGTTTCTGATTTTTTCTAAAGCTATAATTTCTGCACCTACTGCTTTGAATTTTTTGAAGTGGGGTTGGACTACTTGATAATCTCGTGAATCAACAGCCCAAAATGGGTTTTCCAAACCTTTGAAGAGCGGATCATTCATTCCTGCTTCAGTCTTGTGAATGGTCATCACGCCAAAAGAGGTAGATTTTCGCCTGGATACTTCCGCAAACCCGAAATGCTGTACAGCCATTTGAAAAGAATGACAAATAAAAAGGATGTGTTTCTTCTTTTCTTGCGTTTTGTTCCAATTCCAGATTCCGTCAATAAGGTTATAGTAAGCAGCGTCCCATATACCATCACCCTCAAGGGGATTTCCCGGACCTCCTGAAGAGATGTATAAGTTGAAATCCTCAAGTTTCGGTAGCTGGGCATGTTGTCTTACATCAAAGACTTCTACATCCAATTCCTCTCCAAATCGCCCAAGGATTTCATGGATACAACGCATACCTTCATTGGCTTTGCCATTGTACATGTCCAAAAGCGCTACTTTTATTTTTTCCTGCATAATTCGATGAATTATTTCAGCAGCTTCCATTGTCTCATGCCTTTATTGCTGCTGATAATCTAATCAACAGGCAATAAACAGATTATGTTCGTGGAGTGCTGAAATGGGGTGATTTCAATTGCGATGCAAGATAACCCCAAATGTTTCAGCATCATATTCCTTTTGTAAATTCTCCGACGATAAAGTCTACCACTTTTTTAAGATCCTGGGTTTCTTCATACACTTTGAGCTGCTGATCTGCGCCTGTGCCTTTTTCAAGTATGGTGTGGACATAGTTGATTTCTTCTCTACTACCAAGCTCATCTACGACATCATCTACAAAGTCGAGCAATTCGAGCATTAAAGCCTTGTATTCTACTTCTTTTTTTTGCCCAAAATCAATCATCAGTCCTTCTGTTCCATAACGTGCGGCACGGAATTTATTCTCTCTGATCAAGGCAATTCTGTAAATGTTGAAGCTGGTATTCAACATATGCATTTTGTACAATTTGGCCACCACTGCCTGAATCAGAGCTACAATACAGATGGTTTCGTCAACAGTAAGGCACATGTCGCAGATCCTGAATTCTATTGTAGAGAAAAAGGGGTGCATGCGTAGATCCCACCAGATTTTCTTCGGGTTGTCTATGCAGTTGGTTTTGACCAAGGTCTCCAGAAAATTGTCATAAGATTGTACAGAATCAAAGTACTCAGGTAGCCCGGTTCGTGGAAATTTTGCAAAAACGTGAGCCCTATAGGCTTTGAACCCAGTATACCTTCCTTCCCAAAATGGGGAGTTGGTAGACAATGCATAGATATGCGGGAGAAAATAGCAGGCTTGGTTCATGATATGCAGGGCTGTATCCCTGTTTTCAATCCCTACATGCACATGAAGGCCAAAAATCAGGTTAGATCGAGCGGTATCCTGCAATTCATTGATGATGTGGTGGTATCTAGGATCATCCGTAATGGGCTGTTCTTGCCATTTGGAAAAAGGGTGTGTACCTGCTGATCCTACAACTAATCGTTGTTCTTTGGCAAGATCCACAATTTTGTTTCGAAGGAAGGATACTTCCTTTCTAGCATCGCTTACATTTTGACAGATATTGGTACCGACCTCTACTACCGATTGGTGCATTTCGGCCTTCACCTGCTCTTTGAGGATGATTTTGGCTCCGTCCACAATTTTGGACATATGGGATCTAAGGTCTCTTGTTTCCGGATCTATGATCTGGTATTCTTCCTCTACACCCAAGGTAAAAACAGGCAGCTTTCTCATATATTAGAATCTTTTGGCCATACTAACTGCATCTTTCATAAATGTTCCCCAAGTCAAATTGATTTTTCCAGGCTTTTGGGCTTTGGCATAGGCAATAGCCATTTTAGCAGATTCTTCCACTACCCAGTCAAAGTTTGCCTGACCTACAGAATTGATATCGGCATCCGGAGCAGGATTTCCAAAGTCAATGGCATAAGGAATTCCATCCCTGACGGCAAACTCCACAGTGTTGAAATCGTAGCCTAACCCCTGACAGAGTTTGATCGTGTACTCTTTGACCTTAGCCAAAAGTTTCTTGGATGCAGGTGGCCCATCGACCACATACCTGAGGTGGTGGGGGTTCCGGGGTTCATATTGCATGATCCGCACCGCTTTACCTCCTAGGCAATAAACCCTGAAATATTCTGTAAACTGAATCTCTTCTTGGAGCAACATAACCAGTTGGCCGGTTTGGCGGTGGATCCTGAAAAACTCTTCTTTATTTTCCAACCTATACACGTGTTTCCAACCTCCTCCAGCATAGGGTTTCATATAGGCGGGAAATTTGACATAGTCAAACATGGTCTGCCAGTCCAATGGGTGGGCCAGGTTGCGAAAAGACTTAGAAGTGGTGTCTGTGGGATGTTCAGCTGAGGGTAGAATTACTGTGTTTGGAAGCGGTACACCTAGATTATCTGCAAGACAGTTGTTGAAAAATTTATCATCTGCGCTCCACCAAAATGGATTGTTGATGACAGCCGTTCCGGTAAGTGCTGCATTTTTCAAATAGGCTCTATAGAAAGGCACGTCCTGAGAAATCCTGTCGATGATCACCGCATATTCGGTCAGGCCATTTTGGATTACCTTATCTATCAATACTGGTTCGGCGATAATGTCTTTTTCTTTTTTTTCATTGACTCTTTCGACAAAAGCATGGGGATATGTGTCTTCCATGCCAAAAAGGATTCCTATTTTTTTCATATTTAAGGGAGTTTCAATTGAATTTGATTCTAGATAGATAATGAGGAAACATTTCTTTCCATAAGGGCCAATCATGATGCCTATCCTTGCGTACATCAAGCCAATGTACTACACCACGACCTTCTAGCACATCGCTGAGTTTGAGGTTGGCATCAAAGCAGATGTCCCAATTAGAAGTCCCCAATACAATATCCATCTTCCAGAGCTCGGGATCATGAAGACCTCCCACAAATTCCAGAGGGGAATTGAAGTAGACATCCTCATGGTTGAATCCGTGCATAAAGCCGCGGATATCAAAAGCTCCTGACATGGAAAACATATGGCTGACATAACCAGGATGTCTAAAAGCAAAATTTGCTGCATGGAATCCGCCAAAACTGCAGCCGGCCATAGCGACCTTGCCTACGGCTGTGTTCATCCTTATCCGCTCTACAATATCATGGTTGACCATCTTTTCATAAGCGATGTGGTTGAGGATCTTTTCGTGGGGATGGATCGCTTTGTTGTAAAAACTGTTGCGGTCATTGCTTTCGGGACAGAAAATCTGAATCAGCCCCTGATCAATAAACCATTGGGCTGAATTGATCAGTCCCATGTCTCTGTTTTCATGGAAGGAACCCATCGAAGTTGGAAAAAGAATAACAGGATAGCCTGCATGTCCAAAGACCAGCATTTCAACATCTCTGTGCAGGTGCGGTGAGTACCATTTGAAGTATTCCTCTCTCATAATCAATTAGCGTATTCTCTTAAAAATAGCTGCCTTTTAGCGATTCACAAAGCCTTTGAAGATAAAGTTTTCTAAGGAATGGCAAGTGGCCATTACCTATTGTAGTAGGGTTATAATAAGGGTTGCATCTGTCAACTGTTACAACATCAGCTGATTCTGGCTTTTTCATTTACCTGTAAAAAGAAAAAAATGATTTTTTCCCAAGTTTGATCAAGGTATATGCTTTACATGATTATCCGCAATTGAACCACAATGCAAATTCCCTTTGATTATCTGGCTGAAAGACAGAAGACCGAAGTCGGAAGTAATCCAGATTTTAAATTTTCGTGATGTTTCTCAGGAATTTTAGCCTTCTGGCAAGAAAGCGGATTTACATAATACTTAAAGCAACTTGTCGAATTACCCGCTTCATAGGAAATGGATTATGGGAGTAATAGCGGAATGAAGAACTTTGAAGAAAATCTTGAGAATAGGTGTTTTTATCTTAAATTGATTCAAAATCACCACTTGATGCTGCTTATGAAAAACATCCTTTATCCAATTTTAGTGGGTCTCTTTCTTTTTTATGGGACGTCCTGCAAAACTTACAGGAATGTTGAAAACTTTGGATCAGGGACAGATAGAAATGCTTTGGCTGATGACCTGCCTAAACTCAAGTCTGGAGAAAAGATCAGAATCAAAGATAAAAACGGAAAAACCATTGATATGGAATTTTTCTACAATACTGAAACTGAAATCACAGGCGTAGATAATGCTGGTGTTCCTATTGCTGTGAATATCGCAGATGTTTCCCAATTGAGAGCTAAAAGAGTCAATTGGGTCATGACAGGTATTGTACTTCCAATTGCGATTCTGGTGACTACTTTGGGTATTGTGGTCAATTCTTGGGGTGCAGGGTAATGCCTGAATGAAATATCTATTTTAAGTTTCTAAATGAGAAAGATTACATTTTTTCAAAAAATTTAATTGTACCGCTGTGATTTTTTCTCAATTGCTTACACCTATTGTTTGAATTTTGATTCGATGGAAAAGGAAAAGCAATTTGTAAAATGCATCAAACAACATAAAGGCTTGATCTATAAGGTGGCAGCACTGTACACCAATGGCCATCAGGATAGACAGGATCTAATCCAGGAAATCGTATTCCAGCTCTGGAAATCATTTGACTCCTACAATGAATCCGCAAAGTTGAGCACTTGGATGTACAGGGTAGCAATGAATACAGCCATATACAATCTCAAGACGAGGAAAAAACAGGTCAACACTATCCCGTTTGAGCATGATTCAGATCACTTTCCAGATATAGAGGATCAGTCAGAGGAAGAGCGCTTGGAATGGCTGCATGCCAGAATTCAAGCATTGAACTTACTTGAAAAAGGGATTATCCTCCTCTACCTAGAGGGGAAAACCCACCAGGAAATTTCAGAAATTATTGGGATTTCAGTCAGTAATGTAGGTACAAGAATGTCAAGGATTAAAGAAAAAATCAAAACTAAAATTACGTCAGACTATGGAACTTGAAGAAATGAAGCAAGCTTGGGATAAACTAGACCAAAGGCTATCCCAACAGGAAATCATCAACGATCGACTACTTCATCAAATGACTCGGTCATCTTTTAGATCAAAATTGAACAAAATCGGTATTGCCGAATTGGGGGGGACCTTTGTCTGTTATGGGGCGGCGGCCTATTTGATTGTATATTTCTCTAAATTGCCCCAAGGCGTAATGCAATTTTTTGCTGTCTTGGCTGTAGGGTTGCTGTTTGCACTTCCAATCATTTCCCAATGCTCACTGAGATCACTCAAGACGATAAATTTGTCTTCACAAAGTTATATGGAAGCTATTGCCGCTTTTGGAAAGGGTAAAATCAAATTTCTCAGGCTTCAGAAGCTTAATGTTTCTTTAGGGATGCTATTGATGTTGATTTTCTTGCCATTGCTGGGCTCGATCAATGGAGTAGATATTTCGGAAAAACCTTACTTTTGGACAGGTTTGTTTCCTACCGGGGTGCTCTTTTTTTTAGGATTTTCTTTTTGGGTTTTGCGTTCTTATAATAAGATCCTAACAGATACCGAAAAACTAATCGAGGAAAATTCACCTGAGTAATAAAGTCAAAGGAATTTCATAATTAATATGACTTGGAATTTTTTCCGTCTTCGGTCTTCCGACTAGAATCAAAGAAAACTTCAATTATGGTGCAATTGTGAAAATCAGAATAAAAAAATATGAAGATCAATTTAGATGAAAAATTAGCCAAGATCAAAAGCTTTTGGCATCCTTATATTATTGGTGAGCTAAATGACAATTTTGTCAAACTCGCTCGGCTCAAAGGTGATTTGGTCTGGCATAGCCACACAGAAGAGGATGAGCTTTTTGTAGTCTTGAAAGGTACATTGATGATGGATTTCAGGGATGGCAGAACATTGGCTACGGGACCCGGTGAGATTCTTATTGTACCGAAAGGGGTTGAACATAGACCTTGGACTTTGGAAGAGGGAGAAGTTACGGTGATGCTGGTCGAACCCAAATCCACCAAACATACCGGTGAACTGAAGGTCGAACAGACGGTAGAAATTCAGGAGTGGATTTAAAGAAGTTGCAACAGATCACGTATTTTGTCAGAGTCTTCAAAAAATAGAGCTGACTTTGCAAGGAGGATAATACTTAATATTGACCAAATAAAAAAAATGGAAACCCCACTTACGGATAAGCTGTATCTGCTGGAGAAGTTTCCGGGAAAAGGAGGTTGGACATATGCCGCACTTCCTGAAATAAGTCCCGGGAAAAATTTTCCGTTTGGTTGGGTGAAAGTCAGGGGGAGCATTGATGATTATACCATCAGCGGGTACCATTTAATGCCAATGGGCAATGGCCTGCTTTTTCTTCCGGTAAAGGCCGAGATCCGTAAGAAAATCCAAAAGCAGGAGGGAGATACTGTTCATATTATCCTTTATGCGGAAAAAAACATCGAAGTGTTTTCTGAGGAAATCATTGCCTGTCTAAAAGACGAACCAGAAGCCTTCCGCTTTTTTGAGAGCCTCTCAGAAAAAGAGAAGCAACAGTACATGTCCTTTATTGATTCCGCCAAAACAGACCAACTTAAAGTTGAAAGAATCGGCAGAACTATTGAATTGCTGCTGCTAAAGAAGAAGTTTCAGTAAAAGTGTAAATTTTAACAGTTATTTAACCACCCCAAAATTTTATTCTTCCTTAAACCATGTCGCATACATGGGATAATTTTTAGCAGTTCTTTCAATGACTGCTTCCATTTCAGGACCTGTAGCCTTAATTTTTTTTGCAGGTGTGCCAGCGTAGATGCTATTGGCTTCAACAATTGCCCCAGCTAAAACGACTGCTCCTGCAGCAATGACAGCGCCAGAATGCACCACAGCATTGTCCATCACAATGGCACCCATACCGATTAGCACGTTGTCGTGGATGGTACAGCCATGTACGATGGCATTGTGTGCAATAGAAACTTTGTTGCCGATATAAGTGCCCGCTTTCTCATAGGTTGCGTGGATTACAGCTCCATCCTGAATATTGGTGTCATCACCAATCCTGATCTCATGTACATCTCCACGTACTACAGCATTGAACCACACTGTACAGTTCTTTCCCATTATTACATTTCCGACTACAGTGGCATTCGGAGCAAGCCAACAGTTTTCACCCATTTCAGGGCTAAAGCCCCTGACACTCATGATTAAAGCCATTTTGAATTTGATTTGTTTTCGTAAGCTTACTAAAAGTTTACAGAACAAAATTATTTTTTTTGCAGACTTGTGAACTTTTTTAACCTGAAATAGTTTTTCATGTATATACATCAAAAAACAGAAACTAAACAATTCAAACATTATGAAATTATTGCAAAAATCAGGTCTATTTGTAGCTGCAGCATTGGTTGTCGTTGCTTGCAACAAGCCTTCTGACACTGTTGAAACTTCTGATGCCCAGGAAGTAGGGCTTGCAGAAGGAACCACATTGGCCGTTGACGCTGCTTCCAGCAAAATCAATTGGACAGGTTACAAGCCTACAGGCAAGCATTATGGCTTTATTCCTGTTACTGCAGGTGAAGTAATTGTATCTGGTGAGGATCTGACTGGTGCCAAATTCGTATTTGATATCACTCAGCTGAAAATTGAAGACATTGAAGAAAGCAATGAAAACTACGGTAAACTGTGGGGTCACCTTCAGTCTCCAGACTTTTTTGATGCTGCAAACCATCCTGAAGCAGTATTTGAACTGACTTCTGTATCTCCTTACAGCGATGGAGCGATTCAAGACAAAGAAGAATTTCAGTCAGCTAATACCCCTCAAAAAGATTCCGATGTAGCTGTTGACAGCCCAACACATTGGATTTCTGGTAACTTGACCATGAGAGGTACTACAAAAAACATTAAGTTCCCAGCAAGAGTAACTGTAAACAACGGTTCTGTATCTGCCAAAGCTGGTTTTAACATTGACAGGACTGCTTGGGGTTTATCTTATGGCGATGAAAGCGGAGCTGTAGACAAAGCTAAAGATCAGTTTATTTACAACACCGTTACTGTAGGTTTCGATATTGTAGCAAACTAAACCAACTAGTACAATTTGAATTAAAAAAGAGGAGATCTAGGGATTTCCTCTTTTTTTGTGCCTTACTTTTGTCCGATGGATAATGCCTTGACATATCACTGCACAGTAGATTTCAATCTGACCCGGCGTTTACTTCAATGGGCGGAAAGCCGTTTTCTGCATTTTTGTCTTTTTAGACACCATGATATAGCCTATCCCTATGGAGGTTTTCCGGAAAAGTTTTTTGCAGGTAATGACACCTTTTCTCTTTCAGAAATCAAAAGCTATACAGGTGTCAATACGCTAGTAGGTATTATTGGATATGACTACAAAAACGAAGTTGAGATGTTAGAGAGTAATAACCAAGCTCCCGTGCAATGCCCTGAAACTTTGTTTTTTGAAGCTGAATTATCAATAGAATTTTTGCCAGATGGAATAAAATTGCTACATGCAGATGCAGCCTCTCTTTTAGCAGAATTTCTTCATTTCCACGATGATGCATGCCTGAATCCTCTTGTAAAAGTTATTCCCCTGACTTCAAAAGAAGGTTATCTGCAAGCAGTTCAGTCCATTCAGCAACATATTGTAGAGGGAGATATGTATGAGCTGAATTATTGTATGGGGTTCGAGTTTTCCCATAGCGAATGGCAACCTATTCAAGGTTATTTGGATTTGATGGACATATCACCAATGCCATTCTCTGCTTTTTTTAAATCTGGAGACCTGTGTCTGATTTGTGCATCTCCGGAAAGGTTTTTGAAAAAGGAAGGAGCCACACTGCTGGCCCAACCGATTAAAGGGACGAGTAGAAGAGGTAGGGATCCCGAAGAAGATTTTCTTCTGCGAGAGGCCTTGCTTAATAGTGAGAAGGAAAGGGCTGAGAACCTGATGATCGTGGACCTGATGCGCAATGATCTGGCAAAGGTTTCCAAAAGCGGTACAGTATCAGTTCCCGAATTGTTTGGCGTGTACCCATTTAAGAACGTCTTTCAGATGATTTCCACGGTGCAAAGTCGAATGAAATCACAGCTTTCCCTTGAGGATATCTTAAAGGCTACATTTCCTATGGGCAGCATGACAGGTGCCCCAAAGATCAAATGCATGGAGTTGATAGATAAATATGAAAACTTCAAAAGGGGATGGTTTTCAGGAGCTTTGGGTGTTGTGGAAGGCAATGGGAATTTTGATTTTAATGTGGTCATCCGCAGTATCATATTTGACTACCAAAGTAGAAAAGGGTATTTTGCAGTGGGTAGTGCCATTACGTTTGATGCAGATCCTCTCGCAGAATATGAGGAATGCCTGCTCAAAGCTGCCCCTATTATGAAGGTTTTGGGAGGATAAAGGCCATGGAACAATTCAGGAAAATCATCCACGTAGACATGGACGCTTTTTATGCCAGCGTCGAGCAGTTGGATTTCCCTGAACTGAGAGGAAAGCCTTTGGCCGTAGGTGGAAAGCAGGAGCGGGGAGTGGTCGCTGCGGCTTCTTATGAAGCACGCAAATATGGAGTGAGATCTGCGATGTCAGGAAAACTCGCAGCTCAGAAATGTCCGCATTTGATATTTGTTCCCCCACGATTTGAGCGCTATAAAGAAATCAGTATGCAGATCAGGGAAATTTTTTATGCCTTTACGGATCTAGTCGAGCCACTTTCTCTGGATGAGGCTTTTCTGGATGTCACAGAAAATAAAGTCGCAAACCCATCAGCTACACGGATTGCGACTGAAATCAGAAAACAAATCAAAGACAAAACAGGGCTCAATGCCTCCGCCGGTATTTCATATAACAAGTTTCTGGCAAAGACCGCATCAGATATCAACAAACCAAACGGACAGGCAGTCATTCTCCCGAAAGAAGCTGAGGCATTTTTGGAAAGGCTGCCCATCGAAAAGTTTTATGGTATTGGCAAGGCCACCGCAGACAAAATGAAAGAGCTTGGGATTCATTCCGGCTATGACCTGAAGCAGTTCAGTTTACAGTTTCTTACCAAAAGATTTGGAAAATCAGGTTTGCACTTTTACAATATTGTCAGAGGGATTCACCTTAGCGAAGTGCAGCCGAACAGGCTCAGGAAATCTCTGAGTGCTGAAAACACTTTCACCACGGATATTCACAGTAGGGAAGATTGTCTTCGTGAATTGGGAGAAGTCTTTGAAGAACTCAAGCGTAGAATTGACAAAAGCGGGATAAAGGGAAGAACTGTTACGCTCAAACTTAAATATGCTGACTTTACCCAACAGACCAGAAGCAGGACCTTTGAACAATATCCCGATCAAGCCCATCTTTGGGAGGCAATAGCCGGACTGTTTGACCAAGAGCCTCTAAAATCCCCGGTGAGGTTATTAGGCATAGGAATTTCCAATCTTAACATTGAAGAAGAGCAGCAGCATTTTGGGAAGCAGCTTTGGCTGGAGTTTGGAGAAGTACCAGGATTATAAGTAGCTGCTGTTTTTTTCCGATTTCGAATCAGAATTGTTTGTTCCAAAACAATCCAATTAATCTTGGAGTAAAATACAAGTATGAAAACATGGTTGTTTTTTCCCCTCTTGGTATTGATCCCTTTTCTCAGCAAGGGCCAAAACATTAACAAACTGAATTTAAGCGGTAATTACGGATTTATCATTCCCCATTCCAGTGAACTTGTACCTGTTTCCAATACATCTCCATACGGAGCAACATTGGGTTACCAGTGGATGCGGACCGATGAGGAAGCTTGGAATGTTTGCAATTGTTTTCATTATCTAGGTGTTCAAGCATCTTATCATAATTTTGGAAATCCATCGGTTTTGGGTTCGGCATTGAACCTTGTGGGAACATTTGAACCCCTACTTTGGCAAAAAAACAGGCTGAGCCTTAGCCTGCAAACAGGTATCGGCATCAGCTATTTGACCCAAATTCACGATCCGGTCAACAATCCCGAGAATCTGTTTTTTTCGGCTCCAATCAGTTTTCTCCTTTTCGTTACACCGAGAATAGGCTATCAAATTGACAAAGAATGGGAGGTGAATCTAGAGTTTGCTTATAACCATATCTCAAATGGAGGGCAGCGGCAACCTAATAAAGGGATCAACTATCCTATGCTAGGATTGGGTATCAGTAAATATTTCAACTTGATAGACCTGCCTCAATATCAGGCTGGAACATTGGATAAAAGAATCAATTCCTATTTGGAAACGGGCCTTAACACCCGATATTCAGAAGAAGAAGGAAGGAGGAAGCCTTCAATCTCCCTTTTAGCTGGATTATATAAAGGGGTGACAAATGTGAATGCTTTTGGGGCAGGAATAGAATTGACAAAGGATTTTTCTCTTAAAGTAGAAAACAGCCGACTGGAAGCCTTAATGCCAGCACCGTTTGTTGCCCATCATTTCCTGTTTGGCCGCTTTGATTTCAGTCAGCGGTTTGCTTGGTATGCCAATAAGCCTGAGGGCTATCATGACCACAATTTCTATCAGCGTTACGCCCTGCAATACCTGATCAATGACCATCTCCGGGTAGGTTTTTCCCTCAAAACCCATGGACATGTGGCAGAAAACATTGATTTGCGGGTAGGCTGGGTTGTGGGTAGATAGTATCTATTATCGAGTATCTAGTATCTAGTATCGAGTATCTAGTATTGAGTATATTGTACCAATTACCAAGTACAATGTACCAAGCATCAAGCTCCAAGCATTATATATCAAGCATGTGCCAAGTATCATGTGCCAATTACCTTGTACTAAATATTATATCACACCACATTCTAAATACCAAATACCACATACCACTTACCACATTCCACCTACCACATACCACATACCAAATACCACATCCCAATTTACTCCCTATAAATCCAGGTTCATCTTTCAAAATGATAATCCCTTTCTACAAGGCATATTCTTGTCTTGTAGGATGCATACCATTTTTCCTTTCCCATTTTTTGGGCCATCAGGTGGTCGAGGTTGGTCTTCCAGGTTCTGATTGCTTCCAGATCTTTCCAGTAGCTGACTGTGATGCCGATTGTTTCCCGGGCTGATTCGTGACCGAGATAACCGGGTTGCTGTTGGGCTAAAGTGACCATAGTTTCAGCCATTTGACCATAACCTTCATCCACAGATGTACGGATGCTGGTGAATATTACAGCATAATAGGGTGGGGTAGGTGTGGAGGCGATCATCTTTTTATTGAAGTAAATAGGTGCGAATAACCAAATATAAAATGATCTCCTCATTCATTGACAATTTCACTATTTTCGCACCAACAATTATTTCAGATTATGCGCAAGATTTTCATTTTCTTAGGACTTTTGGTTACTGGCTTTTTCAATTTTATTCAAGCCCAGGACGTACCAAAATGGCTTAGATATCCATCCATCTCTCCGGATGGATCTACAATTGCATTTACCTATAAGGGTGACCTATATGCAGTACCTACAAGCGGGGGAAAAGCCACTCAGCTTACCTTTCATGAAGCCCATGACTTTATGCCTGTATGGTCTAAGGATGGCAGGAAAATAGCCTTTGCCTCAGACCGATATGGAAATTTCGATGTCTTTGTCATGGACAAAGATGGTGGTGCCGCTACTAGATTGACCTACCATTCCAACAATGAACAGCCCTATAGTTTTTCAGCTGATGGTACCAAAGTCATCTTTGGTGGACTTAGACAGGATCTTGCGGAACATAGACAGTATCCTAGTGCTTCCCAACCTGAACTGTATGCAGTTCCTGTATCAGGGGGTAGGGTAGATCAGATTTGGACCATTCCAGCTGAAGATGTCAAGATCAGCGCAGATGGATCCAAAATCATCTATCATGACAAGAAAGGCGGAGAAAATGAATGGAGAAAAAAGCACCAATCCGCCATCACCCGCGATATCTGGATCTATGATGTTGCCTCCCAATCACACAAGATGCTGACCAGTTTTGCCGGTGAAGACCGCAATCCTGTTTTTGCAGGTGAAAATGCGATATACTATTTGAGTGAAGAAACCGGAAGTTTCAATGTCCATAAACTGGATATCAACAACCCAAGCCAAAAGCAGACATTGACGGAGTTTAAGGATTTTCCGGTGAGATTTCTCAGCATTGCCGAGAACGGAACCATGGCTTTCTCTTATGATGGGGAATTGTACACCTTAAAGGAAGGATCAAAACCTTCAAAAGTGAAGGTGGATATCAAAACCCAAGCGATCAGCAACCCTGACCAATACATCAGTATCAATGGTGGTGTAAGGGAAATGTCCGTGTCCCCAGATGGAAAAGAGATTGCCTTTATAGCAAGAGGAGAGGTTTTTGTAACCTCTGTAGATGGAGCCATGACCAAAAGAATTACTGACACCCCATTTCAGGAACGTTTTGTGAAGTTTTCCCCTGATGGCAAATCATTGGTATATGCCAGAGAAACTGATGGCAAATGGCAGATTTTCCGTACCAAAAGGGTAAGGGAAAAAGAAGAGCCTTTCTTCTATGCCAGCACCTTGCTCAAAGAAGAAATTTTGGTGAATTCAAATCAGGACTGTTATCAGCCTGTAATTTCTCCAGATGGCAAAAAGCTGGCCTACATCGAAGGCAGACGTACAATGAAAGTGATGGACCTGGATACAAAGGCCACAGTGACCTTGATGACACCAGAACAGCTGATGCACATGGGTGATGGAGATCAATATTTTACCTGGAGTCCAGATAGCAAATGGCTTTTGGCTGAGTATAGACCTACCATGGCCAATGGGGAAATTGTGCTCTTAGATGCAGCAGGCAAAAAGCCTATGGAAAACCTCACCAGAAGCGGTTATGGAGATAGCAGACCACAATGGGCCAATGGTGGAAAACAGATGATTTGGTTCAGCAACAGAGACGGCTTGAAAAGCTTTGCAACAAGCGGAGGTTCCCAAAATGATGTGTTCACCTTGTATTTTACAAAAGATGCCTTTGACCGGTTTAGGTTGAGTAAGGAAGATTTTGAGCTGCTGAAAGAAACTGAAAAGGCGAATGAAGCGGATAAGAAAGATGCCAAAAAGGATGAAAAGAAAGTGGAAGATCTTGTTATTGACTGGGATGACTTGCGTGATCGTAAAGCTAAACTGACCATTCACTCTTCAAGCCTTTCAGATGCGGTATTGGATAAAGAAGGAGAGAAATTATATTACCTGGCCCGCTTTGAGAAAGGCATGAACCTCTGGAGTACTGATCTCCGTACCAAAGAAACCAAAATGGAACTGAAGTTAGATGCAGGCTTTGGCAGATTGGAATGGGACAAAGAATTGAAAAACCTGTACCTGTTGGCAGATGGTAATATATCCAAGATTACAGACAAAGGAACCAAACGGGAGCAGATCAAAATCGCAGGTGAAATGACTTTGGACACCGATGCCGAAAGAGAGCAGATGTTTGAACATATCAAAATCAGGACTAAGGGAGTATTTTATACCCCTGACTTCCACGGTGTGGATTGGGATGCATTGACTGCCCAATATGCCAAATACCTTCCCCATATCGGCAACGGGTATGAATTTGCAGAAATGGTCTCAGAAATGATAGGCGAGCTGAATGTTTCCCATGCCGGTGCACGCTACAGCAGAAGTGTCCCTCAGGAGGATGCCACAGCATCTCTCGGTATTTTTATGGATTTCAGCCATAAAGCTGATGGAATCAAAATCATCGAAATATTAAAAGGAGGCCCTTTAGACAAAGCTGGAATCAATATCAAGCCTGGTGCGGTCATTGAAAAAATCAATGGAGAGACCATAACAGCGGATAAAGATGTCGCCAGATTCCTCAATAGAAAAGCCGGTCAATTTACGCTTTTGGAAATCATAGATCCTTCAGGGAGTAGACAGCAACTAACGGTCAAACCAATTAGCTTGGGTGAAGAAAACCAGTTGCTATACAAAAGATGGGTGAAGAAAAACCAAGAGGAAGTTGAAAAGCTCAGCAATGGAAAGCTCGGATATGTACACATACCAGGAATGTCTGATGGTCCTTATAGAACCACCTATGAAGAAATGATGGGCAAATACCACGACAGTAAAGGTGTGATTGTAGATACCCGTTTCAATGGAGGCGGAGACTTGGTTGCAGATTTGGCGATGTTCTTTACAGGTGAAAAATTCATTACCTACGCCACAGAAGACCGGGAGGTGGGGTATGAACCTACTTTCAGATGGACTAAGCCAACATTGGCCATGTTCAACGAAGGCAATTATTCTGATGGCCACTGTTTTGCCTGCGGCTATACTGATCTAAAAATCGGCAAGACAGTAGGCATGCCTACACCAGGTACTTGTTCATTTGCAGGTTGGGAAGCATTGCCGGATGGAGGTAGATGGGGTGTAGTGCCCATATCCGCTAAGGATAAATCCGGTAACTGGATGGAAAACAACGAAACAAAACCCCAATTCCAAGTGAAGAACATGCCTGGATTTATCGACAAAGGCAAAGATCAACAACTTGAAAAAGCCGTTGAGGAGCTGTTGAAGGATGTTGATTGAAAGTGGGTCTTAAGTCTTGGAATTTAAGAATAGAGTCCTGAGAATAGGATTGGATTGAAAAGCCCGGAGGTGTAAACTCCGGGCTTTTTAACTTTTGGTGCTCATATTCAGTTAGTTGACCTGAATACTCAGCCAGCCCTTGAATCAAAAAAGATCTGATTTGATTTTATCCATGTAATCTGTGCAATTTTGAAAGTACGCAGTCACAAAATCAGGTCAGTATTAATCAGGCACCCTCATCTTAATACTCACATCTCAATACTATTATTTATCTTACCTTAACAAACCTTAACTTTGATTGATCTTTTTGAGCCTGAAATTTGTTAGAAATCAAACATGCTTCAACCTATGCTTTACTTTGTGCAATTTTTGTTGATTTTTTATTCCTTGCCACTGTTTTTTTCTTTAAATACACCTCAGCCATATTTCATTCATAAATTTGTCGTTCAGGCAGATACCGTTTATACAGGCCCCAAGAGAATTGGTGAATTGGAGAATCTAAAAATAGATGAACCAAGTGGGCTGGCCTTTTCTCATGACCATCCTGGGATTATTTATACCCATAATGACAGTGGGGGAAGGGCTTTGGTTTACCTTACCGACACACTTGGAAAACATAAGGGGCTGATAAAACTCAAGGAGGTATGGAACAGGGACTGGGAAGATATAGCTGTTGGACCTGGTCCAGAAGAGGGAAAATCTTATGTATATGTCGGTGAGATAGGTGATAACAGTCAAAAGTACAAAAGCATTAGGTTGTACCGATTCCCAGAACCAGAAGTACTAAGGGACACGATGGAGATTTTTCCTGAAATGGTTAAGTTGACCTATCCCGATGGGGCCAAAGACGCAGAGACTTTGTTACTGGACCCCATTACCAAAGATGTCTTTATACTTACCAAACGAGACAGCATCAATGGCCTCTACAGGGTACCTCAGGATGCATGGGGACAAGAAAAATATGAAATGGAAAAGGTCATGGATGTTCCTGTATCCATGGCTGTTGGTGGAGATATATCTAAAGATGGAAAAGCAATCCTGATAAAGAACTACTTTGTGGTTTACTATTGGGAAAGGGATCCTGAAGAAACCATCATGGATGCCTTAGCAAGAAATCCCACAATTCTTCCATACAAACCAGAACCTCAAGGTGAAGCCATTGGTTTTACCCCTTCAGGCAATGCTTATTTTACCCTAAGTGAAAAGCGGTTTGGGATAGCACCTGTGCTTTACCGGTATGATAAACTCCAACAGGACTAAGCCAAAATATGTCTCAACAAACTGCATCTGTAATTTTGATGGTCCGACCGGCCAATTTTGCTTTCAATCCTGAAACAGCCCAGAATAACATCTATCAGCAACCTGATAGCAGGAGTGCCGATGAAGTGCAACAGCTTGCCTTGGCAGAATTTGATGGATTTGTCTCTCAGTTGCGGGACAATGGAATACAGGTGCTGGTTGTAGAAGATACAGCCCATCCCGTAAAGTCAGATGCTGTATTTCCCAATAATTGGTTTAGTACACATGAAGATGGAAAAGTGGTTCTTTACCCAATGTTTAGTCCCAACAGGAGGCTTGAAAGGAGAAAGGATATCATAGAACTTTTAATCCATAATGGTTTTAGGGTCAATGAAATAATAGACCTGAGTTTTTTTGAGCAGGATAGCCAATATTTGGAAGGTACAGGCAGTATGGTTCTTGATAGGCAAAATAAAGTGGTATATGCCTGTAGATCCTCAAGGACCCATCAAGTGCCATTGGATTATTTTTGTAGGACATTGGGATATGAGCGTCTTCTTTTTGATGCATCGCAGCAAGTAGATGGGAAATCAATAGCCATTTACCACACCAATGTGATGATGCATGTAGGCTCAGAAATAGCTGTGGTATGCTTGGATTGCATACCTTTGGCCTCAGAAAGACTTAAATTGCAGAAGCATTTGGAGATAACCCAAAAGAAAATGATACCGATCACCGCCAAGCAGAAGTTTAACTTCGCCGGCAATATGCTAGAAGTGCAGAATGCCAAAGGTGAAAAATTCACGGTAATGTCTAAAACAGCTTTTGATGCTCTAGGTGAAGTTCAAATCAATACCATTCTGCGCTACACCAAAATCATTTCTCCCGCCATTCCTACTATAGAAAAGCTCGGCGGTGGCAGCGTACGGTGCATGATGGCAGAGTTGTTTTTACCATTAATGTAATCTGCTTACAGCAATAGATTTGATTTTTACAGTATCTACTTCGATGTTTTTGTTTTTGGCAGAGATTTTGAAATTTTCTATCACTTCAAGCACATCATAGTCAATAACCTTGCTGTTTGATCCGTCGATGATGACGTGCTTACCTTCAGGAATTTCTTCCAGTGCCTTGATTAATGATCCTTTGTTCAGAAAGCTCACTTCCTCAGAGAGGACAATACGGACTGTCTCTGAATTGGTATCTTCCTTATCACCCATTTGGTAGGAGTTCTGATAATTGCGAAGCAAAATAAATACAATCGCCACACCCATACCTAGACCGATTCCGATCAATAGGTCAAAAATCACAATCCCTAGTATCGTAATGCTAAATGGAAGAAACTGATCCCAACCAAGTCTAGCTTGTGACTTGAACAAGGAGATTCTTGTAAGCTTGTACCCCACTACAAGCAGGATTGCTGCCAAGCATGCGAGCGGAATCAGGTTGAGGAAGTTTGGAATGAACATCACACTTCCAAAAAGCAAAATACCATGGAAAATCGCTGAGATTTTGGTCCTGCTTCCTGCTGTTACATTGGCGGAACTTCTTACAATCACAGCTGTGACAGGCAATCCACCTATAAGTCCGTTGATCATATTGCCTACACCTTGTGCAAGCAATTCTCTATTAGGTGGGGATACTCTTTTTAAAGGGTCAATTTTATCTGCAGCTTCTAAGCTTAAGAGCGTTTCCAAGCTGGCAATGATGGCTATGGTAAATGCTGCCAACCATACATCACTATTTGTAATCTGACTAAAATTAGGTAGGGTAAATAAATTGAAAAAGCCAGAAACAGAATCTACAACCGGAAGTACCACTTTATCTTCTGTAGTAAGATAAAGATCTGGCATGTTGAATTTGAAGAATTTATTGATTCCTATTCCAATCAGTACAACAATCAGAGGTCCTGGAATAACTTTGGTAAAGGAATACCTACGGACAAAAGGTTTTTCCCAAAGGATAAGTATTGTCAAAGAAACGGCTGTAATAATGATCGCCCCCAGATCAAACTCGTTAGTGAGGTTACCCAAATCAAGTACTGCTCCCCAGTCATTTACAAAAGGAATATATTGGGCTAAATTTTGTGTCTCATTTACGCCAAAGGCATAGGGAATTTGCTTAATGATCAAAATGATGCCGATCCCGGCTAGCATTCCTTTGATGACAGCATTGGGGAAATAATATCCTATCACCCCTGCTTTTAAAAAGCCCAAAACTAGCTGAATAGCCCCGGCTAAAAACACAGCACTAAGGAATATGTCAAAAGCCCCAAGTTCTGTAATGGCATTGAGGACAATGACTGTGAGGCCAGCAGCAGGCCCGGATACTGAGGTATGGGATCCAGAGAGCCATCCCACCACAATCCCTCCGACTACACCTGCAATAACCCCTGAAAACAATGGGGCGCCAGATGAAAGCGCAATCCCTAAACATAGGGGTAAAGCCACAAGAAAAACAACCAATCCTGAAGGCAAATCACTACTAAAGTGCGAAAGGAGGCTCTTATTTTGGGTCATAGGTGTAAGGAAAAATGGTGATTATTTCTTGCTGTTATACGGCTGGTTTGCTAAAATATACTATTTCCCAAGAAAAACTAGTCCCGCTGTTCAAAAAAGTGTGGCAATTATTGCATTTGTCACTCCCTATTTAAAATTTCGATCGTACAATTGCTTGCATTTTATACTAAAGCAAAAGGCCGCATAAGCGGCCTCTCATTCTCTTAATCCAACCCGGTATAGTTGAATGGAGATATTGCTCTCAGTTCATCCTTTACTGTGTCTGAAACCTTAAGTTCTCCAATAAAATCATGAATTGAATCTTTGGTGATTTTCGTGTTGGTACGGGTCAATTCCTTTAACGCTTCATATGGCTTAGGATATCCTTCCCTTCTCAAAACAGTCTGTATGGCTTCAGCCACGACTGCCCAATTTTCCTCAAGATCTGCTTCAATTGCAGTCTTATTCAACTCTAGCTTGTTCAGTCCGGTATAGAGGGATTCCAATGCGATGAGCATGTGTCCCAGTGGTACCCCTATAGTTCGCAATACCGTGCTATCTGTCAGGTCTCTTTGCAGTCTGCTGATGGGAAGTTTGGCGGCAAGGTGCTCCAATAAGGCATTGGCGATGCCTAAATTGCCTTCGGCATTTTCAAAATCAATAGGATTTACCTTATGGGGCATAGCTGACGAACCTATTTCACCTGCTTTGATTTTTTGCTTGAAATAATTCATCGCAACATATTGCCAGACATCTTTTGAAAGATCAAGGAGTATGGTATTGATCCGCTTCAACCCATCAAATAGGGCAGCAAGATTATCGTAATGCTCGATTTGGGTAGTTGGATAGCTTCGCTCAAGGCCTAGGTATTTCGCTACAAAATTGTCCGCAAAATTTTTCCAGTCTACTTGGGGATAGGCCACATGGTGTGCGTTCATATTGCCTGTAGCTCCTCCGAATTTCGCTGTTTGAGGCACTTGTTTCAACAAGACTAGCTGCTTTTCCAATCTGGTCACAAATACCTGAAACTCTTTGCCCAAGCGGGTAGGAGAGGCCGGTTGACCGTGGGTTTTAGCCAGCATAGGAATTGACTTCCATTCTTCCACTTGGTTTTTAAGCCTATTCATTACCTTTTCCAAAGAGGGATAGATGATGGCGTCCATTCCTTTTTTGAGCAATAAGGGTGTAGCTGTATTGTTGATATCCTGAGAGGTAAGCCCAAAATGGATAAATTCCTGATATGCTTCTAACCCAAGACTTGCAAAGCGTTCTTTGATGAAATACTCTACAGCTTTGACATCATGATTGGTGACTTTCTCCGTTTCTTTGATCTTTAGCGCATCTTCAACAGAGAATTCATCGACCATCCCGCGAAGTTTCGGAAATAGCTGGGGATCTACATCCTTCAACTGTGGAAGTGGTAACTCGCACAAAGCGATAAAGTATTCGATTTCTACATGTACCCTGTAATGTATCAGTGCGAATTCGGAAAAATATGCCCGCAAAGAAGCGGTTTTATTTCCGTATCTGCCGTCAATGGAGCTGATGGCGGTAAGATTGGTCAGATTCATGTTCTGATGTTTTTAAAATCAAGCTGCAAAGTTAGCCTTTCAGGTTGAAAATATGCGCTAAATTCCATTATTCCCTAAAGATTTCCGCTTTTGGGTAAACCAGTTTGAAGTTATTGGGGTTGTGAGGAGAGATATTCCACCACACATTTGCAAGGATATATGCAGTCTTGGTGTAATTTTGAAATCAAATCAGTTTTGTAAGAAAGTTAAGCGACGCGTGCATGTTTAGTTTATTTAAAAAGAAAAAAAACGAAGACCATAAATCAAGTGATTACTTCTCCCTAAAAGTGAGACAGATCGTCGCAGAGACTCCAGATGCTGTTACGATCTATTTCGAGCAGCCTGTGCCATATTTGGATTACAAGGCAGGACAGTTTATCACATTAATTTTGGACATTGATGGGAAAGAGGAGCGTAGATCCTATAGCCTTTGTACCTCTCCTTTCGTGGATCCCTATCCAGGAGTTACAGTGAAGCGGGTTCCCCAAGGCAAAGTGTCCAATTACCTGATTGATAAACTGAGACCAGGGAAAACAGTTGAAATCATGAAGCCTATGGGCAATTTTACCACTACTTACCATTCCCAAAATCAACACCATTATGTGATGATTGCAGCAGGTAGCGGTATCACTCCTTTGATGGGGATAGCAAAATCTGTTTTGATTAATGAACCTAAATCCAAGGTGACCATACTGTATTGCAGTAGATCGGAGGAGCAGATTATTTTTAAAGATGCTTTGGCTGCCCTCTCAGCGCAATACGGTGAAAGACTTGAAATCATTCACAACCTGACCAAACCTTCAGCAGCATGGACAGGTGCAGTGGGAAGACTGGATAAAGTAAGAATCAGTCAGTTGCTTTCAGCACCTTTGCTTCAACCCAATAGCAGGTTTTTTATATGTGGACCAGAAGGCCTGATGCAGGCTTCTTTAGATGTTTTACAACAATCTGGCGTGCCTAAAGAAAGGATCTTAACTGAAAGTTTCTACACTGATCTGGCAGCTAAAGAACAGGAAATGGCAGCCAAAGGACTATTGTCTCCAGCATTGACCCGGGAGGTGGAAGTGCAGGTAGAGGGACAGACTTATAGGTTTGAGGTAAGTCCAGACAAAACCATTCTTGAAGCAGGGTTAGACCATGATGTTGACATGCCATACAGTTGCCAAAGTGGGCTGTGTACTGCTTGTAGAGGC
The DNA here is from genome assembly GCA_036782195.1 of Cyclobacteriaceae bacterium. Taxonomy (GTDB): domain Bacteria; phylum Bacteroidota; class Bacteroidia; order Cytophagales; family Cyclobacteriaceae; genus DAIPZN01. The sequence continues at coordinate 843 of DAIPZN010000044.1, read as the reverse complement.
AGGCTCCTCAGCGGTCAAGTGGACATGATAGAGGATGCTGGACTTAGTGATGGTGAAAAAGCCCAAGGGTATATCCTTTGCTGCTCTTCCAAACCTGCTAGTGCCGATGTCAAAATAATAATTGAATAAGCATTTTGGAAAAAGATATCATTAGACTAATCTACGACAGGCTGGAGCGGAATCTACTGCTTTTAATGGCACTTCCGCTTCCGGTTTTTGCCGTAATCTACCTTCAAGCGGGTAAGGATGGCTTTGACCAGCCATCTCTAGCCATCTTCGGCGCCAATTTTCTCTTGGCACTAGCTTTGTTTTTGTTGGGGTTGCAATACTTCAACTTTCAAAGGAGAATCAATCAAATCCGATTACTTGACGTGCCTTTGGAAACTAGGATGGAAAAGTATGAAAAGGCCATTATGGCTAGGTATTGGGTTTTGTTTATTATTACCTGGATTAGCGGATTAGGCTTGTATTTATTTGAAAACCAACTTTTTTCAGTGGTTTTTGCTTTAACTTTAATCGCTTTTTCCTTAGGTAAGGCCATGCCGAGACGAATTGTCAAACAGTTAAGGCTGAAGGGTGAAGAAAAAGAAAGGGTTGAGGCTCTTAGCAAGAGAGTAGCATTATAGACAACTTATTTGTTTTCGGAATCGTGCCTTTTAGGGATATCGGGATTGATAAAAGTAAAACCTCTAGCCTCGTTTCCTTCATAAAAGTCAATCAACATCCCCATTAAAAACATGAAGTGCCGCTTCTCAATCAATACTGGAATTCCGGCAATTTCAAATTGTTGGTCTTCAGGTTTTGGGCGGTCAAAACCAAGTTGATAGGACATTCCCCCACAAC
>DAIPZN010000043.1:0-34032 GCA_036782195.1 Cyclobacteriaceae bacterium | reverse complement strand
ATTTAGAACTGGATATTTAACACAAATTTTACACAAAATAATGATAATTTTAAGATTTATCCCAGTTCTAGTTAAGGTTGATTTGGCAAAGATATCAATTCTATTGTTAACAAAATCTTCATATCAATTTTCGGACAAAGTCTAAGCCTTGCAGTTACTTTGTATCATATAAAGGTAATGAACCCCTGGAGAGGGGTTTTTCTATAAATGACCGAACTACAAGAAGCAGGCGCACCTCCTTTTAAGGCTATTACCATCCTAAAGATGCTTTTGGCGCTTGTGCTATTTATGTTTTCCATTGACCTGTTGACCCTCTCCATGATCCGGCTCAACAGCTCTCTTGCTGAAGAACTCTTTCAAGCTACCAATAATCCATTTGTCGGCCTTTTTATAGGCCTTCTGATGACTGCCTTGATACAAAGCAGCTCTACCGTGACTGCTATGATCGTGGCGGTAGTAGCCTCCGGCAACTTGTCACTCGCACAGGCTGTACCGTTGGTAATGGGAGCCAATATAGGCACTACCCTTACGAGTACCCTAGTGGCTTTTGGTTATATCATGAAAAAGAGGGAATTTAAAAAAGCCATGTCTGCTGGAGTTTTGCACGATGTATTCAATGTCCTGACGGTATTGATTCTTTTTCCACTTGAAGTTTATTTTGGTTTTCTAAGCAGACTCTCCTCATACATCACGGACTCCTTTTTTGACTTTTCTGCTAATGACAATGGTCAGTATGTTTACAATGTGATGTTTACCCGACCATTTTCTGTGTGGGTGATCGAGCTGGTGAGCAGTCCTTTTTTGTCTTTGATGGTGAGCATCATCTTCTTATTTGTTGCCATCAAATTCCTTTCGTCAACAGTTTTCAAGACGTTTGTTTCACCCAATTTTACAGATGTAAGCAAGCATATATTCAAGGTTCCTTTTAGATCTTTTGTGTATGGTGTTTTTTTTACCGCTGCTGTCCAGTCAAGTACAGTGACTACTTCTCTGATAGTACCGGCTGTAGTGACGCGCAAAATTTCTTTAATTAAGGTTTTCCCCTTTATCATTGGGGCAAATATCGGCACCACCATCACAGCAGCTATCGCAGCTATTTATAAAACTGATGCTGCGATCAGCATCGCCCTGGTACATTTCCTTTTCAATATCATTGGAGCAATGGTATTCCTGCCGTTTCCTGGCTTGAGAAAGGTGCCTGTAAAGATTGCTTCTTTATTAGGAAAAGAATCTGTCAAAAACCGCATTGTGGGTTTTGCCTATATCCTCCTCATGTTCTTTATTTTACCGTTCCTACTGATATATTTCAACAGAGACGGAGAGGTTGTGGAACCCAATAAGGTGGAAACTCCGGTTCAGACTAAAAATTTCAGCTTTACATCTCCAAATAACTCCAAGGGTTTTATTGAGCTGCTGCCACGATAGCAACACCTGAACTGGTTCCGATCCGATCAGCACCTGCCTGAATCAATTTCACTGCCTGCTCATAAGTTTTAATACCCCCCGAAGCTTTGATTCCTACACTACTGGGAAGATTGGCTCGCATCAAGCTGATATGCCGCTCTTGTGCTCCTTCAGGTGCAAACCCTGTTGATGTCTTGACATAATCGACACCTGCATCGGCACATATTCCGCATGCATCCAAAATTTCCTGATCTGATAGATAGGCTGTTTCTATGATTACCTTTAATATCCTCTCCTTTTCATGGCAAACTTGCGCCAATCTGGCCAATTCGATTTTGGGCCAGTTCATGCCTGATTTGTAAGCTGTCAGTGACCAAACCACATCTATTTCATCTGCGCCTTGTTTGATAGCCAATTCCGTCTCATACACCTTTGTTTCGGTCATGTTGTACCCAAGCGGAAAGCCTACAACGGTCACCAGCTGTACATCTGCTTCTTCAAGTTCCCTTTTTGCTTTCTTTACCCAAAAAGGAGCAACACATATGCCTACAAATCCATGTTGCTTGGCCTCTTTAACCAGATTTTCAATATCTGCATCTGTGGTAAGTGGTTTGAGCACGGTCTGCTCAATATATCTATTGATGTTTTTCATAATCTTCATTTGGTTACTGACCAGTGACATAGTCCTGCAAGTACATATACTCCAACGTAAGGTCACCATTTTTGGCTATGGTGGCCTTGTCGAGGACATAAGAATCCGATTTCAACAGCTCGGGAATAAAGTGAATGGCCAACTGAGAACCAAATTCTTCTGATGCATCTCGAGGCAGCTCGGTAGGAAGATTGTCAATGGCCATGACAGAGATACTATTTTGTTTTCCAAAAGCAGGTAGGATTTCATAAGTTTCCCTATCTACATCAAATACTGGCTCAAGGACAGTGCTGGATTTGATGGTGGTTGGTAGCGACCCATTCAAATCGCAGGTAATATCTGCTATCACTGAAATATTGAAATCTTCGGAAGAGATGGCCTCTAGTGGAAACATCTTTGGTGCTTTAGGGTCCCAATATGCAGCGGCGATCAGGAGATCACTCACCTCAGCATACTTCAGAAAATGGCTCTCATATTTTTCAGGGGTAGCGTAAAACTCTTTTTGATCAAAGCCTCCGTCAGTCTTTCTCCTGTAATAGTCACTGCTTTTAAGAACTGTATAGACTGGTTCTTCATAATAATTGTGTAGAAAATCATGGGTATTTACCGGACGGATTCCAATAGTCTGGAGCACTTCCAATACACCTTTGCCAACCCTACCAGTACCGGTTACAACGATTTTGATTGGAGGCAAGCTTACCTTTTTAAGTTCTTCATCAAGTTCTTTGCGATCGAAGCAATTATATGCACGCTTGAGTTCATATAACCCACTCTTCAGTCCATAGGTCAAAAAGCCGTTGTAAGCACCTACCACACCAGCCCATCTCCCAAAGGCTACGGTGCGCTGCCCAAGGTTGTCCTTGAGTAATTCATAATCTATTAAGCGGATATTTTTGTTCAGTACCTCTTTAAGCATCAGCCGGTTTGAAGGCTGTTTTTTTATTGTATGGCTAAAATATACATACGTCTTGTCCGCTATCAGCTGATGAACAGGAACCTCCTTGATCCCCATCAGCACGTCACAGTCGTGAAGGTCATCTACTACTGGAATCCCTAAGTCAAGATATTCATCGTCTGCAAAGCAGCGGTGGAGACTGGTTTCAACAAAAAACTCCAGTTCACCAGAATACTGTTCTGACAGCTTTTTCAATTGCATAGGTGAAAACGCCACTCTTTTGTCTTGGGGAATTTTGCCTTCTTTAATGAGTCCTATCTTCATGAGGAGTATTTGAAAAGTTGGAGGTGACAGCTAAAATTAGAAACAGTAAAGAAATCAGCCATTAGATTTTGAACAGGGAAATTTTTTAATGGAGCTTTTATTAAGCATTTTCGCCAAAACAATTCTCTCATGGCATACCTCATTTTAGTTGTACTTTGGGTTTTATTTTATGTCTTGCATAGCCTGTTTGCAAGCATGAATATAAAAAGAAAATTTAAAGGTTGGCTGGGAACTGCTTTTAAATGGTATAGGCTGTTGTACAGTATTTTTGCTACTTTCTTTTTCTTGGCTATCATGATATATGCAGGCCAGATCCCGCATCTACAGCTATTTGCAAGCAATGAATCGACCACTTACTTTGGATTTCTGATTACAGGATTAGGCACAATAATCCTAGTCAAGTCATTCAAATATGTAGGCTTAGGTTCTTTCATTGGTACTTCACCTGAACATGAGGGCAGTGAAGTTTTGGTGAGAGATGGAATCCATGGTGCCATTAGGCATCCCATGTACTTGGGCACGATTTTGATCTTTTTGGGCTACTTTATTTACCAGCCATATATGAGTTCGCTGATCCACCTTTTGATGCTGCTGCTTTATTTGCCAATAGGTATTTATTTGGAGGAAAAAAAACTGGTGATACTCTTTGGGAAAAAATATGAACAATACAGAGAAGAAGTTCCGATGCTGATACCATGGACAAAGAAAAAGGGCACTTAAAAAGTGCCCTATGTTTAATTTTAATCCATACCGAGGAAATCTACCTCGAATATCAGAATAGAATTTTCGGGAATCCTATCTCTACTGCTGCCTTGATATGCCCAAGGAGAAGGAACGATTATGGTGGCTTTCGTCCCACTTTTCATTCTGGCAAAAGCCAGATTCCAGCCCTGAATCACATTGCTGCTACCCAAAGAAAACTGGAAAATGCGATAAGAAGCGTTTTCAGAAAACAGATTGTTTGCTCTTGCAACTGATTCAATATTGGTATCGAAAACAGACCCATCAAGAAGTTTTCCTACATAGTTTACATAAATTAAACCGGATGGACTTGGTTTAGTCCCTTGGCCTTCCTCATGTACAACAATCACAACTCCATTGGGATCATGAATCCTCGCCACACTGTCCATTGGCGTATTAAGCAGATACTCAGCTATAGTCGCTTTATCTTTAGCTAAGAATCCATCAAAATCATACCTAGGTCCACCGAAGGGATTGGTAGGGGTACAACCAACACCTGCAACCAACAAAAGAAGGATCAATACACTGATATGCCTCATTTAATTTCTGGGTTTAACGATATCTACGATTTCCAACTCAAATGCCAGAGGGGAATTTGCTGGTATACTTCCTACAGGATAAGAACCATAACCATATAAGGAGGGCATAAACACGGTAGCTTTGTCTCCCTTTTCCATTTTGGATAGGGCAAATTCAAATCCGGGAATTACCTGGCCATATCCAAACCTAACTTCAAGAGGAGCATAGTTCCTGCTGGATGAAAAGATATTGTTAGCTCGAGCGACTGATTCAATCGAAGTATCGAATACAGTTCCATTGAGCAATTTACCTACATAATTCACATATACTGAATCTCCAACGGCAGGAAGTATACCACTTCCCGACACTTCAGTCCAATAGATGCCTAATCCGGTGGCGTTGTCCTCCAGCGTTTTCACGGCTGATATAGGATTTTTTTCCAAATAATCTCGAATGGCTTTTACATCTCTTTCGAATATAATCTGGGTATTCTCCTGATCGGAAACACAACCTGAAAAAATAATGAGTAATACGAAAACAAAGCTTAAATAGGTACTTTTCATCTGTGTAGATTTTGTTATTCAATGGTCAGATGGAATGCCTAAAATAATCATCACCTTGTGTATGCGATCTAATCATGGGCATTTCCATGGTTTATTTTTGAACGTCTGTGACTTCTACGTCAAAGATGAGAATGGAGTTTGGTTGGATTGCAGCACCGGCAGCTCTTTCACCATAAGCCAAGGTAGAAGGAATGATAAATTTGGCTTTATCGCCTTTTTTCAACAATCCCAATCCTTCATCCCATCCTTGAATCACACGACCCTGACCTACAGTAACATCTAGAGGACCATAACCGCCCATGCTGTCACGCTGCTCGTTGTATACACCTTGTGCCTGAGCAAGTTCTTTGATGCTCGTGTCAAACAAAGTGCCATCTAGTAAATAACCTGCATAATGCACGAAGGCAAGATCTCCAGATTCAATAGCAGGCCCGGATCCGCTTTGTTCTATGACGTAAAAAAGACCTGATTCTGTCCTGCTAGCTTGAATATTATTTTCTGCTATGTACTTTTCGATCTGCTTGACATCTTCTTCAAGTTGTTTTACTGCATTTTCTGCCATTCTTCTTTCTTCTGCTTCCTGAAGTTGTGAAAAATATGCTTCTACACCTTGCTGATCCAATACTTCAATCACACCGATTCTAACTTTTACAAGTTGCTCTGGCTTAAGGAAAAAAGGAACGTTCTCTTTAAAAATTTTGGCAGCTGTTGCCTCAAATGCTATACTGTCACCTTTTTTAAGGTTGAGAAAAATCTCATCCATTCCACTTTGCTTTGGCAAAGAATCATAATATTGAAGATAACCCGGCATATTTTGCTCATAGGTAGAAATGAAGGTTGAATCCTTGTCATTTTGAACAATAAGATGATAAAGGACAAACTCGCCGTTTTTAGGAGTTTCTTTACCTTCATTTACATAAGTATATTCAATACCATCTGAGGTGGTTTTGGTCTTTTTGCAGGACATCAGGCCGGCAGCAGCTACTAGTACTACAGCCGATAACAATAAACTTTTAATTTTTTTCATGGATGAGTTCTAATTGATTAAATAGAGATTTTTGGTTTTCTTTTATAAGTTGTTCAAATTTTTCTGTTGTCTTTTTGAGCGAAAGGGAAGACTTTCCACCAGAGGCGTTCTTATGGCCCCCTCCGTCAAAATAATCGGCGGCAAATTTATTTACCGCTATATCTTCAGTTGACCTGAAAGAGATTTTGACTCCGTCTTCCCGCTCGGTAAACAGGGCTGCAATTTTAATCCCATCTAATGACAATGCGTAATTGACCAAACCTTCAGTGTCTCCAGTCTGAGAACTGTATTTTTGAAGGTCTTTTTTGCTGATAGCAAAGTAGGCTGTCTGAAGTTCAGGTAGAATAGTCAGGCGTTTGGTAATGGCAAATCCGATAAACTTCAGTCTGTTGATGCTATTGGTATCATATATCAGTCTTGATATTTTGGAGTTGTCTGCACCCAAAGCAATAAGCTCAGCTGTCACCAAATGGACATTTTGTGTAGTATTGGGGTGTCTAAAACCTCCGGTATCTGTCATGATGCCAGCATAAAGGCACTCTGCGATGTCTGAATCAATGAGGCTTCTGTCTCCTAATTTGACGATGAGTTCAAAAATCAGCTCGCAGGTAGCGGCAGCTTCAGTACTCATGTAAGCAAAGTCCGCAAAATCCTTTGGATCTTGGTGATGGTCTATATTGACGATGTAAGCATCTGATTGCGCTACCCACTCAGCCACCCCTTGCATCCGCCTTGGACAGGAGAAGTCCAGACAAAAAATAGTATCCGCAGACATAATTTTTTGGATGGCCGATTTCTGCTGGCTCAGATCTTCAAAGTTGATCACAGCTTCGTTACCTTTCATCCAATGAAGAAATGTAGGATAGTCAGAAGGTGTGATAACAGTCACCTCGTGCCCTTTTTTCTTAAGGTAATTGGCCAATCCCAACGAGGAGCCAAGTGCATCGGCATCTGGCTTGTGGTGAGTGGTAATTACAATTTTGTGGGGAGAGGAAATTCTATCTTTTAATGACTCTAATTCTTGCATTTGATTGCTTTAGTATATTCTCTGGAAAGAACATAGTTCGCAAAGGTCAGGATTATTTTTCAAAAATCCCAATCCTCCTAAGCGGCTAACCCTGAATAACATAACATAGAATTCATTCCCATAGTGCGGAGTTTCGGCATTTTAGCCTAATTTTGCAACCTGTTTAAAAAGTACATTCTAAATCAACTACAATGGCAGGAAATAGAACATTCACCATGATCAAACCTGACGCTTTTGGCGCAGGCAACTCAGGCGCAATTTTAAAAATGATTGAAGAGGCGGGATTTAAAATCGTCGCTTTGAAAGCTACCCAACTTACCCCTCAGCTGGCTGGTAAATTTTATGAGGTGCATCAAGAAAGGCCTTTTTATAAAGATCTTTGCAGCTATATGTCTTCTGGACCTATCATCGCTGCTATTTTGGAAAAAGACAATGCTGTAGAAGATTTCCGTACACTCATCGGTGCAACTAATCCTGCAAATGCAGCGGAAGGCACCATCAGAAAAATATTTGCCAAATCAATTGAGGCAAATGCAGTACATGGATCGGATTCAGATGAAAATGCCGCCATTGAAGGTTCATTCTTCTTCAGTCAAGCTGAAAGAGTACTGTAAACTTCTTATCCTAATGGGTATCAATAAAAAAAGACGGCGCTTGCCGTCTTTTTTTGTTGATTTAGCTGATTACATTTTAGCTGAATAGTTTGGGGCCTCACGGGTGATGCTCACATCATGGGGATGGGATTCTTTCACTCCGGCAGCTGTAATTTTGACAAATTTGCCATTTTGCTGAAGGTCCTCCACAGTTTTGGTACCGCAATATCCCATTCCAGCCTGAAGCCCGCCCACTAGCTGATAAAGTACCTCAGCTACAAGACCCTTATAAGCCACTCTACCTACAATTCCTTCTGGAACAAGTTTTTTAACATTGTCTTCTGCATCTTGGAAATATCTGTCCTTGCTTCCGGATTCCATGGCTTCCAGTGAACCCATTCCTCTGTATGTTTTGAATTTTCTACCTTCAAAAATCAGCATTTCACCAGGAGCCTCTTCGGTACCAGCAAGTAGAGAACCGATCATGATTGATCCTGCACCTGCGGCAATGGCTTTTACCAAGTCACCTGAATAACGGATCCCTCCATCAGCAATTACGGGCACTTCTTTACCCTTTAATGCTTCGGCACATTCAAATACCGCAGACAGCTGTGGCACACCAACTCCTGCAATCACCCTGGTCGTACAAATACTTCCTGGGCCAACACCTACCTTAACGGCATCGGCTCCAGCTTCAGCCAGCGCTATGGCTGCTTCAGGTGTGGCTATGTTGCCAACAATGACATCTAGGTCTGGAAATGCAGCTTTGATTTTTTTGCAGGTATCAATCACACCTTTAGAATGCCCGTGGGCAGTGTCAATGGAAATGACATCCACTCCTGCTGCTTTTAATGCCTCTACCCGCTCTACAATGTCGGCAGTCACACCGACAGCTGCTCCAACTCTTAGCCTTCCAAATTCGTCTTTGCAAGCAAAAGGTTTGTCCCTTCGCTTTAAAATGTCTTTGTAGGTTATGAGTCCGGTCAATTTGCCTTCGTCATCTACAATAGGCAGTTTTTCGATTTTAAATTCCTGCAAAATCTCTTCTGCCTGCTCTAGGGAAACACCCGCTTTGGCAGTAATGAGATTTTCTGTGGTCATGATGCTTTTGATCTCCCGATTGGGATCTTTCATAAAGCGCAGGTCTCTGTTGGTAATGATCCCTTTGAGTACTTTATTTTCATCTACTACAGGAATACCTCCAATATGATACTCGCGCATAATGGCTTCAGCATCCCTTACTTTGGAGTTGATATCCAGTGTAATCGGGTCCAAAATCATGCCTGCCTGAGACCGCTTTACCTTTCGGACTTGTGCGGCTTGCTTTTCGATAGACATGTTCTTGTGGATAAAACCCAACCCGCCTTCCAAAGCCATAGCAATGGCCAATTCGGCTTCTGTTACCGTGTCCATAGCTGCAGATACCAAAGGTATATTCAGTCGGATGTTTTTGGTAAGTTGTGTGGATGTGTTGGTGTCGCGCGGCAGGACTTCTGAGTATCCCGGGACAAGAAGCACGTCGTCATAGGTGAGTGCTTCGTAGAGAAATTTATCTGAATTTCGATTCATTGCAAATATTGGTTAGGTAACCCTATTTGCCCGTCAAATATACGATTAAATTTAGATGCCCATCAAGCCTTCAAAAATAAAATTTGGCAAAACCCCAGTCAATACCTGAAATTTAGCTTCCAACTTCTATATAATAACTTCCATCTCTTAAAATAAGGGCCTACCTGCTAGGGCATTCCAAAGCGTCCCGAGAGATAAAAGAAAGTATGCCAAAGCAAAGATATTGACGGCTTTCGGATTGTCTTTCGCAAAGAACCAAGCAAATAGAGGAACTAGTTGGAGAGCGTGTAACCCTAGAAAATGGAAAATCCTCAAATCTCCATATGCCTTGGCCCAGTTGAGAAAAAACAAACCTTCCTGTCCGTCTGGAGCGCCTACCGTATGCCCCAGGTTGGCAGCCATCAGGTACCCCTCTAAGCTTGCTACTATAAAAATCAGCATGCTCAAACGGATAGCTCTTTTATAACCATCTGGCAGAGAAAGGTTGACCGCAAAAAGTCTAAAAGACCAAAACACCATGATGGTATTGACCAAAATGGCTAATCCCATGACCTGAAATATGATCATGTTTTCAATACTGGAGATATTGAAATGAGAGAGCTCTCCCCTTATAGCCTGAATGGAAATCAGCAGCATTTCTAAAGTCAGCATGGAAAGCAAGACAAACTTGATGGTCTGCACTTTCCTTACTTGTGGCAAATAATAGAGGTACCATGCCATTGTCCATAAAAAAACACCAATGGATACCGCAAATTTGATAGGCTTGACATAAATAGAGATGCCGCCTAGCACTCTGGCATCAAAAAAAATACATATGGTGAAAACAAGGGCTGCTAAGAAATGTAAAAATCCTCCCCAATAGAGCGACTTGCTCCTTCGGCGGATTTCATTTAGGTAATTCATCTTTGGAATGGTGACTGCTGAAGCCTGCCTGAATTGAATACCCGGAATATAAAATACACAAGCCAGCCTACTGGACCCAACATAAAGGTCAAGACCAGACAAGGAATGACCAACCATCTGCTGATATGCCTTTCCCAGGCATCCTTACTGATCCACATCCCTATAAATAGGTCAAATGCAAGGTAGTGGATCCAACCTGCCAGTAAGGCCTCATCTGATGAAAACAGATTTCTCACACCAGAAAGACTGTCAAAACCGCCTTCTTGGGGTCCAGTGAGTCCTTGGAAGATAAAGAAAATATAAGTAAGAGCCAGAATGACCATCACTCCAGAGAATAATGTAGTATAAACCCACTGCTTAGGATAAAATAAAAAGAGTAAGACCCAGCTGATAAATGCCAATAGACTTACCATTTCAAAGACTCCTTCAAGCTCCATAGGTTCTAGTGTTTGATTTAATCAAAATTTACTAAAAACATTCTGTAAAACACAGGTCTAGAGCTGATATTCCTGCTTATTTGATTTTTTTGATTTTAGCAATATAAAATCCGTCAAATCCACTTTCCTGCGCCAAGACTCTTTGCTCTGATAGCAGCTCAAAGTTTTTACCGATTTCAGATGCCAAAAATTTGGCTACCTGATCTTGGTTTTCGGAAGGCAGGATGCTACACGTAGCATAGACCATAATTCCTCCTGGTTTGAGCATGGTATGATAGCTCCCTAGGATTTCTTCCTGGATTTTTTTTACCTGTTCAATTGTCTCCAAAGAAAGTTTCCACTTGGTATCCGGATTTCTTTTGAGTACCCCAAGTCCGGAACAAGGGACATCGAGCAACAGACGGTCGGCCGTCTCTTTTAGCCTTTTAATGGTCTTGCTTCCTTCGATCTCTTTGGTTTCTATAATGCTGATGCCGTTTCTTCTGGCTCTGAGTTTGGTATTTTGCAGCTTCCAAGCCTTCAGATCCATGGACAGAATCCTTCCTTTGTTCTGCATCAATGCAGCAAGGTGGAGGGACTTGCCTCCGGCTCCTGCGCAGGCATCTATGACGCGCATTCCCGGCTCCACATCTAGCGCTGCAGCTACCAGCTGGGATGAGGCATCCTGAACTTCAAACAATCCCTCTTTAAAAGCTGGTGATTTGAAGATATTCTGTCGTTTTTCAAGAATAAGCGCATCTTTATATCCTTTGGGGGCATAGGTATTGATTCCCTCCTGCTCAAGTCTGTTCATCAATGCCTCTCTCGTGATTTTGATGGTATTTACCCGAAGGACTACCTGCGCTGTTTGATTCAGGGTATCTATCTCCTTGTCCCACTTCTCTCCTAGCTCCTGCTCTCCTAAGGTGTCCAACCAATCTGGAATGGACTGCAACATGGCTCTTTCCTTGATTTGGTGAAGTCGAACCTTGATTTCGGTGGAATCTATCCGTGAAAACTCCTCCCATTCCGGAAGCTGATTTCCTTGCAGCACCCAATAGGTTCCAAAAAGTTCATAGATATCATCTGAAGGACTCACTTCTCTGATTAGCCTCCACCATCTGACCATTTCATAAACAGATTCTGCCACAAAAGCCCTGTCTCTAGCTCCCCATTTTGGATTAGCTTTAAAGGTTTTTTCTATGACTTTGTCTGAATACCGGTTTTGACTGAATATTTCATCTATAGCATCAACTACACCTTGAACGGTATTTGGGAAAAGCTTCATATTTTAAGTTTCAAGTTGCAAAGATAGGAATAATAAATCCCCCAGCCCACATTACCTCACTAGCCACTAGGTTTATGGCTCTATCAGCTTTTTCAGAATATTGGATTTAAGCTTTAGAAATTTGTATTGCTTCATTATATTTAGCACATGGGAGAAAAAAAATGTCCGCATTGCGGTCAATGGTCCAGATGGAACAAAAACCTCACCGACACATGTGAGCATTGTGGCCAAACACTTGGTGGTGTAGATCTTGAGTACCATGAACGCCGTGAAAGGGATACACAGGCAAATGAAGAACAATGGATTTTCTACATCCATGATACAGATAGTGACTTGGTTAAAATCCTCAAGAAAACCGGTAATTTTTTCTATACCGTCTACATTTCCATCATTACCTTCCTTGCCTGGTTGATTGCTGCTTTGCCTGGATAATGCCCATATACCTCAACCCATTCTTTCTCGTTCCAGTTGTTCTTTTCTGGGCAAACCAGTATGTAGAAAAAGTCCTGTTGGTCAATATCCCATGGGTTCATGCTTATCTGGATGATTTGCTTGCCATGCCAGTGGTATTTGGGATTACATTGCAGGTTTACAGATGGATCCATCCGCTCAAGGGACAGTTTGTTTTTACCCAAACACAAGTGCTTATTGGTGTGCTCTATTTTGCCTTTTTATTTGAAATACTACTTCCAAAATGGTCGCCACAATATACCGCAGATCCTTGGGATGTAGCCTGCTATGGATTAGGTGCATTACTTTTTTATAAGAAAATCAATCTGCCCGAAAGGATAAGCAGAGATTCCTGAAAGGAACTCTTAATTTTGAGCCATGTTTCAACTCAGGGATATCTTCAATCAGGTCAAAGCTTCATTGACTCCTCTTTTCGGAAATCTTGAAGCAGAAAGTTTGACTTTTATTTTACTTGAACATTTTTTGGATGCCAGGAGGATTGACCTTATTCAGCAAAAAACCATTCCAGCTCTTCCAGAGGAATTTGAAGTAGCAATAAAGCGTCTTCTACAACATGAACCAGTACAGTATATCATCGGAAAAGCTCCTTTTTATGGTTATGAATATCTGGTCGAACCAGCCGTATTGATTCCCAGAAATGAAACTGAAGAATTGGTGCATTGGATGTTGGAGCGGTACAAATTTGGAAAATACCGCCTGCTGGATATAGGAACAGGATCCGGCTGTATTCCTATTACTTTGGCTTTGGAAAATCCGGAGGCGGAAGTCTTTGGAATAGATGTTAGTGAAGCTGCTTTGGAAGTAGCTGTAAAAAACAGCCAAAAACTTTCAGCTTCCGTTCAATGGTTTCAGTTGGACATTTTGATTGATGATATTCCTGTGTCCAACTTAGACGCTGTAGTCAGCAATCCTCCTTATGTCAGGAGCTCCGAAAAAGCCTTGATGAGTCCAAATGTGGTGGAATATGAACCACACTTGGCGCTTTTTGTACCTGATGAGGATGCCTTGTTATTTTATCGAGTCATTTCCCAGAAGGCCAAAAAAGCGCTGAAACCCCATGGTAGAATTTACTTTGAGATCAATGAAGCATTGGGCCCTGAAGTAGTGGAACTATTGGTAAGAGAAGGATATACAGCAGTAAAGCTCAAAGAAGACATCAACGGCAAACACCGCATGGTCAGCGGACAGCTTGCTAGTCCTGAAGTGGAATAAGCTCCCCAATCCAAAACATCCTGTTGCTGGTAAAAGAAGTGATTCCTTCCTCTACTTCAACCATTGTGGCGTATACCACCTGGATCAACTGCCGCTCCTCTTGGTGTGTTAGTTCTATCCAAGTGCCGTCAGGTGCATGAAGCTGCAATGTGGTATCGCTGTACCATTTTTTGAATTTCCCAGACTTAGCCGGCACAAAACGCATGGCTCCATCCCAAACGACAAGATCCAGCTTTTCCAAGTAAGGCTCCAATTCAAAAATCTGCTGATGTGGAAAACCCACAATATTGACCGCCTTATGTTCAGTTTGAGTCAGGTGGGAAAGACCTTTTTCCAATACTGAACCGTCTACCGTGAGGAATTGCAGCGGATGATGCGCTGCCAATAGCTCCTGATGCTCCTGTTGGAATTCTTGATGCGCCAGTATAAAGTCAATCTTCACTCCCCAGCTAAGCACTGTTTCTACAGCTTCTTGAGCGACCACAATTGTAGGCACCCACTCAAGTGTAGCGGCGATTGCTGCATAGGATGTTGACTGGGTATCGAGTATCAGCAATGCCGGTTCTTGCTGCTCTTTGACAAAATGATGGGAAGACATGTACAAATATAGCTTAGAAAGCTTCACCAATAAATATATAAAAACCAGATCCCTCCTGGGTAAAGGCCATATCTAGACGTGTATAGATATCTTTTTTGGGAAAAAGCAAAAACCTCAATCCACCTCCAGCGGACCAAACAACCTTATGAATAGAAGCTTGGCTAAAATTGGGAAAGACTGTAGATGCTCCTGCAAAAAATGCGGCTCCTATACGCTCTGTAAAGCCCAATGGAAGTGGTAGCATCCTAAATTCCACCTGCGTGGCCAGTTGATGCTTATCTCTGAACCTTCCATAATAATATCCCCGCATCATGCTGTCTCCACCAAGCAAGGAAAGTTGATTGAATGGTGCTTCCCCTGCTGTAATTTGTCCGAGAAATTGAGCTGCCAAAACATTGTTTTGGCCAACAGGTCTAAAATAACGGGTATCAGCAATGAAAGTCGTAAAACTATGGGTACTGAATTGGGGCATATATTGTATAGCTGCCCATTCAGAGAAAAAGCCTTGTCTCACATTCAATACATTGTGCCTATTGTCATATACCAACCCCACTCCTATTCCAAAATTTGTAGATCCACCTGCACCCACTGGTAGCACTAGGTCCTCATTTCCACCTGAAGGAATAAAAGACACATCCCCCAGTCTTTGAAAATCAAATTCTAAACCTGTATAGAAATTTGGCCTAATCTCCCGTAAAACCCGCTCCTTGATCATGATCTGATTGGCATCTACCAATGCCTGATACTGACTAGGGCTACCCATGCCTATGCCATAGTACTTCAATGGAAAACTTTGAAACCGTAATCTCCCAAGAAAAAACCACTTGTTCTGATTGGAATAAATGGCATGGTCAAACCACAGCCCGTACTGGTTTTCCAATGTGAAAAAAGTAAAGCCATTGATTTCACTCAGCCTATTGCTGGTATCCCTGTCGGTATAAAAAACATATAAAGAAGAAAGACCTATTTCCCAACTTGTCTCAGGTGCATAAGCCAAAGTAGGATACACCAAAAACTGTGGGTTGCTGATATCAGAAGTATCGTTGAGCAATTTGTTGAAGTACCTGTTGAAAATATTTTGAGCATCAGCCGCTCCCGAATATAGCATGAGCAGCCATATTGCGGCCATACGTATAAAAGTCTTCATGTGCTGGCGACAAAACCCATTTTAAGATTGAAAAAAGAAAGCTAGGTAATAATTTCAACTATTATCGATATGCAATTATAAGCTAAGATTTAAGGTGATAAGTTCATCTAAACCTCACGATTTTACCATGTGCCTTGGAAGTCATGTGCTGGGGGATTGAGGCACAGATTTCTTTGTATAGCAGCTCCACCAGTTTCTTCTTCAAGAAACTTCTCGTCAGCACTATACTCACTTCTCTGGTCGGCTGTTCACCTGAAAACCTTCTCAAGCGTTGCTTTTCTTCTTCCTGAAGCCCTAAAGCTGCCAATTCGGGAAGTAGTGTGAGCCCTTTATACTGATCAACCATGTTTTTTAATCCTTCCAATGAACCGCTCTCATAATGGAAATTCATCCGCTGAAACTTCTTCTTGGCGCATAGATTCAATACTTGTTCCCTGAAGCAATGCCCCTGCTGAAGAATCCACAATTCTTCGGTATTCAGGGTATTGATATCAAGTTCCTTTTGTTCCAAAAGCGCATGGTCCTTGGACAAGTAAGCATAAAATTTTTCATAAAACATCGGCTTTTCCAAAATACCTTGTTCTTCCAATGGTGTGACCACTATTCCCAGATCAAGTTCATCGTTTTTCAGCCGTTTTACAATTTCATCTGTTACCAATTCTTCCACTTGAAGCTGTACATGAGGGTATTTTTCCAAAAACCCCCTGACAAATCTATGCAGTAAATAAGGCGCCAATGTAGGAATGATGCCTAAAGTAATTACCCCACTGATGTCACCTTTTAGCTGTGCTACCAGTTCGTAGATTCCCCTGCTCTCCGAGACGACTCTTTTTGCCTGCTCGATGATTTGCGTGCCAATTTCAGTTGGGATCACAGGCATTTTGGATCTATCAAACAAGATGACTTCCAGTTCCTGTTCGAGCTTTTGCAATTGGGCACTTAAGGTCGGTTGGGTTACAAAACATGATTCAGCAGCATGCCCAAAATGTCGGTATTTGTCGACAGCAATGATGTATTCAAGTTGTTGTATGGTCATAGAAATGACAGTAATTGATCTAAAAACTTCAAAAGGAGGTAAAATTGTTGGGCACAAGATAAAACTTTTTTTCTTTATTTAGATTTGATTTAAATAATGGCTAATTTCACGCCATCAAAATCTTAACCCTATGTTGAAATCAATCCTAAAGTTAGGCGCTATGAGCCTATTGCTTGCAGCCACTTTTTCCTGTGGTGGTGGTTCATCAACCAACGATGAAAATCAAGTCGTCAACGTTTATACGCACAGGCATTACGAAGCCGATCAGCAACTTTTTGACAAATTCACTGAAGAAACAGGTATAAAAGTGAATGTAGTATCTGCCTCAGCAGATGAATTGATCCAGAAGTTAGAGTTGGAGGGAGCAAATTCTCCAGCAGATGTATTGATTACAGTTGATGCAGGTAGACTACATAGAGCTGTAGAAAAAGGACTACTTCAAAGCATAAGCTCCTCTACTTTGGACAGCAACATTCCCGCAAAATTCAGAAATCCTGAAGGTTTTTGGTTTGGATTGACCTACAGAGCCAGAATCATAGCCTACAGCAAAGACAGGGTAAATCCAGAAGAACTAAGCACTTATGAGGCATTGACTGAACCAGTATGGAAAGGCCGTGTTCTCACTAGATCATCTGAAAACATCTATAACCAATCCCTTTTGGCTTCAATCATTGCCAGTCAAGGAGAAGAAGCAGCTACCGCATGGGCTTCAGGGCTATTGGCTAATATGGCCCGTGAACCTAAAGGCAGTGACCGTGATCAAGTGAAAGCCGTAGCTTCAGGAGAAGGTGATGTTGCAATTGTGAATACATACTACATTGGCATTATGCTCAATGACGCAAATGAAGAAGAGAGAAAAGCTGCAGAAAAAATCGGCATTTTCTTTCCAAATCAAAATGACAGAGGAACCCACATCAACATCTCAGGTGCTGGTGTTACCACACATGCACCCAACAAAGAAAATGCGGTTAAGCTAATTGAATTCCTTTCTGGTACTTCAGCTCAGGAGTTTTTGGCTAACATCAACTTCGAATATCCTGTCAATCCAAGTGCCTCTTTCTCAGATCTATTGAAGCAATGGGGTGAATTCAAAGCGGATGAGTTAAACCTATCTGAATTGGGCAACAACAACCGCAACGCAGTAGTCATATTTGATAGGGTAGGTTGGAAATAAAAACGCGTTGACCTTAGTAAAACGACATTATTATTGGTGGAACAAGTGGACTGGCTACGCCATTCTTATTCTCTTGGCGGTGGCCACCCCCTTGTTCACCATTTTCTTTAGGATTTTTTCCAGTCCAGGCGGGACATGGTCCCATATTGTCAACAATTTATTAATAGGCTACTTTCAAAATACCATCCTTCTTCTTATCGGTGTAGCCCTCCTTACCTTTCTTATAGGGGTAAGCACGGCATGGATTGTATCCAACTATGAGTTTCCCGGGAGGAAATATTTCGAGTGGCTTTTGATTTTACCCTTGGGTTTTCCGGGCTACATCATGGCATACACCTATGTTGGGTTGCTAGACTATTCCAGTCCGATACAAACTTTTCTGCGCAATCAATTCGATATTCAGATCAAAGGTGCTTTGATTGACCTGATGAATCTGCCTGGTGCAATTTTCATTTTGTCAATCACCTTATTTCCTTATGTGTACTTGATAACCCGCGCATCTTTTCAGCAACAATCTAAAACCCTACAAGAGGCTTCTTTTCTGCTTGGTGCCAATCGGGTAAAGACATTTTACAAAGTCGCACTTCCTATGGCAAGGCCAGCGATTTTTGCAGGAATCGCTTTGGCATCTATGGAAGTACTGAATGATTATGGAACTGTAAAATACTTTGGGGTAAACACCTTCACTACTGGAATATTCCGGGCCTGGTTTTCGATGGGAGACGCCTCCACTGCCATATATCTTTCTGCCATATTGATGGTTTTTGTATTTGCCATTCTGTTTTTGGAATCGAAGCAGCGGGGCAACAGGCGATATTCCCAAGTAAACGGGCTAAACAAACCTACAGCAAGACAGGAAACCTCTCCAGGCAAACGCATCTTTTTCACGACTCTTTGCAGTCTTATCTTTTTGATCAGTTTTATGATTCCATTTTCCCAATTGCTTTATTGGGTATCGCTTACTTATCATAAAGTCATCAATACAGACTTTTTCCTTTTGATTTACCGAAGCTTTGCTTTGGCGGCTATCAGTGGAGTAGTGATTGTATGTTTGGCAATCCTGCTTCTCTATGCACTACGGCTAAGCCCATTCCGATGGGTCAAAAACATTACCAAAGTAGCCACCCTCGGCTATGCAATTCCAGGAGCAGTGATTGCAGTTGGAGTCATGATCCCCTTTATCGCTTTTGACAAATGGATCTTTGCTACAATATTAAGTTCCAAAACTGCAGGGCTGCTGCTATCTGGAACCCTTTTTACCTTGGTGTTTGCCTATATTGTCAGATTCATGGCAGTAGGCTACAACCCTGTGGATGCAGGATTTCAAAAAATTGGCATCCATGTCAATGAAGCCAGCAGGCTATTGGGAGTCAGGAGTACCAAGACTCTTTGGAAAATTGATCTACCCTTGATCAAAACGAGTTTGATTTCCGGTATCCTATTGGTCTTTGTAGACGTATTGAAAGAATTACCTTTAACTTTGATCCTCCGTCCGTTCAATTATCAGACACTGGCTACGAAGGCATTTGACATGGCGACCAATGAAATGATCGCCGAATCCTCCAATGCTGCGCTGATTATTATCCTGACGGGTATCATCCCCATAGTATTGCTCAATCATTTGATCAACAAAAAATAAAGTATTTCCTACTGGCATGAGTTTACTTACGCTTCAACAAATCTCCAAAAAATACGTCCAGGCGCAGGAATATGCTGTAAACGGTGTTTCTTTTGATGTTGAAGAAGGAGAGATTCTTGCTTTGGTTGGTGAAAGCGGATCAGGTAAAACTACCTTACTTAGATTAATCGCAGGCTTAGAACATCCTGATATGGGCGTAATCTCCCTAGCAGGCAAAGAAATAGTATCCGGCAAACTTTCAGTACCTGCCCATGAACGGAAAGTGGGGATGGTTTTTCAGGACTATGCACTTTTTCCACATTTGACAATTTTTGAAAATGTTAAATTTGGCCTCAAAATGTCCGGTAAAGACGCAACGCAAATAGCCACACAGACACTTCTTTTGGTAGGGCTAAAAGAAGATTACAACAAATACCCACATCAGCTTTCCGGTGGTCAACAGCAGCGGGTCGCTTTGGCAAGGGCCATCGCACCAAATCCCAGGATTCTGCTGATGGACGAACCTTTCAGTAATCTCGACGCATTGCTGAAAGATCAGGTGCGGGAAGAAATCCGACAGATCATCAAAAAATCAGGGATCACTGCCATTTTTGTGACCCATGACACCAGAGATGCCCTTTCTACCGCAGATAGGATTGCGATTTTGCACAAAGGTTTTCTTCAGCAGATAGATGTTCCCAAAAACCTCTATGAACATCCTGTCAATCCATATGTTGCCAACTTTTTTGGCAAGAGAAACGAACTGTTGGCCACACCTACCGAAGATGGTTTTTATACTTCTTTTGGATTTATTGCAGATCTCAATGCCGCAAAATACAAGGTACAGGTCAAGCTGATCTTCAGGCCGGAGCATGCAGAAGTCGTGCAGCGGGATGGTCAGCAACTTGTTGGCCAAATTGCAAAGATTTCATACTTTGGTGACCACCAGATTGTCAAAATCGCAGATGCCGAAGGCAAAAGAGTAAGTATCAGGACAAATCCGGGGCGTGCATTTGACGGTGTAGAAAGAACTTTTTTTTACCTCTGGAAATATGACATAGAGGAAGCGTTTTAAATTCAGGCTCCAGCAAAAACAATCAAACCCAATCCCAAAATGAACAGGATAAACATGCCAACCAACAAAGGGTTGGTACCAGTAGGTGCTGTTTTGAATTCTTTCCAAATGAAAACTCCCCAAAATGCAGCTACCATTGTGGCACCCTGACCAAGACCATAGGAAATAGCCGGTCCTGCTTTTTCGGCTGCTATGATACTAAATGACATCCCTATGCACCAAATGATTCCTCCTAAAATCCCCACCAAGTGCAAAGGAAAGCGGCCTTTAAAATAATCTGAGGCATACAATTTTGGCCCTTCTATGGGTTTTTTCATCAAAATGGTATTGAAAACGAAATTACTCATCAAAATCCCCAAAGAAAAAATAAAGACTGCTCCATAGGGAGTGAATTTGCCTCCTTCAGGATTGCTAAAATCCATTGACATAGACTGGGCTACAAAGAAGTAGAAAAAGGACATTAAAAAACCCCCAATCAATGCCAGAACCAAACCGATTTTTGGGTCTTTCTGATCCTTTTGTGCCAATTTTTTGTAAGCCATAGCATCCAGAATAATGGCAACGACTACCAAGATCACACCACTGAATAAAAGTACCGGATCTCCTTTTTGCGTAGCAATATAATTCACTATCACCCCAAGGACCAGCGCTAAACCGATTCCCACAGGGAAAGCTACTGACATGCCTGCATAAGCAATCGCAGCTACAATCAATATATTGGCAAGGTTGAAGATAACACCGCCGATAAATGCAAGCGCATAATTCATGCGGTTTGCCTGTAAAAGATCATCCGAAAAGCTTCTTCCAGTATCCCCACTGCTTCCTAGAGTGTAACCCAACAGTAGTGCCAAGAGAACAATACCGATTACATAATCCCAGTAAAAGAGCTCAAAACGCCAATTGCTACGCGCCAATTTTTGGGTATTGGCCCATGAACCCCAACAAAGCATGGTGATGAAACAAAACAGAACAGCTAAGGAATAAGATTCTATAATGAACATGGTAGTGGTTATTTAGGGGAAACAAGTTGATAATTTTCAAGTGTTCTGTAAAAGTCCATCATGACCGCATCCCGGTCAAAATTTTCCCAAACAGTAATTTTTCTAGGGTTTTCAGGTCTTTCTTCCCAACGGTTGTCGATCAGTATAGGGGCAGCAATTTCCTGTTTAGATGCCCATTCAGGGTTTTTTAAAATGGCTGCTGCCACCATATCAAACAAAGCTCGGGAAGGTGGATCACCGTGATAGTCTATATGTTCAAAAAGACTCACGGCATAATCACCAAAATTGAAAAACGTCCCGCCATGCCTTCCGGTAATGGGTCTTTCAATTTTTGGGCCCATACCTGGCATTTTTGTGTTGATTTCTTTCTGTGTCACTTTGACTGCATCTGTACCACTTGGTTCACCGTACCGAACAGTGACCATTTCAAAAGGCACATGGGTATTGAGTACATAATTCATCGACACCGTATCATTGTCCTGATTGTATTCTCCAGGTTTGGGATAATTGGATCCCAGCCAAACCACCCGCATCTTTTCAGCTATCGAAGGATCTTTTTCCAAAGCCAAGGCTACATTTGTCAATTTGCCTACAGCCAAAATGATCAGTTCCTGATCGTGTGTTTTATTGGCTTCAGCAATGATAAAATCCACTCCTGCCTTTCCATCAAACGCATCATTTAGAAGCTGTGAACGGATTGCTTCAAATGAGCCATTCGCGCCTTTCAAAAGTGGGATCTGTCCATCCCGCTGACCGAGCTGAAGGATGCGCCTTGCTTCTTCGTAATGTTGGTCAATATTTCCGCCGCTCTTGGTTGCATTGACAGTTACACCTTCAAGTTCAAATACCTGACCGTTTACCAGTAGGTACATCAAGGCAAATTGGTCATCCAGTTCATTGTTGGCATCTGTATCGTAGATCAAGCGGATCTTTGGCGATACTGCTTCTGATGATCGGGATTGATTGTCACCTGACTGACAGGAAAAAAGGAATGCCAGGCAGGCAATGAATAAAGTGAATCTGGTCATTTGTTTGGGTTTTTCTTTAGGTTAATTATTTATTCAGAACTGATGATTATCCTTCGGTAACTTACCAACGATGGTGTTCCATCATCCTTTACTTCCAGGATAAGGTGGATATTGTGACTTCCCAAGTTCTCAGGAATAGTAAATTCCAATACATGGTGGTCCGGATTTGGAATTTGCACAGCACCTTCATATGAATCTGCCAAATCATAGTGAAACCAATTGAAGGTGAGTTGGTCTCCATCCGGGTCTTTAGATCCTGAAGCGTCAAAGCTAATTTTAGAACCAGGCTTTCCCTTGATATATAAAATTCTGTTTGAGTAGTCTCCATTGACAGAAGCTTTTGGCTCACGGTTCACTTCTCCTGGCGCTTTGATAGACCAGAGCAATCGGTTTTTGAAACTGTTGGTGGAGGCTGGTACCCAGCGGATCAGCTCCTGCTGATCTACATCACAGGTGGAAAAATACCCTTCAGGGAAAGCATCTCCCATAGGACGGAACAGACTGCCCCAGCTTCCCTGAGTTGGGTCTAATGGATCATTTAGGCCCAGCGTGGCACTTAGCAGATAAAGGAAAGAAGGGGTATCTCCTTCGCCACCGTCATCATAAATTTCAGACATAGGACCATGACCATTTACATCTTTGGCCGTAACGGGCTTTTTCCATTGGGGATCCCTGCTCCATACAAAATACCAAAAATGTCCATTGTCAAACAGTACTTTTCCCAATGAAACCGGAGCTTCACCATAAGTAGGAATGGCCGTCCCAAAATTGGCGCAAGTCTGCTCCTGCATTTTGAGAAAGTCTGCAAAAAACTCAAAAGAGATATCTTGAAACAAAATCCCGAAGAGGTGTAGCTTGGGTAGCAATCTGTTGAATTGCTCTTGACCGTGCTTTTGCCGATAACGGTGAAGTGCCTGGACCAATGTGATTGTACCTCCCCAGGCTTGTAAAAAAATCGGCCGCTCATCGTCTTTTTCAAAAAGCTGAACCAGAAAATCACTGCCTTCAGAATCTTTAGGCTCGCCCTTAGGCGTAAGGCCCTCACCTATCCAATCATGATAATAAACAGAATCCCAGGCACTCGTTACATAACGGTCCGCAATATTGTCGGAAAACTTCAGTGTATTTGTAAGCCAAATTATCGGAAGCGCACCTCTTCCCCTTTTTGTCACAGCAAGCAGCTCTTCGTAATCCGGCAAATCTGGGTCATGTCTGCGCAGTTGTGGTAATTCTTGCTTATAAGCATCCAAAACCGCCATTGCTTTTTGCCAAGGCCTTGGATCATCATGGTTGAAATCCGGTAATTGATTGGTAATAATCAGGCCTTCCAAATCAAACAAAGAGGCGTAATACAGATACCGGATCAATGAATTTCCATCATCGTGCGTCATATCCGTCAGGATCACAACCCTGTATTTTTCGGATGGGCTATTAGATCCGGATTGGATATTTGATTGACAAGACGACATAGGTAAGAAGCTTGCCAAAAGACAAGCCAGCATACAAGCAATCCGTGCTACTTTTATTAAGCAGTCCATTATTTTATAAGATGGGTTTAGGTTAACTCATGGCTAAAAGGAATTGAAGATTGTGCGCCTATACGCTGAACAGAAAGCGTGGCAGCTTTCAATGCAAATTGAACCGCTTCGACCATTGACTGATCTTTTGCAAGCGCTACCGCCAAGGCTCCATTGAAGGTATCACCAGCCGCTGTTGTATCTTTTGCAAGGACTTGTGCCGTAGGCAAGATCCCCTGAAAAGCTTTGCTATAAACATATGCCCCAGCAGGTCCAAGCGTAATGATGACATTTTGTACGCCTTTTAACTGAAAAAATGCTGCAGCTTCTTGGGCACTCTTTTCATCCATAACTTTCACGCCTGTAAGCATTTCAGCTTCTGTTTCATTGGGACTGATCATAAATAGTCCCTCAAGGATTTCGTCTGAAAGATGGGCTGCAGGAGCAGGGTTTAGGATCAGTCTCTTTTGGAATTTCTGACACATCTTTACCACTTCATTTACTGTAGCAAATGGGATCTCCAATTGCAAGAGTACCATATCCGCCCAATCAAATGCTGATGAGTTGGATTGGATATCAGCCTCCAGCAACTGGTGATTGGCACCTGGAGCGACGATGATGGTGTTTTCACCTTTTTTATCAACAGTTATCAGCGCCACACCTGAAGGAACATCAGGTATCTGCTGAATGTATTTGGTATCTATACCCGCTTGCTGGTAGTTGAGTAAGTTTTGATTTCCAAAAAGATCCTGTCCGAGTTTGGTTATAAAACATACATCTCCACCCAATCTTGCCGCAGCCACTGCCTGATTGGCTCCTTTTCCTCCAGGGATCAATAAAAAATCTCCACCGATGATCGTTTCTCCAGGAGCGGGAAAATGGTCTGACTGGATCACCATGTCCATGTTGGCACTGCCAACAACAAGTATTTTGGGTTTTGTAGACATACCTTATATCTTATCTAAATGCCTTTTATCAAACGGAGGCTTGTTATCACTGATTTTGAGTCGGGATTATTTTTATCAATAGGGAATTGTAAGTAAAATTATACTGAATATTTTCCTAAGTATAAAATAATCAGTGGATAAACATAACTGATACAGGAAATCTTTCATCAACAATAAACCCGATTTAAAATGAATAGTAATTCAAACTTTTCCAGAAGGAAATTTCTTGGAACCGGTCTACTTGGCGCTGCCGGCCTTTCTTTTCTCCCAAGCTTCAGCTTCGCCAATAAGGCAAATCATGCATCTGTAGAAAATATTCACCAAATACGGCTTGGCTTTATCGGTGTTGGTAGGCAAGCCATGGGAATACTCAATGGAATGATGCGTATTCCGGGAGTAAGTGTTTTGGCTTGTGCCGATGTATATGAAGTCAAGCGAGAGCGGTTCAAGCTGCGCGTAGATAAAATCAGCAAAGAGCTAAGTCAAGCTACTCCCCAGGTGGAGGTGTACCACAACTACAAGGACTTATTGAAAAGAGAAGATATAGATGCTGTAGTGATAGCATCCCCAGACCATTGGCATGCTTTGATGGCTATCGATGCATGCAATGCAGGGAAAGATGTTTATCTGGAAAAACCGCTGACCTTAACAATAAAAGAAGGGCAAGAACTGGTAAAAGCTGTCCGGAAAAACGGTACTGTCTTGGCGGTAGGCAGTCAGCAGCGTTCTGATTTGAATTTCCAACATGCTGCCAGAATGGCCCTTAAAGGTAAACTTGGCAATATCAAGCAAGTTTTGGTACACGTAGGTCAACCTGAACACCCAAAACCTTACGACTTGGAAGCCCAGCCTGTACCTGCAGGATTAGACTGGAAAGCATGGCTTGGTCCATTACCTGCTAAAATACATTTCAATGAACAACTGAATCCACCCATATCCCTATCTCCTGAAGAAAATGAAAAACTTTGGGGTGCCTGGAGATGGTATCGAGAAACCGGAGGTGGATATATGACAGATTGGGGAGCCCACATGTTTGATATTGCCCAATGGGGTTTGGGCATGGACAGAAGCGGTCCTGTTCGGGTATCTCCTGCCAAAGATGGAAAGCCGCTGACCTACCTTTATGCCAATGGCACTGAAATGATTGTAGGTCCTTTTGATGAAGGAAGACAAGGCGTCAAATTCATCGGGGACAAAGGTTGGATAAAAGTTTCCAGAGGTCAATTTGAAGCTTCTGATGCAGCACTTAATCCAACAATGGAGTTGCCCAAACTTGGATATTCAGCACATTATGCAGATTTTATTGATTCTATACTTAAAAGGAAAGATCCAATTGTACCCGTAGAAGTCGGGCACAGTACCTGTATCGTGTCTACCATCGGCAATATTGCCAATGAACTGGGCAGACCTTTGGACTGGGATCCGGTAAACCAAACCTTCCCAAAAGATAAGGCAGCAGTAGCCAAAATGCATTACAATTACGAAAACGGATTCAAGCTTTAAACCAACCCAATAATGAACCAAAGAAGAGAATTTTTAAAAATAGCCGGTGCGCTAACCTTAGGAGCACTTGCTTCTCCACATGCATTGCTGGCAATGCCTAAGAGCAAAAACATCGGCTTGCAGCTTTACAGTCTAAGAAAAGATATGGCTGAAGATGCACAAAAAACGCTGAGAATGGTCAGTTCAATCGGATATAAAAGCCTGGAAACAGCCAATTATTCAGATGGAAAAGTATATGGGATGGATACCAAAACGTTTAAAAGCTTCATTGAAGATCTTGGGATGAAGCTACGCAGTGCGCATCTTGGAGGTCCGCAGTATACGGTAGACAAAAAACAAGAAGCACTCGAATGGTGGAAAAAAGCCGTAGAGGACCACAAAGGTATGGGCGCCAAATATGTCATCAAACCATCCATGCCCATCCCAAAAACACTGGCTGAACTTGACCAATGGTGTGAATATTACAATGCCATAGGTGATATTGCCGGAAAGGCCGGTTTAAAATTCGGCTTTCATAACCATGCCAGGGAATTTGAGAAAATTGAAGGACAAGTCATGATGGATTATATGATCCAAAATACAGACCCCAAAAAAGTATGCTACGAACTTGATGTGTACTGGTCGCAAAAAGGTGGATACAATGCCGTAGATTACCTCAAAAAATTCCCGGGAAGATTTCCTTTACTTCACATCAAAGATGAAGAAGAAATTGGCGCTAGCGGCACCATAGATTTTCAACCCATTTTTGCCGAAGCATACAAGCAAGGAATGAAAGACTACTTTGTGGAAGTTGAAAGGTACAATTACGAACCAATAGAAAGTGTAAAGAGGAGCTTTGACTATTTAGCCAAAGCCAATTACGTCAAATAGCGTGCAGTTCTTGTCTAACCTTCTCATATTTTCCCACATGGAAAATATGATTAAACCCAATCGTTATGTTCAAAAGGATGTACACACAAAGCCTATACGCGCTAATCTTATTAGCTGCTTGTGGGCCTTCCAAGCAAGAAGAAGAAACTTCTACAGCATTTGTTCCTAATCCGCAGGAGGTAATCGAACAGCCCATTCCCAAATTACAGGTAGGCGACGTCGCTCCATATTTCAATCTGCCAAGTACGGAAGGAAATTATGTATCCATTGATGATTTTAAGGATGATGAGGTGCTGGTGGTGCTCTTTACCTGTAACCACTGCCCAACTGCGCAAGCGTACGAAGACAGATTTATTCAAACCGTAAATGACTATAAAGGGAAAAGTGTGGCATTTGTGGCCATTTCTCCTAATAGTCCTATAGGTGTACTGCCGGAGGAACTTGGCTACACGGATCTCAATGATGATTACCACAGCATGCAAGTGCGCTATGTGGACAAACAGTACAATTTCCCATACTTATATGATGGCGATTTGCATCAGTATTCCATTGCCTATGGACCTACTGCCACCCCGCAGGTTTTCGTGTTTGACAAAGAGAGAAAACTCACATACTCTGGCAGAATAGATGCAAGTGAAAAACCAGGAACTGGAAATGCTGAAGACCTTCGAAATGCTATTGATAAGACTCTTGCTGGTGAATCCGTTGAAAATGCCATCAGCAATGCCTTTGGCTGCTCGACCAAATGGGCTTGGAAAAACGAATATGCGAAAAAAGTAAACGCTGAATGGAAGGAAAAGCCCGTGGAAGTTCAAAAAATCAGTACTGAGGGACTTCGCAAACTGCTGGAGAATGAGTCAGACAAATTGTTGTTGGTCAATTTTTGGGCAACTTGGTGCGGACCATGTGTGATTGAATATCCGGAATTTATCGAAATCCACCGCATGTATGGTGCAAGGGACTTCCAGTTTGTATCTGTCAGCATGGACAATCCAAGTCAGGAAGAAAAAGTGCTCAAATTCCTGAAAAGCAAATATTCAGCTGTGCCGAATTATCTGATCGATACTGAAGACAAATATGCTGTCATTGATGTTGTCCAAAACGATTGGGACGGCAGTCTTCCGATTACTTTATTGATCGAACCCGGAGGAAATGTGGCCTATAAAGTACCAGGAGAGATAGATCCGCTCGCTTTGAGAAAGGCAATAGTAGACCATCCTATGATCGGTAGATATTATTGAAAAATTAAAAGTCCCAGGGATCATCTGGGACTTTTGCTTGATACTTATGCCGTTTGGTTGACCGGTGAGTAATTGAGCAATTTAATTCGGGATTCTTTTCTAAATCTTGCCTTCATCATAGGGGTCCAGCCAAAAAATAGCCCTTTCCAGCCCAAAGCCTGCCTTGACCATTTCCAAAAGCTAAACCGGTCAGTATGTTTGATGATTTTACCGTCAGCAAACTCAAATTTTGCATGCACTCTATTGATTACTTTTCTTCTTGGATTGCCAAAATAATAAGTCGCCTGCCAAATGGCAGATCCTTTTTTCTCATTAGCCATGATGTCTTCACAGGTGATCTTAATATTACCCCTGCTTCTATCAATTAACATCCTCCACATATTTCTCACTTCCTCACCTTTCAGCTTGCCAAATGCAGGATCTTCAAAAACCACATTGTCGTGGTAGAATCCATTCAGCTCATCTGCATTGCCTCTGGCAAATGACCTATAAAATTGGAAAATGATTTCACTGTTACTCATTAGGGGTGATTCTTTGGGTGCGTTGTAATTTACGAAAAATAGGTAAAACTCAGGATTTTGACAGCATTTTTTCCTTAGTATTCGCGGGAAAACAAAAGATTATAAAGCAAAAAGCCTGTTTCGTTCAAAATTTCATTCGGTTTATCAAAATATTAAAATTTCTCTCTAATGATTTTTTAAATGTTTGCATACAAAAAATAATCATCGTAATATTGCGATATATCAATGTATTATGGGAGTTACAAAAACCGATCTTTTTTCTGAGCGACAAAATATGCTTGCCAAAGTAGCCAAAATCCTAGGTCATCCGGCAAGAATAGCCATTCTGGAATATCTGATCCAGAGCAATACTTGCATCAATGGTGATTTGGTACTGGAGCTAGGTTTGGCCCAAGCTACCATTTCCCAACATTTGAGAGAACTTAAAGAAATTGGGCTAATTCAGGGCAACATTGAAGGGGCATCGGTGTGCTATTGCATCAATCCACAGCGCTGGCAAGAGATTCAGCAGCTCTTTACCCAACTCTTTACCCAATTTCCGAAAACAGAATCCAATTGTTGTTAAGCTAAAAAGACAAGTATGAAAACAAATGAATTTATCCAGACCCTTCAGGAAAATCCTGACAAAACAATGTATTTTGAGTACAGCAGTGGCTTATTTGTAAGGTCTGACTACCACATTACAGAAATTAAAAATGTGGTTTTTGACACTGTAGATTGCGGTGGTATCAGAAACACCTGGGAGGAAGTCCATGTACAGCTTTGGGAAAATAGCATTCCTGAACCTGATCATGAAGTCGACACTACAAAGGCACTTAAGATATTCCAACTAGTGGATAGGGCCCGTCCTATTTTCAGTGAAGCAACTATCAAATTTGAATATGGAAATGCATCATTTCCTACAGCAGTACTGCCGGTATATAGCTTAAAGGATACAGGGAATGCAATAATTGTCCAACTTGTCCCAGATCAGACAACCTGTAAGGCAAAAGACCGAGCAACCACTCCAGAAGAAAAAGCAGCAGCATGCTGTGGCCCTGTCAGTAAACCAAAAATCAAGATTTCCCTAGGCGGTATACCTCAGGCCTCCTGCGCTCCAGACAGCGGATGTTGTTAAATTGAAAATAATTCGATATGCTATTCCCAAAGATTCTTGAAACGCTTCATCAGGCCTCATTACTTCCAATTGATACAGCACGCCTGCCTGTACTTTCGGAGGTTGAAAGCTACATCTCAAAAAAGCTAGAGCAGGGCCTACCTGTCAACCTGAATTTCATCTGTACCCATAATTCTCGAAGAAGTCAATTGTCGCAAGTTTGGGCTGAAGTGATTGCATATCATCTTGCCCTTCCTGTAAAGGCATTTTCCGGAGGTGTCGAGGTGACAGCATGCAACAATAGGACAATCTCTTCTTTACTGCGAGCTGGCTTTGAAATTGGCGAAGCTAGTGGAGACAACCCTAAATATGGTGTGCGTTATGCAACAGATCAGGCACCAATCACTGTATTCTCCAAATTGTATGATGACCAAGGCAATCCCATAAAAGATTTTGCTGCGATCATGACTTGCTCAGAGGCTGATGAAAATTGTCCTTACATCCCAGGGGCGGAAAGCAGGATCCCCTTGAGGTATGAAGATCCTAAAAAGTATGATGATACCGAAAATGAGTCTCAGGCTTATGACCAAAGAAGCCTTCAAATAGCAGCTGAACTCTACCATATCCTTTCCCACTGCAAATCATGACAAAAAAAATCGCTTTTTTTGAAAAGTACCTCACGCTCTGGGTAGCACTTTGTATTGTAGCAGGAATAGTGATTGGGAGTATTGGAGGGGAACATATCGCATTTTTGAGTCAACTTGAACTATACGGAGTCAACTTTCCCATTGCCATTCTCATTTGGTTGATGATTTATCCAATGATGCTCCAAATTGATTTCAGCAGTGTGAAGCGTATTGGCAAAGCGCCCAAAGGTCTTTTACTGACCTTGACCATCAATTGGCTGATTAAACCATTCACCATGGCCTTTTTTGCATGGATATTTTTTGAGCAGCTGTTCAGTGCCTTTATAGCTCCCGAACAAGCAGGTGAATACATTGCAGGAGCCATTCTGCTGGGAGCGGCCCCTTGTACAGCAATGGTCTTTGTTTGGTCCTATCTCACTGATGGAGATCCCAATTATACGCTGGTACAAGTGTCGGTCAATGACTTGATCATCTTGGTTGCATTTGTTCCCTTGGTTGGTTTCCTCTTGGGCATCACCGACATCATCATTCCTTATGATACCTTGGTGACCTCTGTTGTTATTTTTATAGTAGTGCCTTTAGCAGCCGGAATTCTCACAAACAAAACTCTGATCCGAAGCAAAGGTGAGGCATGGTTTAAAGATACATTTCTCCCAAAATTGAAGCCTTTAAGCATTGGTGCATTACTTTTGACATTGGTGCTTTTGTTTGCATTTCAGGGTAACACTATTCTGGATAATCCTTTGGTCATTTTACTGATAGCAATACCCTTGGTCATTCAGACTTATTTCATCTTTTTCATCGCTTGGTTTGGAGGAAGATGGATCAAATTACCACATGCCATTTGCTCTCCGGCAGCCATGATAGGCGCCAGTAATTTTTTTGAGCTTGCAGTTGCAGTAGCTATAGCTCTATTTGGGCTACATAGTCCAGCAGCACTGGTTACGGTTGTGGGTGTTTTGGTAGAAGTTCCTGTGATGTTGAGCTTAGTGGCCTTAGCCAACAGGTGGAAATATTGATTGACTCCAAAATTTAAATTCCCTATCTTGACTACTGATCTATTCAAACTTTTAGCATAAACCTATTACAACCATGAAAAAATTCAGTAGACGGGACACCATCAAAACCTTGGCTTTAGGTTCGGGTTTGTCCTTACTTTCCCCTACGGCAATATTTGCCACACCCCAAAAGCAAAGGCTGGGAATTGCTTTGGTCGGCTTGGGTTACTACAGCACCGACTTATTGGCCCCTGCATTGCAGCAGACCAAAAACTGCTACCTCGCCGGTATCGTAACCGGCACACCTTCCAAGGCTGCAGCATGGAAAGAAAAGTACAATATCCCCGAAAAGAACATCTACAATTACGAGAATTTTGACAGTATCGCCAACAATCCCGACATAGATGTGGTCTATGTGGTGCTTCCTCCTAGCATGCACCGTGAATATGTTGAACGCGCCGCAAAAGCCAAAAAACACGTTTGGTGCGAAAAACCCATGGCTGTCACGGTTGAGGATTGCCAGGCCATGATTGATGTGTGTAAGAAAAACAAAGTATCCCTCAGTATAGGCTACAGAAATCAACATGAGCCGAATACATTAGCCTACCAAAAAATAGTGAAGGAAGGGAAACTCGGCAAAGTAAAATCCGTGGATTGTGCTGCAGGATACCGTGAAAACAGAACCGATCATTGGAAGCAAAAAGAGGAATTGGGAGGAGGCGTCATATTTGATATGGGTGTATATGCCATTCAAGGTGCCCGATTGGGAACAGGCAAAGAGCCAATAGCAGTCAAATCAGCCAAAGTCTGGACAGAAAGACCCCAGATTTACAAAAACGGACTTGGTGAAATCGTAGAAGCTGAATTGATCTTTCCTGATGGCATCACCGGCAAGGTCAAGACTTCTTTTGCCGAAAATGTCAATTACCTTACAGTGGTCTGTGAAAAAGGAAATATAGAAATGGCTCCTTTTTCAGCTTATTCAGGCAACAGAGGGAAAAGTCCTTTAGGTGAAATCAATTTCCCATATGAAGTGCCTTGGCAACAAGCCAATCAAATGGACAGGGATGCAGAGGCCATTATGGCAAAAAAGCCGATGCCTGTTCCTGGAGAAGAAGGACTTAGGGACATCAAAATTGTACAGGCCATTTTAGCTTCGGCTCGGGATGGTAAGCAGGTGTCCCTGAAATAAAAAATTAGGTAAACCAATCTAATTCAAATGGAATTGGATTGGTTTTTTACTTTTTAATATGATTATCCGCAATTGTACCACAAGGCAAATTCCCCTTTGATATCTGATTGGAAGACATAAGTCGGAAGTAATCCAGATTTTAAATTTTCAAGATATTTCTGATGAATTAATCATTCAGGCAAAAAAGGGGATATACATACTTTTTAATCTAAAAAAATCCTTTGTCAATTTGCTTCAAAAATACTTTTTGAAAACTTGGTTGAATTGCTTTTGGAGTATTTTATAATCAAGCGGTTCTTTTTCCGGTACGAAAGATTTTTTACAAAATGCAATTTTACTTGTTTCCTTATCAACAATCAGCACATACAAATTTGATGAAGCCTTATAGGGTATTTGGGTGTACATTCCCATTGTAAGTACCCCTAAACCAATTGATTTGGCCATTTGACCTCCCATATTTCCTTTTCTTCTTGTAAATCCATTAAGATATGAAAGCATCAAAAATCGACTGTTGTTTTCTTCCATTAGCTTAAAAAAATAGGGAGATAATTTCAGGGATGAATTGTTCTTCTTATCCTCTGCTTTGATAAACATCTGCTTTACTTCGGATGAATAATAGGCTCTGTCATCATGAGACAGTTTGGATAAGATTCTCGGATTAGGAAGTCTGCCTTTATTTGCATTGATGACAGCTAACCATAATTCCGAAGATACCAAACCAAGAGAATCAACAGCCTCACCTTTGTTGCCTTTCTCGATATAAAAAATATCAGAAACCGGCTCTAGAATCAGCAAGTCAGTAATCTGATTGGCGGGCATAGGAGGAATTTTTTGAGCTTGTGCAAATGCTGCCATGCTAAAAAAGAAATACAAAAGGAATGTTCTCATAACTAGCTGATTGTGTAGGCAAAAACTTCTTTAAACTAAATCATAATTATGAGCAAAATCAAATGGAGCGGGAGAAATTTGATGACTTTTCTTTAAAAAATTAATTTCTAGCATGAATCTTGAAACAAGCTTCTGATCAAAAATATTTCTTAATTTATTATTAAATAAAATAATTTTTTGAATATTATTACTCAATTTGGTTTTAACATTTATATTTTAAATATTTATGTGCTGAAATACTAAATTATTATACTTTTTATATAAATTTTTAATTTTATGTAATAAATAAGCTAATTTTACTAAATTAATTTAATAGCTATTTGAATTTTAT
>DAIPZN010000042.1:14793-34327 GCA_036782195.1 Cyclobacteriaceae bacterium | reverse complement strand
TTCTAATTCCACCGATTTGAACCATATTATGAAGCGAATAAAATCTAAAAAGCAGACTGCTATATTTCAAAAAGTCATTGCCCCTTTGCTTTTTCTACTGACAGCACTGGCTGTATTTGGAATATAAAAGAAAACCCGGATGCTATCCGGGTTTTTATTTTCTCTGAGACGTATTCTTTTCCAAGAGCTTGAGGTGTTGAAATTTTATAAGAATAAAAACAAGATATACCAAACGCCAGCTGTCTAAAGAAGGTTAACAATGAGGATATGCAGTTTAAAGCTGCCTTCTAAACTTTAAGCCAATTCAGCCATGTCCAAGTTTTCGATAGCGAACACCATCCAAACTGAAGTATTGATTATTGGCGCGGGCGCGGCAGGGATTCGCGCAGCGATTTCATTACAACAGGAGGAAAAAGATTGTCTCATTTTATCTAAACGGAAGTTTGGCGATGCCCATACCTGGTTTGCAGCAGGTGGCATCAATGCTTCTCTTGGATCCTTGGACCCAGAAGACAGATGGGAAATCCATGCTGCTGACACCCTCAGAGAAGGTCATTTTATCAATGATGCAAAAGCAGTAGAAATAATCTGTAAAAATGCTGCAAAGGCAATCAAAGAACTTCATGATTGGGGATGTGACTTTAACATGACAGAGGATGGCAAAATTGATCAACGGTTTTTTGGGGCTCAGTCTTTCCGTCGTACCTGCTTTGTAGGAGACAAGACCGGAAGGGCAATTCTGGACACACTCGTTGCAAAAGCCAAAAAAATGAATATACAGGTGCATGATGGCATATTTGTTTTTGAACTGGTCAAAAGAGCCGATCAAGTTGTGGGGGCTTTAGCTTTTGACATGCATGCAAATGAATTGGTTTTTGTCAAATGCAAAGCTGTAGTATTGGCAACAGGTGGACATGCTTCCATCTACGCACGTTCTTCATCAAGACCTGACGAAAATACAGGTGACACCATATATTTAGCCTATGAAGCTGGTGCATCGCTAAGGGATATGGAAATGGTTCAATTTCATCCCACGGGCATGGTCAAACCTAAAGAGTATGAAGGAAAGTTGGTCACAGAAGCGGTGCGCGGAGAAGGCGGGTACCTGCTTAATAAGCATCAAGAAAGATTCATGAATCGCTACTCCCCCGAAATGATGGAACTTGATGCCAGAGATGAAGTTGCCAGAGCTATTTACAAAGAAATAGAAGCAGGAAAAGGGACAGAAAACCAAGGCGTATACCTAGACATCAGCCACAAAGATCCTGAAGCAATCAAATCTAGATTGCCTAAAATGTATGAACGCTTTAATGATCTAGGTATAGACATCACGACTACACCAATGGAAGTTTCCCCAACAAGCCACTATTCCATGGGAGGTGTAAAGGTGGATTTTGCCAATGGCAGTACAGGAGTCCTAGGATTGTATGCTATTGGTGAGGCTACAGGAGGACTTCACGGAGCAAACCGCCTCGGTGGCAATTCTCTCATTGAGACAGTAGTGCTTGGAAGGCTGGCAGGCGAAGATCTCGCCAAATCCCTTGAAAATACAAGGTTACACGATTCGGAAGTTGGGTCCAATTTAGATCAGACGCTAGACTTTTATCGGCTTCGCCGATGGGCTCCAAATCCTGAGGAAGTCATTGACAAAATCAAAAACCTGATGTGGGATCATGCAGGAATAGTCCGTAATGAAAAGCAATTGGTGGATTGTCACCAAAAGCTCCAATCCATCAAAACGGAAATTGAAGACCAAGGGGTACAAGCCGACCAACTGGATTTTAGCCAGTTGGTGATGAACCTTGATTTAAGAAATATTCTGCTTTCCGCAGAAATAGTGGTGATGTCCGCTAATTTCAGGAAAGAATCCCGTGGAGCCCATTTTCGGGAAGATTATCCTGAATCTTCAGAAAACTGGAAAACCAACATTTGCTGCCAACGATCTGCTACTGGCCAAATCCAAATCAGTATTGAAGCACCATCACCTGTAAGTGACGGTATAGCCAAAGCTTTGGCAGAAGAACATGCACTCAACTACCATCAACTTGAATAAATCAGGTTGATTTAAAAGCATCAACAGGATTGCTCATGGCAGCCCGAATGGATTGGGAGCTAATGGTCACAGCTGCAATAATGCCTGCGGAAACTCCTGCTATCCCAAATATGGTCCAGCTGAGGGGGGTGCTATACGCAAAATTTTCCAGCCATTTGCCCATTGCAAAGTAGCCCAATGGTATAGCGATCAAGAAACCAAACAAGACCAATTTGAGGTAATCCCTTCCTAATAAAGCTATGACGCTCCAAGAAGTTGCCCCCATTACTTTTCTGATCCCAATCTCCTTGGTCCTCTGCTCGGTAGCATATGCTGAAAGTCCTACCAACCCTAATACTGATATCACAATTGCCAATAAAGCAAAAAAACCAAATACAGAAGCCACTTTCTCCTCTGAGGTATATTGCTGTTCAAACCGGTCTGAAATCCAATAATAATCAAAAGGGAAATCTGGTCTCATGCCCTGCCATTCACTGCGCAAATAAGCCAAAGCCTCCTCCTTTTGAGCTGCCTTGATCTTGAAAGCTACTTCTCCAAATCTTTCTTTTGGGATCATAAACACCATTGGGCTAATGGGCTGATGCAAAGATTCAAAATGAAAATCCTTTACCACTCCAATCACATATCCCCTTCGGCTCCCGTAATGAAACTGCTTTTGAACTGCATCTTCAGGATCAGCCCATCCTATTGCTCTTACTGCAGATTCATTCAGTATAAATGCCTCTGTGGAATCACTAGCCTGAAGAAAGTCGAAGTCCCTTCCTGCCAACAAAGGCATACCAAAAGTCTTGATAAAGGAATGGCTGACATGGATATCTGCTACACGTATATTGATTGCTGCCAATTGTCCATTTACCTCAGCTTGCGTATCCTGAGAGTCCAGAAGTTTGCCTGATGGCATCCTGCTGGCAAGTGAGAGCTCATTGATGGCGGGGTGCTCAAGCAGCCTGTCTCGCATCATCTGATAATTAGAGGTAAACTCAGCGTAAGCAGGCAGCACCAACAGATCTTCTTTTTCAAATCCCAAATCTTTGGACTTCATGTAATCCAATTGCCTCACTACCACCAATACCGACACAATCAACAAGATGGATATTGCAAATTGACCTACAACCAAATAAGATCTGAATTTTTCATGTACCGAACCTATTTTATAGGTTCCTTTGATCACCTTTACCGGTTGAAATCCTGACAAAAACAATGCAGGGTAACTTCCTGCCAAAAGCCCGACAATAACCACCATTGCCATAATTCCCAATAGGTATTCGGGATGTTGAATGACATTTATAGAAAATTCCTTTTCCGTGAAATTTTCAAATGGCCCTAAGACTGCCCAAGCCAAACCAATAGCTAAGAACAAGGCGAAGAAAGTCATGATCAAAGTTTCACCCATAAACTGCTGAACAAGAGTACCTCTGTCAGCCCCTAAAACTTTTCTCAAACCAACTTCCATTGCACGCTTAGCAGAACGTGCAGTTGCCAGATTCATAAAATTGATGCAGGCTATAAGCAAAATAAAAATGGCAATAGCAGCATAGATATACACATATTCCATATTACTATTGGCTTCAATTTCAGAATCCAAGTTTGAATGCAGGTGGATAGCAGTCAAAGGCCAAAGGTTGAGTTGAGTGCCTTTTGATGCTGCAAGGCCTGTGCTACTGGGTCCAAGATGACGATCAACGAATTCAGGCAATTGGGCTTCCAGTGAGTTGGCATCCACACCATTTGCCAAAAGCAAAAAAGTAGAAAATGAATTGCTCCCAAAGTTTTTCAGCATGGCATCTTGCCCTCCATAAAACTCCACCACAGGGTTCATCGGTCCAAGTATCTCTGGTTTGAAATGAGAATTGTCTGGAACATCCTCCATCAGCGCACGGATTTGCATAGGAAAATCATAAGGCCCAACTTTCATGATCAGTGTCTTGCCTATAGGATCCTCATTGCCAAAGTATTTGCCGGCTATTTTCTGGGTGATTACCAAACCATCAGCAAATTCAAGTGCAGTTTTTGCATCTCCTGAAATTATATTCCACGAAAAGACCTGAAAGACCCCAGGATCAGCAAAAAAGAACCTGTCTTCTGCAAATGATCGTTCACCCAAAACCATCACTGGCCTATTGCTCAGTAACCTTACAGCCTCTTCAATTTGCCCTGAGAAGTCTGCTTTCAACAGTGGTGCAAACGCAGGAGCAGCATGCCCTAAATGGAGACTGGTACTTCCATCTTGGTCAAACCACTGTCTTGATACCCTAAAGATACGGTCTGCATTAGCATGGTATCGGTCATAGCTCAATTCATGTTGAACAAACATAAAAATCAACATACTGGCAGCCATCCCTACTGCTAGACCAAGGATGTTGATGACAATGAAGGTAGGATGCTTCTTTAGATTGCGGAATGCCAACAGGAAGTAGTTTCTTAACATAGTATGGGTGGGATAGATTAGGATTCTTTAAGTGTTTGGGAGGGACTTTGAAGAAATACACTAGCTGTTCTATATCCAATTGTAAAGAGGGATATGGCTGTGACAACAAGTATAGAAATCAAGTAAATCCAAATTGGCGTTTCCGAACGGTAGGCAAAACTTTGTAGCCAAACATTTGAAAACCACCAACCAAAAGCAATGGACAATCCGGCAGAAATAGCCAATAACTTGAAAAAATCCGTAGACAAAACCTTAAGTACATCCGTAGCATCAGCACCTAGAACTTTGCGAATACTGATTTCCTTTGTTCTCCTTAGCGCTACATAGGACACCAGTCCAAACAATCCTAGGCAAGCAATGGCAATGGCAATACCTGCAAAGACACCGAAAACTTTCCCAATCCTTACTTCTGATCCATACATTTGCCCATAAGCTTCATTGACAAAGCGATAATTAAATGGACGCTCAGGAGCAAGATTTTTCCATATCCCTTCCAAAGTTGCCAAATGTCCCTGTGGATTTCCTTTATTGAGTTTGACCAACAGCACATTAGATTGCTCTGGGTCCACTACTAGACAAAGCGGACCAACCTGATGGTGCAATGAATTAAAATAAAAATCTCCCACCACAGCTTTGATACTAGCCATACTGCCTCCAAAATCAACCACCTTTCCGATTGCCTCTTCTGGACTCCAGCCAAGTTCCTTCACAGCTGCTTCATTAATCATGATAGGAAAATGAAGTTTCTCCTTGTATCCTTGATTTCTAGTCAGGTCTTGCTCTGTAAAATCTGAACCTGCCACAAGCCGTAGTCCCAGCGTACGGACTATATCATGATCTCCTGAATACCCAGTGATCATCAGCTCTTTCTCATTGTCCCCACCAGGAAAAAATTTATAACCGGCCTTGATGTGTATAGGCATGTCTGAAGCAAGCGAAACCTGCTGAGCCGAACCGCTTCGCAACATTTCTTGTTTGATGGATGCTATGGAATTGCGCATATTGTAGTGGTAGCTTAACGCCAGCAGCTCTTCACGCTCATAACCCAAGTTGACTTCCTGCATATAATTCAGTTGATTTCTGACCACGAGCGTGGCTGTCAACAAGGATATAGACACGAAAAACTGAATAACCACAAGGCCTTTACGGAGCCAACCTCCTCCACCGAAGCTGATGTTTTTGCCCAGGGCTTTGAGTGGCTCCATTCCGGAAAGAATCATAGCTGGATAAAA
This sequence comes from Cyclobacteriaceae bacterium, assembly GCA_036782195.1. GTDB lineage: Bacteria > Bacteroidota > Bacteroidia > Cytophagales > Cyclobacteriaceae > DAIPZN01. Next base: position 28,614 of record DAIPZN010000042.1, on the reverse strand, counting down.
CCCTGCAAAAACTGCAGTAACCAGCAGCAACCCAATCAGGAATAAAACCCCCGGAGCAGAAAAGAACAGATTTGTCTTCATCGGAACACCTGTAAGAGCTTCCAAAGTAGGTTCGAGAAGGATCAGTAACAAAACACTTAAAACAAGTCCTGAGAAAGTCAAAACAAAAGATTCAGCTACGAACTGACCAAAAAGCTGTGGCCTGTTGGCTCCCAAGACTTTTCGGAGACCAATCTCTTTGTTTCTTTCGGTTGCTTCTGCAGTGGCTAAATTGACATAATTGATGACCCCAATTAAAATCAGTAACAAAGCTACAATGCCAAAAATATACAGATACCTGATATCGGATCCAGGCTTGAAGCTGCTATCAGTCATGTTGGAAAGATGCAATGATGAAACTGGCTGCACATAAAAGGCTGTATTGAAGCCATAGCTCCTTTGAGCCTCTCCCAAGTATTTTTCGACCAATTGCTCCAATTGAGTTGAAAATCCTGACAAATCCGCTTCCCTGCTCAGTTTGACATAGCTGTAATAATTACTTGGAGACCATTCCGGGTTGTTGCCATGCCTATGTGTAAGAAAAGAAGCAAGGAAATCAAAATTCAAGTGGCTGTTGGAGGGAAAATCAGCCATTACTGCTGATACTGTATAAGATTCACCGTCTATTTGAACTTGCTTCCCTACTGCTTGATCTGTGGATCGGAAATATCTTTTTGCAGTCGATGCTGTCAAAACCAATTGATTGGGTGCAGAAAGGGCAAGTTCAGGGTTTCCATAAAGCAATGGAAGGTCAAAAACATTGAAAAAATTGGCATCAGCAAAGGCAAACTTGCTTTCTTCTTGGTTGCCCTCGCCTGCATTGACCATCACTGAGGAAAATATACTGAGGTCAAACACAAGTGTGGCTGATTCAACTTCAGCAACTTCCTCCAATAGAGTAGGAACTAGGCTAGAAGGGGTTGTACCCACCAATTGGGTTTCCCCACCTGCCCTAAATTCCTGGTTAAATTTGTAAATGCGCTCATAGTCGCTATACATTTTATCATAGCTTGTTTCATGATAGATGTAAAGCACTATTGCCAAAAAACTGACCAAGGCAATGGTAAATCCGAACACATTGATCCCGGCATATAGTTTACGTTTACTTAAATTCCGCAAAGTGATGACAAAGTAGTTTTTCCACATAGCACGTTGAATTAAATGAGTAAGTCATTTTTTAACCAACATGCTCATTTCTAGGATTGTGCCAGTTGAAATAGTGGATTCCATTAAGCAAAGGCCATTTGTAGGTTTGACCAAGTGTACGAAATCCAATAAAATGTCCGCAGATGGGCAAAATACAGGAAGAATGATTTATAAATCTTGGTCTTAACTGGACCAAAAACTAAATAAGCTCCTGGCTACCATACTAGGCTACTGACATTGAAACCCTTGGGGATTGTCGTTATTTAAACTTCGAGAGTTCAAACTCATTGCCCAATACTCATTACTTAAGATGTTTTGATCTCAAATCACTTCTCCACTGCTTTATCATAACCCCTAATAAATGGGCTATCTAATGGAGCTGAGGTAAACTTCAAAAGCCATTTTCTTCTTTACACTTGATAATTCTCTGTTACCACTACTTAATTCTTGACCCTAGCTGCGCACTTTGCATGAAATTAACATAAGCGTCTCACCCCTTCCATTCTGTCTCAATTCCCTGACTTCTCACCATCTCCTGGAACTGTCTGAGCAGCTTTTTATCTTCCCGCACCTGCTTGGGTGTAGTGTTTTGGGATATGACAAATGGTATCAACATGCCTACGGCTTCACCAATACTCCATTCCACAGGGTGCAACCTATAGCATCCATTGGTGATGTGCGTGGTTCCTATGTTTTTGTTGGCAGGCAAAAGATTTTCTGTCTCAATAGGGATCAATGCCCCAAGAGGAATCTGAAATGGAAGTGATGGAAAATCAATATAATTATCTCCTCTTGAACTTGGATGCAGATCAATATGGTAGTAACCAATCCCCACACTGTCATCAAAAGCCGCAGCCTTCAAGGCATCTCCTGACAATCCGGATACAGCAGCTCTTTGTTCTTTCCCCACATGCTCTTCAAGCACTGTAAAGAGAGCCTTGATCCTCCTCGACTCCCTGACATAGGGATATTTGGCCATACCGTCTTCAGTTCCCATTACATCATTCCGGAGCCGCAAACCTTTCCATCCCTTTCCACCATCAGGTCTTGGTGCTTCTGTCTGCAACCAATACAAGAAAGACAAGCTCAACTGTTTCCCTCCTTTAAAGTGTTTTTGGAATTCAGCTTCACTGACATCCACGATATTTCCTGGGATGTAATCATTTTGTGGCCAGTTGACCAAAGTGATATCACTTGGATATAGTCCCTCCTTGAAGTTCGCACGGCTGATTATTCTCCTGTAAAGCCAAAGATTCAGTTTTCCAGGTGTATCCATTCCCTCGGGATGAAATCCCAGTTCCCTGGGCGCCAAGGTCTGCGGATTTGAATAGTGGAGCGCCAGCATTTTACCCGGCCATTTGGGATTTAAGTCAGGTACATAAGAATTCCAAAAATCATAATCAGCAGGTTTGGGTATTGTCCAATCTTCGCCTTTGACATAATCCATAGCAAAGCAAACTGTAAAAGACTGGTTGTTGTCAGGATTTGCTTTATCTGGTGCATGCCATTCTCCAGTTTGGGATTTCGACTCAGTACCCGTTACATAGGCGGTCTTGGTCAAAGGCAAAAGATCTCCAAGTTCTGTTGCATCCACATAGTAAGGGGCAGAAAGCATTACAGAATCCTTAGAACGCAAAGAGGTGGCTGTCAAAGCCTGTACACGTTTGCCGTTCACCTGTGCTTTTGTGATTTTATGCTCCAGCAGCAGCTTAAACTTTCCGGCACTTTCATAAGATGCAAACATGGCATGAAGTACAGCCAAAGCAACTTTTGGCTCATGACAAAGCCTAGAAACGAGTCCATCACCCGGGTTGAGCAGGTCATTGGAAGCTGCTGCATCTGTCAATGGATAATGGTCCTGATAATATTTCCTTATGGCAGTCCTGAAATCTCTATACAAGGCTGTGGCCCCGTGTGTTTCTATCCACTGATGTTCGTCAGGTGGCACACCCTGTTGGGTCAGCTGTCCACCTATCCAATCCGTCTCTTCGGTCAGCACTACCGAGCAGCCATTGCGCAATGCCGCTAAAGCCGCTGCACATCCACCTAGGCCACCTCCTGCAATGATGATGTCTGCTTGAAATTGCTTCCTGTTTTCGGAAATGGACAAAGTCCCTTGGGCTGTCCCAGAAAAAGGTGTCAACGCTAATACCCCTGACCCCAAGGCAATGTTGCCGATAAAGTTTCTCCTATTCATGCAGTCAATTTAATGGTTTAGGGAAATGCAACCTAAACGGATTACCAAGAATTTTTGGAACACATTATTTTCATTTTCAAATCTGGAGAATGGTCTATGCCCTTGTCCTAAATCTTACATCCTATTTTATTGCTGCATTTTAGAGGCCCAACTCTTCAATAAGATCAAGAAAATCGGGTAAATTGAATCAATCATCTGGTTCTCAAAGATGAATTTCTTAACTTTAGAATAGACCTAACTATAGCACCATGAGGACTTTATTCATTCTTATGTTATCCGTTTCTTCAATTTTCGCCCAACAAATAGAATTTGAAGCGCAGGAAATCGACAATCAGGTTGCTATAGGTTACGGCCTTGCCATCGGCGATGTAGACGGTGATGGAAAGCCTGATATATTATTAGCTGACAAAAAACAATTTGTCTGGTACCGCAATGGGGACTGGAAGCGGTTTGTTATGGCTGAAAATCTAACTGAACATGACAATGTCTGTATTGCAGCCAGAGACATCAATGGAGACGGAAAAGTGGAAGTGGCTGTAGGCGCCCAATGGAACCCAGGAGAAACTACTGATAGCAACCAATCAGGTTCGGTCCATTATCTGATAAGGCCTGAAGATCCTACACAACTTTGGGAGGTGGTGACCCTACCCCATGAACCAACTGTTCATAGAATGCGCTGGGCAAAAGCCGGGAATGCATACCACCTTATTGTACTTCCACTTCATGGACGAGGCAATAAAATGGGACAAGGTGCGGGTGTAAGGGTTCAGGCATACATCCCTCCAAAAAATCCCAAGGACAATTGGGAAATCAAAACCATAGATGCCTCCATGCACATGACCCACAATTTGGACATAGTCCCGGATGGCAATGGTGAAAGGATTTTGGTTGGTGGCCGAGAAGGGGTAAAGGCTTTTCACTTTACTTCAGGATCATGGAAACCGGAAAATGAACGTATGGTTGCAGATTTGGCTGTAGGAGAACTGAGGATGTTGGGATCAAAATTGGCTACAGTAGAACCCATGCACGGCAGTAAAGTTGCTGTTTATTCTTTTGATAAGGGAAATCAGGCAAGAAAGGAGCTTGATGCTGGACTTGCAGAGGGGCATGCCATCGGTTGGATAAAGCTTTCGGGAAAACAAGGTATCCTTTCCGGCTGGAGGGTTCCGAATGCTCAAGGTGACATCGGTATCCGGCTTTACCTACCAGACGCTGCAGACAATTATGCAATCAGTTGGATCGATCATAACGGAATGGCTACTGAAGATATGCAGGTCGCTGATCTAAACGGGGATGGGAAACCTGATATCATTGCATCTGGCAGATCTACGAACAACCTCAAAATATATTGGAACAGAAGTAAATAGAAATGCACTTCATTTATTTATTAGGACAATATTGAAAAACTAACTAAATTAAATCTGCTGAATCTCAAGCAGATATGGAACAGAACAATTACTCAATTCATCGTGTCCCTCCCATCTGGATCCGAATCACCCATTGGACCCTTACCTTTAGCTTTTTTGCGCTCCTCTTCAGCGGCTTTATCATCTTAATGTGCCATCCAAGACTTTATTGGGGGGAAGTGGGCAATGACCTTACACCTGCTATTTTGGAATTCCCAATCAGTCGCAACCATCAACATGGAGGATGGGATCAGGTGCAGGCTTTTACAACAGATCCAGACGGACCCTATTCAGCTTCCAGGACTTTTGAGATTTTTAATGAAAACGGCTGGGGCCGGAGTCTGCATTTCCTTGCTGCCTGGATTCTGGTAACCACAGGATTGGTTTACCTATGCATTGGTCTTGTGAGTGGGCACTTGTGGAGAAGAATCTGGCCGAAGGCAGCTGACCTAAAGCCTAGTCTTCTTTGGGCAGATTTCAAACACCATATCCGGAGAAATTTTCCTAAAAAATCAGGTTGGGATCCCTATGGACATCTTCAAAAATGGGCTTATTGGTCTGTGATATTCGTCTTGTTTCCTGTCATCATCATGACCGGCTTGACCATGTCTCCCGCAGTCACAGCTGCATACCCATTTTTATTAGACTTGTTTTTCGGGGCTCAATCAGCGCGGACTATCCACTTCTTTGCATCTTCCGCATTGGTTCTATTTCTCCTGACCCACTTAATTATGGTCATAAGGTCAGGATTCCGTAAAAATTTAGGCACCATCACCATAGGCAAATGATATGAAAAAGAAAACTCTGTTGACCAGAAGAGAAGCTTTAATTACCAGTGTAACTGCAATAGGGGGTTTGTTGCTTGGAGGATGTACGAAGCCCTTACCTCCTACTTATGGCAATCTGCTGAGAATGGGTGACAACCTCACTTATATTGCCCATAGAGCCCTTTTACCTGGACAATCTTTAGCTAAGGAGTATTCTTTGAGCGATATCTCCTCATTTCCAGCTACAGGCACAGTCAATCCTGCGGATTCTTCAAAACCTACCTATAATGAAAATTATGAAAAGTTAATGAAAACCGGATTCTCCGATTGGCGAATCAATGTTGAAGGAAGTGTGAGCAACCCACAATCTTTTTCATTGGCAGAATTGATGAAGCTACCATCAAGAACACAGATCACAAGACACACCTGTGAAGAAGGTTGGACGGCTATAGGTCAATGGACAGGTGTGCCTTTGGGCCATATATTGCAAATAGCTGGGATTAAGCCTTCTGCAAGATTTGTAAACTTCTTTTCATATGACGGATATACAGAAAGCATTGATCTTTTAGATGCGTTTCACCCTCAGACACTATTGGCTTATGGCATGAATGGCAAACAACTTACCATTCCCCATGGTGCCCCTTTGAGGTTAAGGCTAGAAAAACAGATCGGATACAAAAGTTTGAAATATATAGAAAAAATAGTTGTCTCTGATGAATTTATGGATTTCGGAGATAGTGGATGGGCTTGGTATGTTGGTATTTAATCTTGGTAATGAAGCCAATCCATCTCCGACACCTTCCTCTTTGTTGAAGTAGATTAAGAATAAGCGCGTTTTTATTTATCCTATTCCCACCGAACCATGTATGTCAAGCGTCATTACAGTCTCTTCATGACCCTAAGGTGGTCCAGAAAGTCACTTTTTTACGGTTTGCTTTATTCCATCAGTATTACAGGAACATATATTTTAACAGGTCTAGAATTTACGTTACCGTGGGAACCGATTTCAGTAATTGGTATTGCAGTGGCTTTTTATCTCGGATTCAAAAACAACAGCTCCTATGACAGGACATGGGAAGCACGGAAGATTTGGGGCGCAATTGTTAATGACAGCAGATCATTTGCTACAGCGATCCTAACCCTACCCATTGGAATAACTAAGGCTGAACAAAAAAGTATTATTTTCAGACATCTGGCCTGGGTACATGCTTTGGCGCATGTGCTAAGGAGGAAGAAGAGCTGGGAACATCATGAAGACCCTTTGAATCTACAATATACCCCTACCTTTCGGGAAACTTATGATATCTCTATGGAGGTAACATTGAAACCCTATATCAACGAAGAAGAGTGGACAGGATATTCGAATAAAACCAATGTGCCAAGTCAGCTGTTAAAAAAACAAGCTGAAACCATTAAGACAATGAAGGATTCGCGTACTGTTGACACCTATCAGCAAGTGTGGCTGCATCAGCTCATCAGTAGGCTATATGACAATCAAGGCATGTGCGAAAGGATCAAAAACTTCCCTTTGCCAAGACAATATGCCTCAACAGCATTGTGGATGAATTACTTGTTTTGCGCATTGATTCCTTTTGGATTGCTCAATATTTTCGAAAATCACAAAGACCTATATGTCTGGATGACCATTCCTTTTTCAACCTTGATTATCTGGATATTCTTTTTGATGGACAGGATCGGGGATTATTCTGAAAATCCTTTTGAAGCTGCTTACAATGATGTGCCAGTATCCTCAATAGTAAGGGCTATAGAAATAGACCTGAAAGAAATGTTGGATGAAAAAGACATCCCTCCACCTTACCCCGTTGAAAACGGATTTTTGATGTAAGCAATCAACCGGCTGTAGACCCCACTGCAATCATGATTCCTAGCAAAACCGCACCTAGAACTTGTAAAGGAATGGTAGAGGTTAGGTACCAGTTGATTCGCTTTACACGGACATCCTGAACTTCTGCTAAAGGAATTTCTATCGATTTGGGATTTTTGTCTCTCCCGTAAGTACCATACACCATACCATCAAGAGTCTGAACATAGGTAAATCTGTGGCTTTTCCCATCCAACATGCGGACAGCAAGTTGGTCCCCTGGATTCAGTTTATCCATTTCTTCCGGAGCAATTCCATCTAGCCTCTCTGTTCTATCGGTGTATGGACGGATGTTTTCAACATTCCTATATGTTTTGCAGGAAAAAAAGAGTGACAGCAACAAAAACGGAAGCATTACTTTTTTCATAGTTATTAAACATCTATTCAAAACCATTCCAAAATCTGCGCTAAGTGGTAATCTATGCAATAAATAATATTGAAAAATTGTGTAACATTCGAAATTATCATGAATCATCATCCATATGGAAACCCTAAAAAGAAAAGCCTTAGCGCAGCTTGCTATCATCTACCTTAGGTATCTTATTGGGGGTGCATTTGTATTTGCAAGCATAGTCAAAATACAAGGGGAAAGATTTACTACAGCCATTCATGAAACAGCTGACTTTGGAACTGCTTTTCATTTTTTTGAAACCCTGTATAGAACAGGAGTTTACTGGCAGTTTTTAGGTTGGGCACAATTGATAGCAGGTGCGCTTTTGATGACACAAAGATTCGCCAAATTGGGCGCAGTGATGTTTTTTCCCATCATCCTCAACATCTTTATCATCACCATTTCCATGGATTTTGCCTACACTCCCGTAATCACTGGAGGAATGCTGATAGCTGCGACTATCCTGCTTTTGTGGCATTGGGATGAACTTAAAATTCTGGTAAATCTTCCCGCAGAGAAGGTCAAGACAACCTATTTAGAATCACACTGGTGCTGGTCAGCAACAGGATGCGCATTATTTACACTCACAGTATTGGTAAGATTATGGGAGAACAATCCGCTAGTATGGATGGGTTTATGCATAGCAATTGGGTTGCTTGGCATGATATTAGGTTTAAAAATGTACAAAAGACAAGTGTCTTTGAAAATCTAAAGCGTTAGAACATGTTTAGAATACGAAATCCATTTTTAACTTTCCTATTGGTCTTTGTCAGTACAATTGCAGCAATGGCGCAGAACAATCCCAATATCCCCAAGCCCAGGGGACCTCTGGACATGACTGAGACGAGTAACATCGTGATTTTTCTGGTCATCCCGATCATCATCGTAGGCTTTTACTTTGTGTTCAGAAAAAGAATCCACAACAGGAGAAGGCCTTGACCTGCTTTCTACTCACGTTGCAAAGCCGCCATGGAATTGCTGCGGATAGCGCTATAGGCCTGTAAGCCTACAGCAATGCATGTCACCGCAAGGGCTATAAACGCTGAGCCTATGAATGAACCGACCTGCAGGCCGGACCTGTAGGCAAAATTGTTGAGCCAATTTGCCCCGAGGTACCATATCAGGGGCAAAGACAGCGACAACGACACTGCAACAAGCACCACAAACTCTTTGGTCACATATGCAACCAGTTCTGCGGTACCGGCACCCAGGATTTTTCTGATGCTCAGTTCTTTGGATTTTCCCGCCAGTAGGTAAGCCAAGAGCCCCATCATCCCGATAAGGGAAATCAGCAGCGTAAGGCCTGCAAACAACCCAAACATCTTTGACAGGCGCATCTCGTTGCCGTAAAGCCTACCGAAATCCTCATTTAAAAAGAAATAATTAACGGTATATTCCGGAAAAACGGCTGCCCATGCATTTTCTGCCGCTGCAAGAACCGTAGCCGTCTGTGCCGGATCGAATCGGATTGCCAGGAAATGTCCATAATCCGGCGCCACATCCATAGCTATCCCGTGGATTTTGTTTTGCAGACCCAATTGATGATAATCTTTCACCACACCGATTACGGTACCCTGTGGGGTGGTCGAAGGGGAAACGATCTGTTTTCCCAAGGCTTCCTCTGGACTGTTCCAACCAAACTGGAACACGGCTTTTTCATTCAGGACCAGGCCATCCGAAAGGTCACCGGGCCGATCTGCATCAAAAAACCTACCTGCCACAAGTTCCAGATCCAGGGTTGCGGCATATTCCTCGTCTACTGCCAGGTATTCCACACTTACGGGAAATTCATTTTCCTGACCTTTGGGATAAGCGATCTGACCCATCCAGCCCGGACGTCCGGGAAGGCCATTGGTGAAGGTAGTGGCCAAAACCCCGGGCTTCTGGGACAGCTCCTGTCTGAGAAAGCTGACCTGGGCCAAAGAGGCCTTTTGTGTCCGAAGCACCAGAACTTCTTCCTTGGCAAAACCTGGATCGGTTTCCATCATGAACCGCAACTGGTCCCTCACTATAAAAGTGGCCAAAACCAAGGATACTGCTATAAAAAACTGGAACACGACCAGCGCCTTTCTGAATCGGATACCGTGCGCGGTTCCGAAATACTTACCTTTCAATACCCTGATAGGCTGCATGCCCGACAACACCAATGCAGGATAATAACCCGAGGCCAGTGCTACCAACAGCAGCATCACTGCCATACCCAGCCAAACGGAAGGCTGTGTCAGCATGGACAGGTCGTAAGCCTTATTCAGCAGCTCGTTGAACCACGGCATCAGCAGTTTGGCCATCAAAAGCCCCAGAAGAAATGCGAAAATGGTAACGACCAAGGCCTCTACCAAAAACTGACCTACCAGAGCATGCCTGGAAGAACCGACAACCTTCCTCAATCCCACCTCTTTGGCCCGGTCAGCGGCCCTTGCTGTGGCCAGGTTGACAAAATTGATACAGGCCAGGAGAATGGTGAACAGGCAGATTGCACTTACCAGATACACCCGCTGCATGTTTCCTTTAGGACCCAATCCATTGCCTGTATCAGGATTCAGGTAGAGTTCATGCAGGGGCTCGAGATCGACAAGAGCAGAAGCACCCCAGGATCTTAGCATCTCCCCTACCTTGTCCTCATAGATGCCCTCGACTTTTTTGGCAAAAACCTCCCCGTCTATGCCCTCTTTGAGCAGGAGGTAGTTTCTCAGGTTGAAATTGCCCCATCCCTGTTCGTACTCAAAAGGCGTATTGAGCAGTTCAAAAGTCGGAAAGGATACCAGCATGTCAAATTGGAGGTGACTTTGTTTGGGAATTTCCTGCATTACGCCTGTGACCAACATGGGAAGAGAATCTTCCATGAGTAAAACCTGGTTCAACGCATCAGCTCCGGGAAAAAATTTCTTCTCCATCTCTTCTGTAATGACCACTTGGAATGGGGCTGCCAAGGCCGCCTCCGGGTCACCTTTTAGCAAAGGGAAAGAGAATAACCTGAAAAACCCCGGTTCAGCGTAAAGCATACGCTGGGAAAACCGCTCTTTGCCCTGACTGATCTCAAGGTTGGGCCAGTTGGAGAGGTATACCTGCTCCTCTACCTCCGGATATTCCTGCTCCAGGATCTTTCCCAAGGGCCAGGCATTGGTGTCATTATAGCCTTTGCTCCCCCTTTCGGGATCCACAAATACCGAATTGACCCGGTAAACCCGGTCCCCCTTGACGTGAAACCTGTCAAAACTAAGCTCATCTAGCACATACACCAGCATGAAAATCCCACCGGCTATGCCCATTGCCAGGCTGAACATATTGATGGCAGCATAATACTTCCGTTTCAGTAAGTTTCTGAAGGCGATGGTAATGAAATTGAATAACATACGGCAAAGGGGTTATATTACTCACTTTTAAGCGTACTTGCGGGGTTGACCCGGGCAGACTTGAGGGCCTGAAGCGTCACGGTCAGGTAAGCGATCAATAGGATCACCCCAGCTGCCATGGGGATAAACCACCACGCAAAGTCGATTTTATAAGCAAAGCCGGACAGCCACTCCTGCATCAGCCAATAGGCCATAGCCGAACCCATCGCAATGGCCGCGGAGACAATGATGATAAACTCCCTGTTGATCACATGCAGGATGGAGAAAACGGATGCTCCCAGCACTTTCCTGATGCCGATTTCTTTTGTCTTTTGCTCTGCAATATGGGCGGAAAGTCCCAACAGTCCCAGACAGGAGATCAGGATGGTCAGGATGCTGAAATACTTGGCCAGCTCACGGACTTTGACATCCTCATTGTAAAGCTTGGCATAATTGTCATCCATGAAGTTGTACTGAAACGGAAAGTCCGGATTGAGGTCTGATGCCACCTGTTGGATATGGTCAAGGGTTTCCTGCAGGTCTCCTGTACCTATCCTGACATATGCAGTGGCAGCAAAGGAGGGGTCCAGCAGCAGGACTACCGGCTCCATGATTTCATGGAAGCTCTGAAAATAAAAATCCTCAACCACACCTGTGATGTCCCTGTCATCATCCCACAAGTTGAAAGACGCCACATCGGGTTTGTCAGCGCTCATGAGTTCGAGGGCTCTCCTGTTGAGGATGGCACCCATCAGGGAGTCCGCCCCTTTTTCCCTAGAAAAATCTTCTCCTTTGATCAGCTGCATTCCCATGGTTTCGAGGAAGTCATAATCAACCCGCATGATTTCAAAGAGCGCAATGAAATCCGGGCTTTTGCCTTCCCAGGTCACGTCACCGGTGTTGGAATTTCTCCCCATGAGGGAATGTGTGGCCCTGCTCACATTCACGACCCCGTTGTTTTGGGTTATCCTGTTTTTGAAAATCTCATAGTTCTCAAACAACTTTCCCTCCAGCGGAATCACCAGAAGCTGTTCTTTCTGGTATCCCAGCTGCTGGTTCATCGCAAAACTGATCTGTTGGTATACCACCACTGTCGACACGATCATAATGGTGGCCAGTACGAACTGGAACAGGACCAGGCCTTTTCTTGCCAGTACCACATGCTTTCCTGATTTGGTATGGGTGCGGAAAACGGAAACGACCTTGGTCGCCGAAAGGTAGAAAGCAGGATAACTGCCAGCTATAAGACCTGTAAACAATACGATGAGGGAAAGCTGCAGCCAGAACATGCCGCTCCCGTAAGGCACGACCATCTCCTTTTCTGTGAGGGTATTGAATAAAGGTAGCGTCAACTGCACCAGCAGCAGACCCAATAGCGATGCAAAGACCGTGATGATCAGGGACTCACTTATAAATTGTCCCACCAGGGCAGATTTTTCGGCGCCAACCACTTTCCTTACCCCTACTTCCTTGGCCCGTTTCTGGGATTTGGCAGTGGAAAGGTTCATGAAATTGATGCAGGCGATCAGCAAGACAAATATCCCGATGACCGAAAAGAGCCTCACATATTCGATTCGGCCACCCTGCTGCAACCCGTCCTTGAATTTGCCATACAGGTAAAGATCCTCCTGGGGATAGGCAAAAAGCCTGACATTGCTCCCCTCGTTTCTTTCCTTGATAAAACCCGCAATAGCTTCGGAAAACTGCTTCCAATCAGCCTGTTTATGGAGTCTGACAATCGTGCTTGGGCCATTGTTGCCCCACTGCTGCAGCCAGCTGTTGAAAGGTTTGTCAAACATCACCGAAAACGGAAGGATGTAATCAAATTTTGCCGCAACAGTATTGGGTAGACTTTTCAGCACGCCTTGGACGGTATAATATTCGTCTCCTTCGGCATTTTTGAGATTGACTGTTTCCCCGATGACCGAACTGTTGCCAAATAGCCTGACAGCGGCGTCTTCTGTGAGGACAATGTGGCTTTTGTCCATGAGGAGTTGGCTCCTGTCCCCGTGAAGCATTTCGTACTGTAGGATATGCAGGTAGTCAGGCTCTGCAAAAAAACCGTTGAGCTTGATCCTGCTGTCCCCTGCGACAAAGAGGTGCTCTTCGTTCCAGCTGTAGCAGGCCGCATACTCCACTTCCGGATAGACGGATTTCAGCTCCCTCGCGAGAATTCCCGGTGTGGACGTGGTGGTGAATATTTCCGGTCCGTAGGATTGATGCTCCATGATCCTGAAGACCTGGGTAATCCCGGGGAAATGCTTGTTGGTCTTCAACTCGCTGTCAACCCAAAGCCCTATCAACATAGCCGCCCAAAGTCCTAGAGCCAATCCAAAAAGATTGATAAAAAAGGTGAGCTTGTGCTTGGCAAAGCCACGTAGGGCAATTTTGAGGTAGTTGGTGAACATAAGGGAGTAGTGAGTAGTGAGTATTGAGATATTAGACATAAGACTTAAGACACAAGATTTAAGTCTTTGGATTTGCCTAGATTGTGGGTCAAGATCTACATAATTGTGTTTTGACTCGTTTTTTTGTTATAATACCATTGCGCTCTTTGCGAGAATCGTTGCGCCCGTTGCGAGAAACATCATATGAGTAATGAGATTTGAGTAGTGAGTATTGAGATATTAGACATAAGACTTAAGACACAAGATTTAAGTC
>DAIPZN010000042.1:0-14693 GCA_036782195.1 Cyclobacteriaceae bacterium | reverse complement strand
AATTGTGTTTTGACTCGTTTTTTTGTTATAATACCATTGCGCTCTTTGCGAGAATAGTTGCGCCCGTTGCGAGAAATTAAATATGAGTAGTGAGTATTGAGTAGTGAGTATTGAGAATAAGAAATAAGACTTAAGATAAGATCTTTGGATTTTCCTATTTAGGCACCTCAATCAAATTCTTGATGCTTACTGATTCATACTCTATACATAATACTTGGTCTTGGTACAAATACTATGATACCAAATACTACCTACTACATAGAATACTACATACCAAAAACTAAATACTATATACCAATCACTATATATGAAACTGCTCCCGGATATTTTCTGTCACCACTTTACCGTCAAAGAGGTTGATGATGCGGTGGGCATAGTTGGCATCATGTGGGGAGTGGGTTACCATCACGATGGTGGTACCTTCGTTGTTGAGCTCTTCGAGTAGACGCATCACTTCTTCACCGTTGGCTGAGTCAAGATTTCCGGTAGGTTCATCGGCAAGGATCATGGAAGGTCTGGCGACAATGGCCCTGGCGATAGCGACACGCTGCTGCTGTCCTCCCGAAAGCTGCTGGGGAAAGTGGTCTTTGCGGTGCATGATGTTCATGCGGGTCAGCACTTCTTCCACACGCTTTTTCCTTTCATCGGAAGGCACTTTAAGGTAGAGTAAGGGAAGTTCCACATTTTCATAGCAAGTCAGCTCATCGATGAGGTTGAAGCTCTGAAAAACGAAACCGATGTTGCCTTTCCGCAATTGGGAGCGCTGCCTTTCGGAAAATCTGGCAACCTCTTGGCCGAGAAAGTAATATTGCCCTCCATCAGGATTGTCCAAAAGACCAAGGATATTGAGCAAAGTTGATTTACCGCACCCCGAAGGTCCCATGATGGCCACAAATTCCCCCTTTTTGATCTCCAGCTGGATATCGTCCAGCGCGGTGGTTTCCACTTCCTCAGTCGTGTATAGTTTTTTGAGGTTGACTGTTTTGATGATGTTTTCCATATGATTGTTTTTTGTGTTGAGGTAGTTTCTTTGAGGTTGGAAGTTAGAAGTCCGAAGCTGGAAGTCAGGAAACCGAATTAATTAGGTCTTATGTCTTTTGCCAGTGTCAGAAGATGGAAGCTTAATTTGTTTAAGAACTGTTTTTGTTTTTCAATTTGGACCGAAATGAAGCCATCATATTCATCATATTATATGATTCATTATAATTATTTTCAAACTCTTCAGTAGTTATATATCCTCGTCGATATGCTTTATGAAGACAAGTAACTACTTCAGCCAGTGATCTCATAGCATACCCCATAAACCTATAAAATTCTGGGTTAGATTGACCAGTTGCACCTTCTGCAATGTTCAGTGCAATAGAATCAGATGCCCTCCTAAGCTGTGTAACCAGATTAAAGAGCTCTCCTTTAGGGAATTTATGAGTTTCATGAAACAACACCTCTCCGAAATCCATAGCCTTTTGCCAGATAATTAATTTTTCAAACTTAAATTTCATGATATCAATGTTTTAGCTGAATATTTTTTTGTTATCTAATTTACTAAAACCTCTTCCATGAAATAAAACCATTTAACTAATATTATAATACTATAAAAACTTTTTCTTCAACAAATTGGAGAAACAAGACCCTAAACCTTCTTTTGTTAAGTCCATTTTTTGATTCATAATTACACAATCACTAACACCTTAACTCCAGTACATTATATTCAAATTTTGGGTAGAAGATAATCGTTGAACCTTTAGTCGGTTGAGCTTGAATAACTCCAACTTCCAACTCCCTACATCCGACTTCCAACTCCCCCCTATTTCAAATTCAACACCTCATTCTTCCCAAAATTCTCGTATCCGCTGATGATGACTTTTTCTCCGGAGCGAAGACCTTCCAGTACTTCATAGTGTTCCGGGTTTTTGCGGCCGAGCCTGATATTCCTTTTCTCGGCCTTGCCGCTCTGCTCATTGACCACGAAGACCCAGTTGCCGCCGGTATCTTTATAAAAACCGCCGGTGGGTAGCAAAGTAGCCTGCTTGCTCTCTCCCAGCTCGAGTCCTATCCTGACGGTCTGCCCCCTTCTGATTCCCGAAGGAACTTCCCCGGTAAATACCATATCCACTTCAAATCGCCCCCCGGTGACGTTGGGATAGATCTTGCTGATCTCAAGTTCATAAGTCCCTCCCGAAAAAGTAAAGCTCCCTTTCAAGCCGGTACTGACCCTTGGCAGGTAAAGTTCGTCAATGGGTACACGAACTTTGAATTTGTCAAGGATATCTATCTGCCCATACCGCTGACCGCTGGCAATGGACTGACCCACTTCAATCTGCTCTGTGGAAAGCTGCCCTTTGATGGGAGCACGGACTACGAGATTGTCCAAGATATGGCCCACCCCGGTGAGAGACTGTTCCATTCTGGCCTCCGAATCCCTGAGCTGACGCTTCTGGATCGACCTGGCCACGGAATCATTACGATAGGATTCATAGGTCAGCCGCTTGCGCTTGAGGTTGTAATCATACTGCTCTTTCACCTCCTCAAGTTCACGGTCAGAAATCAGTTTTTTGCCGTGAAGTTCCTTGAAGCGCTCATATTGGGGTTTCAGCAGGTTGATCTGGTAATCTATCTCTGCCAGCTGTCCCTGTTGGTTGAGGTCATTCTGGTCCAGCAGCAGGCGGGTTTGCCGGAGGTTGTTGATCTGGAAGTACAGGTCCGTCTCCCGTTGCATCACATCCAGCTGTAGGTTTGAATTGGTGAGGATCAAGATGGTGTCCCCTACATCCACCATGGCGCCGGACTCCCGGATGATCTTCTGGATATTGCCTCTTTCAATCGCATCCAGGAAAAAAACCTCACCCGGCTCGATGGTGCCGCTCACAGGTATGTAATCCGTAAATTCACCTTCAATGACCGTGGCTATGGATATGCGTTCCTTGCTCACGTTCATTGTTGACCTGCCATCTGCAAAGACCAATTGGTATATCACAAAACTCACTACCAATACACCAGCTGCAATCATTGCGATAAATTTTGGTGTCCAGGTCTTTTTTTCAATCTTCCTATCCATGCTGAATAATCCTCTTTTGTGGGTTATCCCCCTTGTGCCAATTAATATGCCATGCCCAAAAGGCCTCAAAAAATGAAAAAATAGGCATATCTCACATATCAGCAGAATTTATTCGTACAAAATTGTCCGCCAGCGACCAAAAGCGGATAGAAATGGGCTATTTTGTTTTGGTATTGTGAGGTGCATGCTCAAAAGAAATTGCCTATATTTTCATCTAAACCCCGATTTTAGGTTTTCCGATACCTGCTTTTCCTTTTCGGTATAGGTATTGTCAAAGAACCACCATTAGTGTAAGATTCTTTATCAACACCCACTATGAAAGAAACCAAACCTGGCAAAATCCTGATTATTGATGACAATGAGGATTTGTTGACCGCCGCAAAGATTTTTCTCAAGAGGCATTTTGGCCAAATAGACACGGAAACCAATCCCAATCTCTTGCCCATCTTGATTGTTAATGAGCAATACGATGTAATCTTGCTTGACATGAATTTTACCAAAGATGTCAGCAGTGGCCAAGAGGGGTTTTATTGGCTAGACAGGATTCTTGAACTTGATTCTTCAGCAGTGGTGGTATTGATTACTGCCTATGGAGATGTCAATACTGCTGTAAGAGCCATAAAAGAAGGGGCAACTGATTTTGTGCTCAAGCCTTGGGAAAATGAAAAACTTCTAGCCACACTCAACTCAGCGCTTCAACTGAGAAGGTCCAAACTTGAAGTTGATCAGCTAAAAAACCAACAACAGCAACTTTACCAGGACCTAGACCGGAAGTTTAAGGACATCATTGGGAAAAGCCCAGCCATGGAGAAGGTATTTGAGACAATTGAGCGTGTTGCTGTCACAGATGCCAATGTTTTGATCCTAGGTGAAAATGGAACAGGGAAAGAGTTGATTGCCAGAGCAATTCATAGAAATTCAAAAAGACATAGAGAGGCCTTTGTAGGGGTAGATCTTGGCTCAATCACTGCAACCCTATTTGAAAGCGAGCTTTTTGGCCATAAAAAAGGATCCTTTACAGACGCAAAAGAAGATAGAGCCGGGCGTTTTGAGCAGGCAAATAAGGGCACTTTATTTTTAGATGAGATCGGCAACCTCCCACTACCTCTCCAGGCAAAATTGCTGGCCGCACTTCAAAACAGGGAAGTAACCCGAGTGGGGGCCAACAAAGCCATTCCGGTCAACATCAGGCTGATTTCGGCTACCAATATGCCTATCCACAACATGGTGTATGACAACAGCTTCAGGCAAGACCTCCTGTATAGGATCAATACCATCGAAATTACACTTCCTCCACTCAGGGAGCGGATCGAGGACATTCCACATTTGGCAAACCATTTTATTGATCTTTATTCAAAAAAATACAACAAAGAAATCCGAAAAGCAGGTGAGGCACTCGTGAAGCGGATGCAAAAGTACCATTGGCCAGGCAATATCAGGGAACTTCAGCACAGCATTGAGCGGGCAGTCATCATGACCAACCACAGTGTATTGCAGCCTGAAGATCTTTTTATGCAAAAGCAACTTGCACCTGAAAAACAAGAGGAATTGGTCAGCTTGGATCACCTGAATATCGAGGATGTGGAAAAAATCCTGATCCGCAAAGCACTGCAAAAACACAATGGCCATATCACCCGTGCAGCAGAAGAACTTGGCCTGACCAGATCCTCTCTTTACCGAAGACTGGAACGCTATGGGCTTTAGGTCATTTGCCAATGGAGTGATCGTCAGGGTATTGCTATTGGCCTTGACAATGTTTGTGGGAATCTACTTGTATCTCAATCAATATGATGTGGTACAGGTAGTGTTTATTTCCTGGCTTGTTTTATTGCAAATCGCTAATCTGATCGCTTATGGAAATACCACCAACAGAAAAGTGACCAGATTTCTTGAATCCATCAGGTATTCTGATTTTTCCTCATCCTTTACCAGGGATAGCAAACTTGGAAAGTCTTTCCGTGAAATGAATATGTCTTTCAATGAAGTGATTGATGCATTCAAGAAAACACGTGCTGAGAAAGAAGAGCAGATGCTTTTTCTCCAGATCATGATCCAACATATCAATACTGGCATCCTTTCTTTCGATAGCCAAGGAAAAATCGGGGTGATCAACGGCGCCGCCAAACAACTGCTGCAGATCCCTCAATTCAAAGACATCAATGACCTCGGCAAATTGTCAAAGGAACTACTCAAACAGGTTCTCCAAATGAAGCCAGGAGGTTCTTTTGCGATTAAGATCAATAGCGACCTGCACCTCAATGTACAAGCAGCTTCATTTAAAATGGAAGGAACTGGCTGGACTCTACTTTCTTTTCAAAACATCAAATCCGAACTCCAAAAAAACGAACTGCAAGCTTGGCAAAACCTGACAAAAGTACTCCGACATGAAATCATGAATTCCATGACCCCAATCGCAAGCTTGGCAAATTCGCTGGGAACCATCCTAGAAGAAGACAGCGTGGAAGAGTCGGGTAGACTATATTTGGATAAAGAAAGCTATCTTGACCTCTGCGAAGGATTGGAAACTATCTCAAAAAGAAGCAGCGGCTTGGTGAACTTTGTCAATGCCTATCGGGACTATACCAATATTCCACAACCTGTCTTGGGGAAAATCAGCGTTAAAAGGATGTTCGAAGATATCTGTACCTTACTCAAAGAGGAATTGGCCAAAGCAGAAATCAGCATTACCCATCAGGTACAGCCGGATGATCTTGAGCTATTGGCAGACAAAGACCTGATTCAGATGATTTTGATCAACTTGATCAAAAACGCAAAAGAAGCCATGGAGAAGGCAAAATTTAGAACAATTGTTTTAAAAGCCGGTTTGGACAGCCAATCCATTCCCTATATTCAAGTAATAGACCATGGAGAAGGAATTGTTCCAGAAGCATTAGAAAGAATTTTTGTACCCTTCTACACTACCAAAAAAACCGGCAGCGGCATAGGCCTGGCCATTTCCCGTCAAATCATGAACCTCCACCGAGGCAAATTGGAAGTTGCATCAGTCCCTGGAGAAAAAACAGTGTTTACGCTGGAATTTGGGTGAAAGGGTGGGTTTTGCAATAAACATCAGGAAGATAGAAAAGATTCTGGTAATTACTACTCAACTCTCACTACCCAGGCCATAGAGTTTTCCCTGAGCGCTGATTTATGATTAAACGAGTTAGGAGGGCAAGAAATGTGGAAGAAGAGCAAATCTACAGGATTATCCCCAGAGGTCTAATCTCAAAATAAACTCAATACAAGTAAACCCCCATACCTCAAAGCATTCAAAACTTATAAATATTGAATCTATAAAAAACCTGAAACTGGCAGGCTACATCTGTGCTGATCTTTTTGTATTGATTAGCTATACCATCAATGTTTTGAAAAGGACTGATCAGCATCACTCCCTCAACCCCAATATCTCCCTTATGAAGTTTTGTATGCATCCCGGTTCTTATGGGCAAATAAATACCTTGATCTATGGATCTGAAAGTTTCATTCATCAAAACATCATCCACTACTACTCTTTTTTCATCCTTTCGAATAGCATAGAAATATCCCAAACCCGAACCGACATAAACTTTCCACATATCAGGTTGCAAACCTTTTCTGTCAGGGTTGATATATAGCAAAGGGGTTACATCAAAAGTCATTAAATTCCCTACAAATCTAAATGGATCCCCACCCCTAGTTATCCTTTTGATAAATTGTTCGCCATCAATTGAACCAGTACCGATGCTTTGCCAACCTACATTTGCCTTAATATCCCAGTTTGTTGAAAAATTTTTGATATAGTCAATACCACCAGATGGTAAGATTTTAACTTTTAAGAATTTCATTTCACCTGTATTCTCACTGTACAAAAAGGATGGCCCCATGGAAAACCCAATCCTATCTTGTCTTTTATATTTCTGTGCAAAAAGTTCGTTGCACTGAAATAGAACCAAAAGCAAAAAGATAAATTCTATTTTTTTATATTTTCCCATACAGTATCACCAATCCAAAAACACGGATGAAACTTCATTATTTTAAGAATTTGGCATAGTTTATAAACAAATCAACTCGTAATGTAACCTGCTTCACTCTAGGCTTAACAATTCACTAGAATAAAAGGATAAAATATGTAAACAAACAACTTTAACAAGCCCGTTAAGCTTGGGCATTTTTCTTATATGAACTTAAGCAATTATGTATATCCGCTTTTTTTTAAGAGGCTTAAACAACTTCAGAAATACTTCAAAAAAGTTAAGCTTAATCCTTTCGTTTTTCCTGCCAGATAATGCATGAGCAATTGAATTGTGGTAAAATTGCAGACAACCACATGAGGTATTAAAATCATCTTTTTCCAAAACCTATTTTAGACAAAAGAATGATCTCCCTAGGAAATCTTACCAGAAAAAAAAAGAGGCTGCCCCATTCGAAACAACCTCTTCTTATAGATTTAAAATAGTTTACTTTCTAGCTTTTAGGAGCACTTTTTTTTCTTTTCAAGATCCGTTTCCACCTTGGGGAAGAATTATCTTCATGATATCCATAGGAATTGCCACCATACCCGTATCCATATCCGTACCCGTATCCATATCCATAGCCTTGATTTTTGTATACATCGTTAAGAATCCCATACATTTTTGTAACACCTCCTTTTTCGACAAGGTTATTCGCAAGTTGGATATTAGATTTAGGAGAATAGTTCTGACGAAACATGAAAAAATTAACATCTGCAAATTTGAACAATTGCTTGGTTTCTGACACCAAACCTACAGGTGGGCAATCCATGATTACCACATCATAAGCAGCTTTGATTTCATCCATAATTTCTAGAAACTTCTCCTGAAGCAATAATTCTGAAGGATTGGGTGGGATAGGACCTGCTAATATCAAGTCCAAGTTTTGATATCCCGAAGGCTGTACTACCTCTTGCCATGTTGTCTGACTGCTCAGGCAAGTACTCATCCCCGTCTCGTTACTCAACCCAAAATCCTCTGCAATTTTTGGTTTACGCAAATCCAATCCTAATAAGATGGTATTCTTTCCCAATAATGCAAATACAGCGGCCATATTGATAGAGGTAAAGGTCTTGCCTTCCCCAGAAATCCCTGATGTAAACAGAACGGTAAATTTTTCTTTATTCCCGGTCAAATAAGCAAGATCAGCTCTAATACTTCTAAATGATTCTGTCACGCCTGAGCGAAGGTTTAACATTACAGGCACACCATCTTCTCCCTCATAACGTCCTATCATGCCTATTAATGGGACCTTCAACTTCTTATCAAGTTCTTTTGGATCTTCGATTTTGTTGTTTAGAAAATCTCTGAGAAAAATAAGGCCTATTGGGATCATGAGTCCTATCAATAACCCTTTTAAGAGATTGCTAGAGCTATTGGTATTTGGCCATCCTGTCACCCTTGCAGCATCTAGGACTACGTTTTTGGGGATGTTAGAGGCTTTGGTAATCTGAGCCTCGGCCCTTTTCTGTAACAAAAACAAATAAATATTTTCATTGATACTAAACTGCCGCTGAATACTGAGCAACTTTCTCTCTGTATCTGGAAGAGAGTTGATCTCAGCCTCTAAAGTCCAAATCTTATCATTTACTTCTGAAATCAATGATTGGGTATTTCTGAGAGATGAAATGATGTTTTCGTTCAACATCTTTTTGGCATCTTCAATTCTGGTTTTGACCTCTCTTACCATTGGATTCTGCTCAGAATAATTTCCTGTCAATCTGAGTTTTTCTGTTTGAAGCTCAGACAACTTCTGGATCAACCCGTTTACCATAGGATCTGATAGGCCAAGTAAAGACGGAGCCAAAAGATCTCCAACTAAGTCATTGTTCAGGTAATTTTGTAAGGCCTTGTAGTATTTCACATTCATTTCCGCAAGAGACTTCTCCTTTTCAAGATCCTGTAGCTTTGAAAATACCTGGCTGCCTTCTTGGGATAAGTTAAAGATCCTATTTTCCGTTCTGAAACGTTCTAACCTGGATTCTACAAAATTGAGGGAATCGCTTATTCCCAAGAGCTGTTGCTCAATAAAAGAAATGGAATTCTCTGCAGCCCTGTTTTTATCTTTTAATTCCCTGTTGAGATAGGTTTCTATAAGTTTGTTGAGATAATCTTCTCCCATTTCAGGGACAGGAGTCTCCAGGCTCAGGCCTAATATGGTAGAGGATTTGTCTGTTGGGGCAACCTTAAGAGCGTTTTTGTATTGTAAAGCCAAAGATGTATTGGATGATAAACTGAAATAGAATACATCTCCTGGTTTTGCATATTTATTTTCAATTGTAAATGTGAAGTTTTTTCCTCTGATTTCTTTCCCGAAAAATTGAAAAAACATAAGAGCCGGATCTTCTGAAGTCCCTGAATCTGAAAAAGGAAGCTCAAGTCCTAAAAAATTGATTTTCTTTACGTCTTTACTTAGTTTAAATTTATCCTTATCAATCACTTCCACCTTATACAAAACCCCGTTCTCTTGTACTTTTTCCCAATCTGGAGTTACAATTATCGGAAGGTTTTGATACAGCTGAACTTTTCTCATAAAGGCATCTTTGTAATATGCCACATTAAGGTTCATTCCTGATACTGTTTCTTCTGCAAGTGAAAAAGATGTAATGATTCCTATTTCATTTGAAAGATTGGAACTACCTTGCAAAAACGCGCCTGCATCAAATAAGCCACCACCAATAGGACTTTTGCTGTCTTTGACCAGCACAGTGGATTCCACTTTATAGATGGGGACAATTTTTTGATTTTCGTAATAGGCCCAAGTCAGCCCAATGATTGCAAAAGCCAGTAGAAAGGGCCAAAAACTGAGATACCTAAAAATAATGACTTTATAGAATTCAAGCGCATCTTCTTGAACTACGTCCTGATTAGGCTGTTTTTGGGTGGAAGGGATAGTACCGTTATTGTTCATGATTAGCGCGCAAAAAGGTTAAGAAGTAAAACTACTGCTGTCACAGAAGTCATCAACAGGGAAAAAGACTGTACAGCATTTTCTCCTGCTCCAATTTCTCTCACCCGCATAGGTTCTGCATAGAGCTGATCATTGGGTTGAATAAAGAAAAATGGGGAATTCATCAACTGGCGGTCTTTTAAATTAATTCTATGCAACTTAGTCCCTTCAGGATATTGACGGATCAATAAGACTTCTCCCCGTTTTGCAGTAGGAGTCATATCTCCTGAGTTGGAAATGGCTTCCAAAATGGTCATTCTCTCCTGCAGCACCATATATTTTCCAGGACTTCTAAATTCTCCCAATGTGGTATATCGGATCCCGCCGAACTTGACCCTGACAAAAATTTCAGTGTTGATATAAGCCCTTAGCTTATCTTCAATGATTTCCCTAGTCTCTTCAAGTGTTTTGTCCATAACATGGATTTCACCTACTACAGGTAGGCGGATAAAACCATTTTTATCTACAGTGTATCCAGTCAGATAAAAAATATCACCGACCCCTCCAGCTCCCATTTGCATCCTTCTTTGCATGCTCAGGTTAAAACCGTTTTCCAAAAAATCCTCCAAAGTCTGGATATTGACATCTATGATATCGTTGTATTGGAGTCTATATTCAGGCTGATTGTAGGTGATCAGTTCATCTTCCAAAATGGGGACATTTCCTTCTAGATTTTGCAGGTAAACAATCTTTTTATTGGAAACACAGGAAGAACAAATGACCAAAATGGTCAAAACTTTTAAAAATGTACTCATAGGGCTATCAAGTTAAAGCTGTAAATATCGTAAGGGTTTAGGTGTAAAGGGGTATTGAGGCAATGTTCTGTAAATGATATACATCAGCCTGTTGGCTTGAAGCAAGAAAAGTCCTATTTCTTTAGCCATTAGGTGACTCTGAAATCAGCAGGTACAAAACCTTAAAAAATACAAGTCAATCTCTTTGGTCTGTTAAGGTGGATCAAATTAAAAAGTGACAGTCTTGAGATTATTTTGGTTGGTTAAAAACCAATGATAAGTTTCTTTGATTCCTGCGGCTAATTCAATTTTTGATATCCAGCCTTTGCTTTGCAGCTTACTGACATCTAAAAGCTTGCGTGGTGTTCCCTCAGGCTTAGATAGGTCCCAGATGATTTCTCCATTATGGCCTATAATAGATTGAATCAATATGGAAAGTTCTTGGATGCTCAGGTCTGTACCTGTACCCACATTGTACAGATGTTCTTCAAGTGAATTATTTAAAGCAAAGAGCACAGCATCAGCCATGTCATCTACATGGAGAAATTCCCTCTTGGCCTTTCCGCTTCCCCATAACTGAACGGGTTGGTCTCCTGCCAGCTTTGCCTCATGAAACTTCCTGATCATTGCAGGCAAAACATGAGAGGTTTTTAGATCGAAATTGTCATGAGGTCCATACAAATTTGTAGGCATTAGACTTACAAAATCCTTTCCATATTGCTTTCGAATTGCCTCACAGGCTTTTACTCCTGCTATTTTCGCAATGGCATACCATTGATTGCTGCTTTCCAGATCTGATGTAAGGAGAAATTCTTCCTTTATAGGTTGAGGTGCCAATCTTGGATAGATGCAAGAAGAACCTAGAAAAATAAATTTTTTGACATCATGACGCAGTGCTGCATCAATTAAGTTGTTCTGGATTTGTAGATTGTCCATTAAAAATGAGTAAGGATAGTCCTGATTGGCTTGGATTCCACCCACTTTTGCTGCAGCATCTACCACTACTTGCGGTTTTTCTTTTTCAAAGAAATTATGGACATCAGCTTGATTTCTTAAGTCAAGTTCTTTACTACTTTTGCCAATAATGTCATAACCTAATCCCTCCAGCTTCCTGACAATGGCAGCACCAACCATTCCTTTATGACCTGCAATATATATTTTTGGATTATTTTCCATTTTCCACAAGATGCTCCTATTCAAAATAGTTTAACGTTTCATAACCTGCCTGTATAAGACATTCATCATGTTTACACAGCAACAAATCGGCCTGCATCATCTCTGAAATCAATGCTTTAAGCTCTGTTTCTGGTTTCCAGCCCAATTTTCGCATTGCCTTAGAAGCATCTCCAATTAAGAGTTCTACTTCGGTTGGTCTAAAATACTTTGGATTTACTCTGATTATTTCCTTTCCTATCAAACTCATGAGGTTAAATTTTGGATCGCCGACTTTTTGATGAAAAATATCCAGGTCAATCGCAGACAAAACCCCTACTTCATTTACATCTTTACCTTCAAATGAAATTTCAAATCCTATTTCTGCACATGACATCCTAATGAAATCACGGATAGTTGTAGTAACCCCTGTCGCTATTACATAATCATCCGGCCTGTCTTGCTGAAGGATCAGATGCATGGCTTTTACATAATCTCTGGCGTGTCCCCAATCTCTTTGGCTGGAAAGATTGCCCATATAGACACATTCTTGCAAGCCCATGGCAATCCTACTCAATGCACGGGTGACTTTTCTTGTCACAAATGTCTCTCCCCGAACCGGACTTTCATGGTTGAACAAAATTCCGTTGCTGGCATGCATGCCATAAGCTTCACGGTAATTAACTGTGATCCAGTAAGCATATAATTTAGCTACGGCATAAGGGGAGCGAGGGTAAAAGGGGGTATGTTCAGTTTGGGGAACCTGTTGGACCAATCCATAAAGCTCGGAAGTAGAAGCCTGATAAAGCCTTGTTTTATTTGTTAAGTTCAATAGCCTTATAGCCTCAAGCAGGCGCAAAGCACCAAGCCCATCTGCATTTCCAGTGTATTCAGGAATTTCGAAACTTACTTTCACATGGCTCATTGCAGCTAAGTTGTAGATTTCATCCGGTTGAACCTCATGTATGATCCTTGTCAAATTCATCGAATCTGTCATGTCCCCATAGTGCAAAATAAAATCCCGCTGTTCAACATGTGGATCTTGGTAAAGGTGGTCAATTCTGTCTGTATTGAATGAAGAAGCCCGCCTCTTAATGCCATGGACTATATAGCCAAGTTTAAGCAAGTACTCTGAAAGATAGGCTCCGTCCTGTCCAGTGACGCCTGTAATTAATGCAACTTTAGTCATAAATCAAATGGTATATTTCCTGATGCTGTTTATTCAACATTCAGCTTTTATTGTTCAGGTGGTTTTTTCCAACTATAACTTCCTTTGGTACTCAGGCAAGCTAATCTTGCAACAACATATACTTAGTGGTTTCAGAAAAAGTGGGATCAAACAAGCTGTTCCCTTTCTGGCTGATGTTTAAAAAAATATCGTACAGGTGCATTTTGAGTCTTTGGAACACATTTGAAGGTGAGGAAAAACTCTTTGATTTTTAAAAATTTATAAAAAAGGTACTTGACCAAGTTAAATTTCAGTCCGTTTTCCCGAAATGCTTTTTGGATTTCCCGGGTAATGATGAGAATACTTTTCAATCCTCTATTGCTGACTCCCCCTGATCTCATGCTTACCAAAATCTCATCCAGATAATAGGAACTCACTTTCTTAACTTCCAACAACCTTAGCATCAATTCGGCATCTGCTGCAATTTTATAATCTGTTTTATACAACCCGTATTGCTCATACATTTCTTTTCTACAATAAAAAGTGGGGTGGGCGGGTGTCCAACTTTTGGAAAAAAGACCAGGACAAAAAGATCTTGACTTCCAGCTTCTAATGACATTATCCTCATTGTCTACCATGATTAAATTGCCATATACACATTGTACCTCCGGATATTGTTCAAACACCTCCACAACTTTCTTCAAAGCATGATCATCGTAAAATGCGTCATCTGAGTTTAACATCCCTACAATATCCCCACTTGCCATTGATATCCCTTTGTTCATTGCATCATAAATACCTGCATCTGGCTCTGACACCCATTTGGACACAATCCCTTGATTCTGCTGGATAAGTGATAGGGTAGCATCTTGGGATCCCCCATCCACCACAATATATTCCAGATTTTGATATAGCTGACCCTTGATGCTATTGAAGGTATCCTGCAGTGTGTTTGCAGAATTGTAGGCAACGGTAATCAATGAAATTTTCATAAGTAAATAAGTTGAAGTGGACGTATCGATTAGCTCCAGGAGTAAAAAAGTTTTCCTGGTAGTTTTAAATTGATTAAAAATGTATAGTTCTGCTTTTCTGAGCTATAGCTGGGTTACCTTGGTAAATGATGGCAGGTAAAAGATTTTTGGTAGCCACAGAACCTACTGTAAGCACAGAGTGCGATTGGCAGGTGACTCCAGGACAAACTACAGACTGCGCACCGATCCATACACCTTCCTCCAATGTGATTGGGCCTAGGATCAAGTCAAAACTGGATTTTTTATAATTATGGTTGCCAGTGAGCAACATGGCACCTTGGGAAATACACACATGGGAGGCAATGCTGACTTTGGTGAGGTTGTCTATCCAGACGTTTTCCCCTATCCAAACATGATCCCCCAATTCTAAAAACCAGGGATATTTGATGTGGACCCCCGGTTTGATCACTGCTTTTTTGCCAATTTTGGCCCCGAATACGCGAAGTAGTAAAACTTTTAATCCATAAGGGTATAAAACAGATGTCTTTAAAAACAACCTACTTACCACATACCAACACAACCTCTTCCACAAAGCCCCCCCCATGTAGTTATGGTTATCATACCTCCCCAAATCTGTTTTCATTTTATAGTAATGAGTTTATTGGGTATATGGC
>DAIPZN010000041.1:0-34635 GCA_036782195.1 Cyclobacteriaceae bacterium | reverse complement strand
TTATTCCACTTTTGGGCATCACCTAATTCATATAAAAAAAAATTATTTTAAATATTCAGATTTCAATCTTTACAGCTCGAAAGGGCAATTGTTCGAATCAAACAATTCCTCTTATTTTTGCTTTTGACAACATGGGAAATCAAGCAGTAGTAATAGGTTCGGGGATTGCTGGACTGGCATCAGCCATCAGACTTGCCCAAAAAGGGTATAAAGTTTCGGTATTTGAGGGAAATAGCTATCCTGGAGGCAAATTGGCAGAAATGGAATTGAATGGATACCGTTTTGATACAGGCCCTTCACTGTTTACTTTGCCCGAACAGGTTAATGAGCTTTTTAGACTTTGTGGAAAAGATCCTTCTAGCTTTTTTGAGTATATCAAACTGGATGTAGCCTGTCATTATTTTTGGGAAGACGGTACCTTTTTGAAAGCCTATGCGGATCCAGACATGTTTGCTCAAGAAGTCGAAAAAAAGCTGCAAGAACCAGCCGAAAAAGTCCGGAAAGCCCTTCAAGACGCTGCTTACCTATATCGCCATCTTTCCCCG
Organism: Cyclobacteriaceae bacterium; assembly: GCA_036782195.1. Classification (GTDB taxonomy): domain Bacteria; phylum Bacteroidota; class Bacteroidia; order Cytophagales; family Cyclobacteriaceae; genus DAIPZN01. Next base: position 34,090 of record DAIPZN010000041.1, on the reverse strand, counting down.
CTCTTTATGGAGCGCTCCCTGCACCGATTGGAAACATGGACCAATCCTGCTGCCTTGAAATCCTATTTCCGCATGGGAAAACTGGGCATCTTTGGGACGATGCACGGAAAGAATGCCAGCAGGTTTAAAAATCCGAAACTGGTGCAGCTTTTTGACCGCTATGCCACGTACAATGGGTCAGACCCTTACCAGACACCCGCTACACTTAACATCATCCCTCATCTTGAGTTCAACATAGGTGCTTACTTCCCTAAAAAAGGAATGCACGCCATCACCCAAAGTTTATATGCGCTTGCTTTGGACATGGGTGTCTCTTTTCATTTTGATTCCAAAGTAGATGAAGTTTTAGTAGAAAATAACCAGGCAATAGGCTTATTGGTAAAAGGAAAAAGATATCTAGCTGATGTTGTTGTCAACAATATGGATATGGTCAATGCCTATAAAAGCATTTTGAAAAAACAGCCTGCTCCTAGAAAACTATTGGATCAGCCAAAATCCAGTTCAGCATTGATTTTTTATTGGGGGATCAAAAAGAGTTTCCCTGAACTTGATTTACATAATATTCTTTTCTCTAATGACTACAAATCGGAATTTGACCATATTTTCAACAAGAAAAAGATTTATCAGGACCCCACTGTATACCTCAATATTACATCCGTGCACAAGTCCGATGATGCTCCGGAAGGAGGTATGAATTGGTTTACGATGATCAATGTTCCCAACAATCAAGGCCAGGATTGGGATACCATGATAGCTGAAGCAAGGAAGCAGATCATTGCCAAGATCAACAGGATATTGAAAACTGACCTCGAACCGCTGATAGAGGCGGAAGGAGTACTGGACCCTCGAAGCATTGAATCCAAAACCTCTAGTGCCAACGGAGCTTTGTACGGAAACAGCAGCAACAACCGCTATGCAGCCTTCTTGCGCCATGCGAATTTCTCTTCTACCATCAAAAACTTATACTTCTGTGGGGGAAGTGTGCACCCTGGAGGAGGTATTCCACTATGTCTATTGTCAGCCAAAATCATGACTGACATGATCCATAAGCCAGTCTCTTGAATAAATCCCAATAAAAATGACCGGAGGATTACCGGATTTTTTATATTGAGACCTGAACCATCAAAAAGCTACAACAAATGTTTGGACTGGGAATCATTGGCTTAGCCATCTATGTTTATACCATATATGACGTGCTTGTCAGCAACTTTGGGGGTAGCAATGACAAGTTGGTGTGGATCATTGTAGTGCTTTTTCTACCTTTTATCGGTACCATCTTATGGTTTTTGATAGGGAAGAAATCAACAATTTGACAGAATTATTTCTCAAAAGTCTTAGCCATTGCTTCCTTAAGTTGAGGAAAGGAAAAGTGGTATCCTGCCAATTCGATTTTTTTGGAAGAGACTTTATTGCCTCCCAGTACCATCTGTGCCATTTCTCCGAGCACCAACTTCAATACAAAAGGAGGTACCCCAATGCCCATGTATAATTTTCCTTTTGCCTTGGCGGCAGCTTTGGTCAGTTCACGGTTTGTAGCCGGATTCGGTGCAACGGCATTATAGGTACCGGAAAGGTTTTCATTCTGCAATGCATACATAAAAATCCCAGCAAGATCAGAAATCTGAATCCAGCTCATCCATTGTTTGCCATCGCCTAATGGTGCTGCAACAGGCGGCTTGAGCATTTCTTTTAATGCCCCTCCTTGGGCATCAAGTACAATCCCAATCCGCAATAGTACTGTTCGCACATCAAGGTTTTTGAATTTTTCCACTTCTGCTTCCCATGCAGCGACTACTTCACTCAAAAAATCATTTCCTGCGGCTGCATTTTCTTCAAGCATCCGGTCACCGGTATCCATTCCATAATAGCCTATGGCACTTGCAGAAACAAATACCTTGGGAGGATTATCTGCGCTGTTGGCATATTTGAAAAGCAACTGCGTAGACTGCGTCCTACTTTTGAGGATGGCCTGCTTGCGCTCCTCCGTCCATTTTTGATCCGCGACTCCTTCACCGGCCAGATGTATTACCGCATCTGCCCATTCTAAGGCTGCTTTGTCCATCGTCTGCGCATCAATGTCCCAGGCATATGATTTTTGTACCTGCTTTACAGGGTTGCGGCTGAGCCATGCCACCTGAAAACCGTTAGTTTCAAGCAAGGTAGTGATTGCACCGCCCACAAGTCCTGAGCCTCCAGTAATTAGAATATTTTTCACCTGCTCCATGCTGCTGTTTTTGTTAATAAAGAAGAAATCACGGCAGATTGTTCACCCAAATGGAAATGTTGCAAGTAAATGAACATCTTAAATTCATTGTGCTAGTTAAAGAAAATAAGCTTTAAAAAATTTACATAATAAAGCATATCTTCTATTTTTGTTGCAATAGGTGATGGGGTTCCACCGTTAACCGCTCCTTTTGGATGCTGATGACTCCTACTTCAACTTTATTGATTTCCTTTTTTCAAAAGGAAATGTTTTCATTAAGCTAAGCTATGTTGGAGAGGTTAAAGTCAGTCAAAAACGCCATACTTTATTTTAAAAATGAATTACTTCCACAGCTTCGCTATGCCATAATTTGGATAGGTATTGCTGGCTTGATAGGACTTTTAGCAGGATCGGCATCTGCATTTTTTCTGGTGAGCCTGAACTGGGTAGGGTCATTTAGGGAGGAAAACCTATGGATTATCGCTTTATTACCTTTGGCAGGTTTTGTCATTGGATGGACCTATCACCGCTTCGGTGAGTCTGTGGTCAAAGGCAACAATCAGCTACTGGAAGAATTCTACAACCCTCAAAAAGTCATTCCGCTTCGCATGGCCCCTTTGGTGCTGTTCGGAACTTTGGCGACCCATCTTTTTGGTGGATCAGCCGGAAGGGAAGGTACTGCTGTCCAAATGGGCGGCTCCATCGCAGATCAATTTACCAAGTGGTTCAAATTAAAAGCTGAAGACAGAAAAACCCTAATTACAGTGGGTGTTGCGGCAGGCTTCGCCTCAGTATTCGGCACTCCACTGGCAGGAGCTATTTTTGCATTGGAGTGGCTGGTCATTGGCCGGGTTCGGTATGAGGCCATTTTCCCTGCATTTGTTGGTGCATATGTCGCCCATTACACCTGTGCTGAGCTTTGGCAGGTACATCACACTGTATATGTGATTCCGCTTGTTCCCGATGTAGATTTAACAATACTACTCTGGATCATCCCTGCAGGTATTGCCTTTGGAATTACAGGTAGGCTATTTGCTAAATCTATACATGTATTTTCAGCGCTTTTTTCCAAAATTTCTTATCCACCCTTGAGAACGGTAGCGGGCGGCATAGTGGTAGTCATCCTTGTCTGGATGATGGGTACGAGCAAGTATATCGGCTTAGGGATTCCTACTATACAGGATGCCTTTACAGAACAATTGCCCTGGTATGATTTTCTGGTCAAAATAGGCATGACAGCTATTACTCTAGGATCAGGGTTCAAAGGAGGCGAAGTGACCCCTTTGTTTTTTACAGGTGCTACTTTGGGCAATGCGTTGTCAAATGTGATTCCCATACCGGTGGCCTTGATGGCAGGAATGGGTTTCGTTGCTGTATTTGCCGGTGCCACCAATACACCTATGGCTTGTACCATGATGGGAATTGAGTTATTCGGAGCTGATTCGGGAATATTTATCGGGGTAGCTTGTGTGACTGCTTATATTTTTTCTGGCCATTCGGGAATCTACCGCTCTCAGGTGATTGGCAGTTATAAGCATCCTGTAAAAAAAGGACCTCCTAATCAAAAGATTTTATAGACCAAAACTCATTTTTCGAAGGGAATATTACTATTTCCAAAAGATAATATCAAGAGGGGATAAGAAGGTCATAGTTGTTACGAGCTTTTTCAATATATTGTATCTTCATTTCCATTTTATATTGTCTGTCACAGAATAATTACACCCCCTTTACCAAAGAACCTGTAGTTCGATTTTATATGTTGAAGCCAAAAAACCTGATCTGGGCAACTTTCCTCATATTGGTGTGGGTGGCAACTGTCTTGCCTTCCTTGGCCCAGGTTGACAACCGGGTTCCGTTCAAGCACCGGGTCGGTAATCCTGCACCACAGGGAAACATTTTTCGCATTCAAGGGGATTTTGCAATTATTGGTAATACCAATCTGACATTGACATATTATAATGACACCCTTCCGAATTCCGGAAACCTCATGAGTTTTGTGGATGTGGACAATGATGCATCTACCCTCAATTCATCTTCCGCTACACTTGTATTTTCCCAGGAAAACAGCGCTGATGTTTCCTGTTCAGAAGTTCTATATGCAGGATTATACTGGTCTGGTAGGGCACTATATGGCAGAGGGTTGACTTTTGATGTGGAAAAAGAAGTTCAGGCACCTCCGCAGCAGATAAGTGCCATTAGCCAAGTGTTGAAAGATCCAGGCCCTATTGAATATTCTACTTATTATTTCACGATCTCGCTTAACGAAGACCAAGAACTCAAAGCCTTTCCAAAATATGTACTAACTGGGTCTAATGGATTACCTAATATTGTTTTCCAGTTTTATGGCAATCCATCAAACCAAGTCCGTTATCAGATTAATGATGGGGATTGGATGGATGTTCAGAACCTGCAGATAACAACCACTGGAGATGTTTCCACTGCTACCTTTAACCCTGTTACGTTTACAGAAGGAGGAGTCAGCTTTTCCATCACACAACTTACCCGATCAACCATCACCGAATATCTAGCCTATAATATTGATGACACCAGCTTAACCATTACTGCGTCCGGTACTTATATACCCTTCATTACAAAAACCTTCTCAATGGACAAACGGAAGGTAAAGCTTAAAGGACCTGGTGCAGTTTCCTACACTGAAATCGCTGCTACAGGCAACAGCATCCTATTTCCACATGAAGACCTGAGTGACATGTATGCTGGCTACTCAGATGTCACTGAATATGTAAAAAATCATGGAATGGGCAACTATACAGTGGCAGATCTGGCACTTGATGATGGAATAGGGGATGCTACCGGATTTTTTGGTCATTGGGGATTGGTAGTTGTTTATCAAAACCCACAAATGCAATGGAGAGATGTTACCTTGTATGACGGGTATTCACTTGTCCAATCAAGAGACCTCAATGAACATATAGGAGAGCTTGAAATTTCCGGGTTTGGGGCTGTTCAGCAAGGACCTGTAGATTTAAAACTTGGAATCATGGCAGGTGAGGGTGACCGTCCAATCGAAGGTGATTTCTTAGAAATCCAAGACCAATTACAAAATTGGGTGAGGTTGAGTCACCCCAAAAACACACCTCAAAATTTTTTCAACTCCTCCATTTATACTCCGGTTTCCAATGCATCAGGTGTCTTGGTGGAAACCCCCCGTCTTCCCAACCTGATCAATAACACCGGTATCGACATTGTAGTATGGGACATCCCAAATCCGGATAATTCGCTCATTGCCAATGAACAGAATTCCATCAAGTTCAGATTTGGGACCAAGCAAGACATTTACAATATCTATGCATTGGCTTTTTCCGTCCGGAGTTACCTCCCTGTAATTGAAGCGACGAACCAGATAGTCAGCATCAACGGCGTCACTGCAGGAGAAAACCCAACTGCAAAACCAGGGGAGGAAATCAAACTTCAACTTCAGGTAAGAAACAAAGGTGAGGAAGCAACGAAACAAACCAAAATAACCATTCCCCTACCGCATACTACTACCTTTGTCAGTGCGGTTCCAATACCGGAAGGTTATGGCACGGTCACATTTGACCCGACTATTGGGGTTGCAGGCGCTATTATTTGGGATATAGGAGATGTTCCACTTTTAAATGATACTGATGAAGTAATTGCTACCTTATCCTATACGCTCAAAGTGACAGAAGACTGTTTTGTATTGGCCAATAACAGTTGTGAAGCTGTGGTGTCGGTTATGGGATCAGTATCGGGAGTTGGGAGCAATTCAGAAATTGTATTTTCCGGTACTCCCTTTATCAGGGGAATAGTCGAAGGAACATGCTCCAATCAAAAGCTCAGTGGTCCTTTAGAGATTCCGATCGTTGGCAAAGCAGAATTTGCTGCCAGCCGTTGTCAAGGATATGAAGCGTTCTCAGGGCTTGGCAATATCGTGCTTCCGGTCTTTTGTCAAGGAGCACCACCTGTAGATCTGAAATCCCTGATTAGCCCTAGTCAAAACGGTTTTGAAATCTATTTCTTTCTGCAGGAAGAAGGAGGAACGCCTTTGTTTGATTATCAGGTGAATACCGGAATGGTGGGAACTGAAAAAATCTGGGTATCCGAAGGTCCTGTAGGTTCATGTACAGGTTTCAGGGTTCCTTTGACCCTTACTGTAATCCCCAGTGCAAAAATGCCCCCAGTGGCCACAATTGATATATGTGCCACCCCTGGATTTGTGGAATTTGCAGTAGAGGCTTTTCCTGACCATCGCCTCATCTTCTATCCAGACAACAATCCTCTAAGCCAACCTCTTGCATCAGCTCCTCGCCTGGATAGCAATATTCCGGGCAGGTATTCCGTTTGGGTAAGCCAATATCAGGAAGGAATTTGCGAAAGTCCGCGAAGAGAGGCAATCATTATTCTGGAGGATTGCAGCTTACGACCAGCCATCAGCGTTACCATAACAGCTGATATCGCCATCTACACAACTGTGGGACAAATCATCACCTATACGATCACTGTAGAAAACACCAGCAAGGTACCGCTGAAAGATGTTGTGGTCACGGAACAAAGAGTCGGAAGCCAGGAAGTATATCCTTTACTCGGACCCCTCGAAAAAAAGAGTTACACCGTCGCTTATACCGTGACTCAAGATGATTTGCTCTTCCGCTCCATCTACAATGCCGTCACAGCGGTCGGCACTAGTTTGGATGGTGCTTTTGTAAGTGATGATGACAATGTTACTGTAGTTTCATTTCCACCGGGTTTCCTGGAAGTGAGTGTCAGCGCAAGTCCTGAAACCTGCTCAGGTAATTTGGGTTCAATGCAAATAGATTTCAAAGGGCTTCCCCAAAACGGCACCTACATCATCCGCAATATGGCTGACGGAAAAGAATATATTGACATATTCGAAAACATGAGCCTCATACCGGTTGCCGTTCCGCCAGGTAGTTATGAAATTACGCTTTTCGATAACGTCGGGTTCCCTTTGAAAATTCCTGGAACCTTCACCGTAGGTCCAAAAGAAAACGTTGCATTTGAAATACCCTCTTCTATCAGCGCCTGTCTCTTGTACAATTTGACTCCTGAATCCTCAGGAGAAATCGTATACGAAATGCGTGGACCAAGTGGCGCTTTGATTGCAATGCAAAGCAATGCCTTTGCGCTTTCCCAATCAGGCAAGTACACCCTTACCGGCAGGGACCCACAAGGCATCCGCTGCCCCTTGACCAAAACCATTGATGCCGTCATCATTCAACCTGAAATGCTGACATTTGAAGTATTGCCATTTTGCAAAGATGATGTATTCACCACCATAAGGCTGTTACAGAACGTAAGTCCGGCTAACGTGATATGGAATAAAATAGAAGGTCTATCGGTTACTCACCTGGTGGATTTTGACAATAATCCTGTATTGACCGCTAGGGAAGACGGCACATATGAAGCTTTGGTCACGAATGCAGATGGCTGTATTACCGCCAAAGGAAGGGTTGAAGTCAACAGGTCTATAATTGAAGTTCCGCTGTTCAGCCCTTTGTATACCATTTGCCCTAAAGAAAATTCCTTTATCACTTTATCAGCAGGAAGTGCTTTTGTAAAAAGCAGCTGGTACCTGTCAAATGAGCTTGTAAGCGAAGCGCTTGAATTCAGACCTGAAAATCCCGGCATATATACTCTTGTGACAACTGATGTAAATGGATGTGACCATATAGTGGAATTTGAGGTAGAGACACAATGTGAAGCCATGATCCGGTACCCCAATGCAATCAGACCGGGAAATCCCCAAAGTGCATTTATGCTCTATCCAGACAAGCTTACTGCGGAACTGGAGATCATTATCCAAAACCGCTGGGGAGAACTTATCTATTATTGCAAAGATTCCGATCTTATAGCAGGCAAGCCTTCCTCCTGCACTTGGGATGGCACCGTCCATAACCAACCTGTCATTAACGGATCTTATGTCTTTACCCTTACTTACAAGGTAAAGGGGCAGGATAGGATTGTATCAGTCCAAGGAGCTATTTTGGTGGTCGACTAAAGTCAAGAGATGTTTTAACACCACTCTCCTATAGTCCTGAATCTTTTCTCCTGAAACTGCAGAATACAAACTGTTGCGTGCTTCCTCCGGGTGTGGGATGATCGAAAAAGCCACACTTGATTTTGTTGAAATAGGGATCAAACTTAGAGGCCATGGAATCGTCTGAATATTGCTTAATCGTAATCCCACTGCACTTAGTAGGACCACTTTCGGAAAATGTACCGATCAGCATCAAACCTTTAGGTCCCAGTGCCTGTCGGGCCTTGAGCAGGTAAAGTTCTATTTCCCGGTCATCTGTGATGAAATGAAAAGCGGCCCTATCGTGCCAGAAGTCATATTCTTCCGTCGGTTGGAATTCCAAAATGTCCGACACAATCCACTTGACTTGGCCCGCAGCTGCACCCAATCGTTCTTTTGCCCTGTCAATGGCGGCCTCTGAAATATCCAGAACCGAAATGTTTTGATAGCCTAGCTCCAACAAGTGGTCTACAAGAAAGCTGTCTCCACCGCCTATGTCAATAATTTTGGCTTCTATGGGTAAGTTGGCATTCTTGATAAAAGAAAGAGAGGTCTCAGGGATAGGCTGATACCAGCTTACTTCTTCAAGGGATTTTGTTTTATAGACATTTTCCCAATGTTGTTTCTTGTCAAAATCTTCCATTTTTCCGAAAGTTAGCTGAAAACCGAATGCAAAATATGCTTTTGATCTCGCATTGCAGTGGGATTAAAGTCACCGAAGCAAACCTGTTCCGACTCTTGGAGCTAAAGATCGAAATCTTGATGCGATAGGGATCATTAACGGTCTATAATTCAAATCTGAAGGCTTCACCTGTCTGAAGTGGCAATGGTTTTGAGATAAAGCTGCTCCAAGTCTGAGGCAGAAAGCGCAGCCCCTTCGGTCAGGGAAACAAGATTTCCTTCTTTCATGATCCCAATGGTATCCCCAATTAAGCTTAACCAGACAAAGTAACCCTTTCAATAGCCCCTAAAAGTAAAGCGGATGACGCTATTTGGTCTTCTTATGGATTAAGCTTAGGTTTAATTATGGGTTATAGGGTCCGACCGAGAAAAAAATCAGTGACCGGATTTTTGGGCAATTACAAAAACATGTGGCTGCGGAAACTGGTCCAATTCCAAATGTCGGCAAGTACAGCCACTGTCCATGAGCAACTTCAAGTTGCCGTCAATGCCCAATGTACTGTAAGGAAACCAGTCATTTTTCCACTCACTCTCATGACTGCCATATCCGTCTCCAAACGTGTAAACCAAGATCCCGTTATGGGCTAACATGTCGCATAATTTGGGGATAACGGCCGCATGCATTTCCAAGGGTAAATGAAAAATACTGTCCCAGGCAATAATCAAGTCAAATTTCTGCTGTGTCGCCCAGGTACAGATATCAGCAAAGATAAATTCCACCTCTTTATGGTTGGCTTTGGCAATCCGGAGCATTTCTTCCGAAGCATCCAAGCCAGTTACGCAAAAACCATTTTCCAGAAGCTTCCGGATGATTCTTCCTCCACTTCCGCAGCCAACATCCAATGCAGTCTCTCTTGCATTGCAATAGGATATGGCTTTTTCTACCTGAGCCAAGCCGTAGCTGGACTCCTGATGATAGGCATGCCACCACTCAGCTATCTTGTCGTACTTTTTGCCTATACTCATGATTGGAATTTTGACCTATTGCCTGTCAATATCGGAATTCTTGCCCGATAAATGCCCCTTCAATTGGAATCGCTTTCTTGCTTTCCTTCTTGGATTTTTTCTTCTACTTCAGCTTCCTCCTCAGGATCAGCTTTCTCTAGCCCCTCCGTATTGTCTTCATCGGGTTCAAAGTTCAATTTGATGAAAATAGGAAAATGATCCGAGTTGATCGACTCCAGTTTTTCGAGACTCAGCAGGCCGAATTCCTTGGAATAAAAAATATGGTCTAATGGGTATCTGAATAGAGGTATAAAAACATTGTAGGTATTGTACAGCCCTCTTCCCTCTCGTGGATCCACTAATTCACTGTACTTGCGGAAAAGCTTGGAAGTAGTAGACCAGCCGACATCATTCAGGTCTCCTGCAACAATGGTAGGATTATCAGAGTCGCGGATTTGCCTGCCGATTATGAGCAACTCAGTATCCCGCTCATAGGTGTCTGTCCCCGGCATCGGAGGCTCAGGATGTACTCCATAAAAATCAATTTTACTTCCAGAAGGCAATGTGATTTTGGCAAAAACAGAGGGCACATCATCCTTTACAAAAAAATTGACTGCAGTATCAGTAAGTGGGAGCCTGGACAGGAGCATCATGCCGTAAGTATTGTCCAAAGGATATTTGATGGAATATGGATAAGCTTCATCCTGTCGGCTGATGGACTTAGCCCAGATGTCGTCTGGCTCGTTGATCAGCAACACATCCGGCTTTACTTTGTTGACCAGCACATGAAAATGTTCCCGTTCTTCATTATCCATCCTAACATTGACTACCAGAAGAGTAAACGTGTTTTCCTCACGCGATTTGTTACTGTCTTTTGCTTGTGAATTGTAGAGCGGTGTATAAACGATTATCAGCTGAAACTGATAGATGAAAGCAGCCAAAAGCATAACCAGGATTGGTACCTTGAACGTCCATTTGTAATCAAGGAATCGAAAAGCAAGAACCAGGGCTGCCAATGTAATCAAGGTGATCTGCATCCTTGGGAAATCAAAAATCCTGATCCACCAAGCAGCCGTATCAATCAAAGGCAATCCTGTCGCCAAAAGTGCAATTATACCTAAGCATAAGGAAAAAATCCGCATAAATTCAAGATCAAAATATACTTAAAAAATCAGTTTTTAACACCTTGAGGATATACTACACATTTCTAACCAACTTCTGCAATTCGCTCAAAAAAAGCATTCTTTACATGAATATTGTAAAAATGAAGAAGAACGGATAAACAGATGGTCCCGTAGCCTGCCAACTTTCAATCTGAGCTAAAGTTTACATGATGTATTTTGGGAATACACATTTAAGCCAATATTCCAAATATGGTGCGAAGTGTGTCCTTGATTTCTTCAAAACTGGACGGCTTGATGAAAAATCCCTGAACGGATTTGGAAATAGCATCAATTACATGTCGCTGCTCAGCATTGTTTGAAAAAAACAGGAAAGGGGATGGATTTTTGTCGAAGCTGTTCGTTTTAATGGATTTTTTCCCGCAGTTCTATTAGTAGGGAAGAGATTTCAACCTATTAAAAATCAGCTTTTAGCTAAGGGAATCATACTGAAATGTTCAAGTGGTAAATGTAATTTAGTGGGGTTACTTCTTCTTTTTAGGGGCCTTGCACATTTTGCAATAATCTGACAGCGCTGTTAATTCCTGATTCACTTCTTGGTGCAAAGCAGCTAAAGCCTGTCTGTTGCGGCCGAGGTCTGTTATCCTGCCTGCATTTGAATGCCTTACATTGAATTCTCCTTGGATCTGTTCATATACAGGTTTAAAAAAACTTACATCTGAGAACGTACCTTTTTCCTCATTCAGACGTTTTCGAAGCTTGCGAGCATAAAGTTCAGCTAAATCAAATTCATACCTGGCAAAGTTTACCAAATCTTCCGCAAACAAACTGTCAGGAGCTACTATAGATGCGGCGCTTCTATTGAAATAACAACTCACTTTTTGGTTGAAATTTTTTGTAAACATAAATTCCGCATTGGTCATATGAAAAGCAAAATCAAGACCGGAAGCAGAATGGATACTGTATATTTTACTATCTCCAATCTGAGTTGAAGAAGATTGAAAATCTGAGAGCTGCAGCTGATAAACACCATCCCATTCCAATTTTTGCTGCGCTTGCGCAAAGAAAATGGATGCAAAAAACACGATCAATATAAGTGATGGTTTCATAAGAAAGAGGTTTGCAGAAGGACTGACAAATATAAAATTTAGCTGATAACTTTTCTATTTGTTCTAAAACTTGAACATCATTTCCATGTGTAGTCCAACCTATTGTTTGTTAAGAAATGCGATGAGGTGAATAGGATACTTATTTCTAAGGGTATCTGAATCCAATGAATTGATTTTTTTGGAATGCAATTTTTGGAATCAAAAACCCTTTAGTAATAGGCATTGAGCTAATAAGTTGGTCTGGTGATGGAAGGTTAACAAGGCGGGAGCTGTATCTCAAGAAGTACGAATTGAATCATCTCACCTCATAGAATGCAAGCCAACCGGATTTCCCTCTGTATCCATCACGATGGCGCAAAAGCCATGTTCTCCGATGGGTGCTTTTTCCTGTAAGACTTTTCCTCCTGCAGCCTCCACTCTTGATGCCTCTTCTGCACAATCTTCACAGGTGAAGTAGACCAAAGAACCGCCAGTTCCCGGCTTCATCTCCGAGGTTTTGCACAAGGCGCCGCTGATGTTCGGTCCTTCAGCATCCCAGGGAAAGCACAACATCTGCAGGTCACCAAATCCCCCTGGAGTTTCCATAGGAATCAGGTTGATCTGTAGTACAGTTTCATAAAATTTTTGAGCCCTGTCCATGTCCTCTACATAAATTTCAATCCAGGTGAAGGGGTTTTTAGATATTGCTGCCATAGCTTGGTTGGTTTGGAAAAGATTGTGTTAAATAATGTGTATATCCGTTTTATTGCAAGAAAGCTTAAAATTCATCAGGAATATTTTGAAAATTTAAAATCAGGATTACTTCGGTCTTCTGTCTTCCAGCCAGATAATCTAAGGGAATTTGCCTTGTGGTACAATTGCGGATAATCATCTAAATTAATATATTTTCAGTCCTTACAATCAATAGTATTCATACCGCATCACAAAGCTCATTGTCGAACTCCAGGCAGCCAATTCAATGGATTGAAGCATCAGCAGGTTGCGGTTGGCATCAAAAGTCCGCTTTACCTCTCTGACCTTAATTTTTCCAGGTCCTGCATATATCACCTCCAACTCGCTTCCATCTTTTTGTAGTTTGTATTCAGTGATCCTGTTCAGCTCACCAGTTGGGGTAAATGATGTCTCTTTTACCATCCTGCTTCCTTGATACTCGAATAAGCTGTATTCTGCCATTTGGCCATTGGCTTGGTACCGTTCTGTTTTGCTCAGGTGGTTGCCACTATAGAAGAAAAGGATATTTTCAGCAGCGTTGATTTGTGGATACTCTATAATCTCCCTTTCCTTCAAGCCAATTGAGGAATAAAAAAACTTTTGATTCGTCAAATTGATAAAACCGGTAGGTGAGTTGGTATTGGCATTATACCCTTCAATTTCAATTAGCTTCCCTTGTGCATCATAGCGATAAAGCTCAAATTTCCCTGTGCCCACGATTGTTCCATTATTGTATAAGGGAGAAGAGACTTTGCTGATCCTGTTGAGGTTATCATATTCATATTCATCTACTATAGCAATGGGATTTATAGCTTCCACATCTCCATAAAGGAGCGTCCGCTTCAATCTGGCATTGCTTTCGTAACTCGGTAAGTCTTGGTCTACCGTACAGCTCCAAGCCATACAAATGGCAATTACCACTATCGCTTTTACTGATTTGGCCATAAAATATTCATCAAGTAACCTTAAGCATCATTTAAAATAAGGATAAAACACAAAACTGATTTATGGAACAGCTATTCTCTCATCTTGGCTCAGAAAATAATTTCCAATCAAAAGCAGGAGCTTCTTATTCCTAGCAAAATTTAGTTAAAAAGTTCAGCAAAGCCAATATGCCATCTAAAGCAAAATGTGAGGAGGACCTGATTTTACCTTTAGTGAAATCTCCAAGTAAGTGACTATTTTGCCTTCACAGGTCCTCCTCCAATGACTTTGTAGAACCGGGCATAAGTGGAAAGAAGGGCTTGTTTCAAATGTACCAGTTCAAGTTCAGCATCGAAAGCCTGCCTTTGTGATTCCAGGACTTCTAGGTAACTGGTTACTCCTTGGGAATAACGCTGTCCACTTAGGTATTGGGCACTCAATGCTGAATTCTTTCTTTCTGTGGCTATTGCAATTTCCTGCTGTAATGTCCTGATGCTTACCTTTTCATCTTCAACTTCTCTTAAGGCATTCAAAACAGTATTTTCATAGGCAAAAAGCGCCTGAAACTCCCTACTTTGTTCAATATCCACTGCTCTCCTAAGCTGACCCCAAAAGAGAATCGGACCCATCAACTGCCCTCCGATTTTCCAAAGCGGGTTGTCCAAACTCAAAGAGTTGAAGTCATCTGATATGATTCCCAATGTCCCATTTAAACTGATAGCAGGAAGCCTTCTGGCTTTGGCAGCGCCGACTTGAGCATTCTGAGCCATCAACTGATATTCTGCAGCTATGATATCAGGCCTGTTGCTGACCAAGTCCACTGGTCTATAGCGCTCAATATCCACATTGATTTCAATATCTTCCAACGAAGCCGATTTTAAAAACTTCATAGGATTCATGCCGATAAGAAAACTTAAGGTGTTTTCAAGCTGAACGGATTTTCTATAAAATTTAGGCACTGCTCCAGCAGCAATTGCCTTTAAGATATTTGACTGGTCCACATCTGTCTGTTGGACAATTCCTTTTTCAAAACGCTGGATGATAATCTGGTGCATACTATCCCGCAAGGCAAGGTTTTTTTGGGCAATAGAAAGCTCTTCCAATGCTTGTATCCAATTGAAATAAGTGACAGCCACATCAGAGATCAATGAAATCTGAAGACTGTGAAGGCCCACTTCAGAACTTAGCAACTGGTATCGGGCGGCATCCGAAAGGTTTCGAAGTCTACCCCAAAAATCAATTTCCCAGTTAATGCCTGTCCCCACGATATAGAGCTCATTCACCTGACCGATTTGGTTGAAGAGAAAATTCCCTCTTTCTGCAGAGGCCTGCGCCGCAACTTTGGGGAATAGCTCAGCATTCTGTACGCGTAGGGCCATCCTCGCCTGAATGATCCGCTCAGAAGCTATCATGACATTCCTGTTGTATTGAAGTGCTGTTTTGATCAGCGTATCCAACATAGTATCATCAAAATAATCCTGCCAGATCAGTTCCGCACTACCATTATGGGGAATATCTTTAGTATTTATTATTTCCTCGTGTGGTGTGCCGCCAAATTCCGCTTTATCAGCCTCAGGCATACGCAAATCTACTCCTTGATAAGGTTTTCCAGCCTTACAGGCTACCATGATGGCCGCCAATGAAATCAACCATACAACTTTTTTCATGCTTCCAATGGGTTTTCCTCTTGAACCATTTCCCGTTTTTGTTCATACTTGAAAAGCTTTCCTATCAAAATAAATAGGAGTGGATACATAAAGACTCCTAAAAATGTGGCTATTCCAATCCCACCTAGAAGGGCCATTCCCATCACTTTTCTGGCTTCTGCACCCGATCCTGAAGCCAATATCAGCGGCAAAATGCCCAGCACAAAAGAAAAGACAGTCATCAAGATGGGCCTAAACCTTAGTTTGGCAGCTTCAACGGCTGCGTCAAACAAAGAAAGCCCTTCGTCGAATTTCATTTTGGCAAATTCTACAATCAGGATTGCATTTTTGGCTGCCATGGCGATCAAAAGAATGAGTGAAATCTGGGCGAAGATGTTATTTTCAAAACTCAGACTGAATACCCGTGCAAATGACAGGAACAGGAAAGCACCAAAGATGGCAAAGGGTGTACCTAACAAAATGCTGAAAGGCAGGGACCAGCTTTCATACTGTGCAGCTAGAATCAGGAATACCAGAAAAAAGGAGAACGCAAATATCAATCCCGCTGAACCTGAGGATTTTTTCTCCTGATAGCTCATCCCATTCAAACTGAAAGTCATATTGTCTGGCAACACTTCTTTGGCAACTTCCTCCAAAGCATCCAATGCCTGAATAGAACTATAGCCAGCTGCCGGCACTCCCGTGACTTCTGCCGATCGAAACAGGTTAAAACGGTTGGTATATTCTGGTCCACTGACTTCTTTGACATTTAAAAATGTACTGATAGGAACCGATTCCCCCTGGTTGTTTTTGACAAAAAAGAGTTCTAGTCCTTTTTCATTTTGCCTATATTCGGACTCAGCCTGTACATAAGCTCTATAGATTCTACCAAACTTGGTGAAGTCATTGACATAGGCACCGCCTAAGTATGCCCCAAACGTCTGATAAACTTCTTGGAGGTTAACTCCTGTTTTTAAAATTTTATCTGTATTCAACTCAATATACCTCTGGGGAACAGAGGCTTGGAATTGAGTAGAAGCCCTTGCAATCTCAGGTCTTTGATTGGCTGCCTGGATAAAGGCAACAGTGTTCTGATACAGATAAAGCGGGTCAGCACCTGTTTTGTCTTGAATCATGACGCTGAATCCTGCTCCTGAGCCAAGTCCTGGTATGGCCGGAGGACCGAAAGCAAATGCTACTGCATCTTTGATTTCATTCTGAAGCAAGCCGTTTATTTTGGTGACTACATCTTTTGCCGTCATACCAGCCCGCTCATCCCAATCTACCAGGGATATGAAAACAAAGGCCGAGTTGGTACTCAAGGCGTCTGCCAACATATTGTACCCCACAGCAGTAGAGTAATCCTCAACTTCTGGAATATCTTTTAAAATGTTTTCAATTTTAGTGGCTACTTCGTTGGACCGCTGTAAACTGGCTGCACTAGGCAATTGGATTCCTAGGAAAACATACCCTTGGTCCTCTTCAGGAATAAATCCTCCTGGTAGTTTGGCCCCCAAAATTGCAGCTGCAATTACCGTAAGTAAAATCAGGACAACACCCCTTTTAAGTTTGCCGGAAACTATAGCCGTAAACGAAGTATAGGAATCAGTGGCTTTATCGAACTTTCTGTCAAAGCGATCAAAAAAACGTCCCAGTAGTCCTTTCCTTTCTCCATGTTGTTTTGGCTTTAGGATCAAGGCACATAAGGCAGGAGAAAGCGAAAGCGCATTGATACTGGAAATCAATACAGAGACAGCAATGGTAATGGCAAATTGCTGGTATAGCTTCCCTGTAATGCCAGGAATTCCGACAACAGGAACAAAAACAGCAATTAAAACCAAACTTGTAGCAATAACCGGTGCTGTCACTTCTTTCATGGCAGCTGTGGTTGCCGCTTTTACACCCATCCCTTGATCCATCTTCACCTGTACTGCCTCTACCACCACGATGGCATCATCCACCACAATTCCAATTGCCAAAACCAAACCTAGAAGAGAAAGGACATTGATGCTGAAACCTAACATCGGAAAAAGCATAAAAGCCCCAATTAGAGATATGGGAATGGCCAAAGTAGGTATCAGTGTAGCCCTCCAATCCTGGATAAAGAGAAATACCACCAGAATAACCAGCAATAGGGCGATGATCAAAGTTTCAATAATTTCATCTATTCCGGCAACAATAGGTTTGGTGGCATCTAGGGAAACTTTGTATCCTACTCCCTCAGGAAAACCTTCAGCCAGTAGCGCCAGCTCATTTTTCACATCCTCTGCTACCTGAACTGCATTGGATCCGGGGGATTGGTAGATGGAAATCAATGCCGCATCTTTGCTGTTGGACCGGGTGAAGGCACTGTAGCTTTCAGTCCCCAATTCAATTCTTGCAATATCCTTCAACCTTACTTGGGATCCGTCAGCATGGGTGCGTACGATTATTTCCTTAAAGGCCTCTTCCGATTGCAATCGTTCCGGCAGACGTACCACATAAGTAAATTCAGTCCCTGGTGGAGCGGGCTCTGCACCTAGCTTTCCACCTGGCACAATGGCATTTTGACTTCTTATGGCTTGGGTGATTTCTCCGATGGTGATTCCCATTTTGGCCAGTAAATCCGGTTTCACCCAAATTCTCATGGAATAATCAGATGCTCCGATCACACTGACCCTGCCTACTCCCGGTATCCTTGCCAACCTGTCTTGGATGTTGATAATGGCATAATTTCCCAAAAACTTTTGGTCATAGAGGCCAGTTGGCGAAATTAAAGACAAGAGCAGAAGCGTGTTGGACATGGACTTCTGTGTAGTGACACCGAGACGGGTGACTTCTTCCGGAAGCTTTGCCATGGCTGAGGAGACCCTGTTCTGGGTGAAAACAGTATTCATGTCAGGATCTGTACCAATGTCAAATGTCACCTGAACACTGACAGTGCCGTCGTTGGAGTTGGTGGACTTCATGTAAATCATGTTCTCTACTCCATTAATCTGCTGCTCAATCGCTGAGGCTACTGATTGTTCGACAGACACCGCATTGGCTCCAGTATATCTGGCACTGACCCTTACTACCGGAGGTGTAATGTCAGGGTATTGTTCTATGGGCAGAGATGCTAAGGAAATGAGGCCTGCGATGACCGTAATGATCGCGATAACAATAGCTACAATCGGTCTTCGGACAAAGAAATGATGCTGATCTTTCATTGGGCTATCTTCGTCTGAGTGGTTTTGTCTATGTTGACTTTCTGCCCTGATTTGACAGTCATCAAACCTTCCGTCAAAACGATGTCTCCTTTAGCCAGACCAGATTTTATCACAAAATGGTCCTGAAAAGTCTCCAAAATTTCGATCCGCTTTTGAGTGACTATCCCTTCTTGATCTACAACAAATACATTGTAAAATCCCTGCAATTCAAAAACAGCCCTTTGTGGAACCAAAAGGGCATTTTCGATCACATTGACTACAGCTCGGACTTTTGCAAATTGACCTGGTCTTAGCAGCTTGTCTGGATTTGGAAAAATACTTTGGATCAAAATAGCTCCAGTGCTGGCATCAACATTTCTGTCCACAAACGTAAGCCTGCCTTGGTAGGGAAATAGCGCATCATCAGCCAGATAAAGATCCAAACCTTGTGATTCCTGATCGCTTGCCGTGGATTTCTCTGAAATCCTTTTTCTGGCAAAGGTGATGTAATCTTTTTCTGTCAGAAAAAATTCAACGATAATACTGTCGATCTGTGAAATGGTATTGAGGATAACAGGATTGGGAGAGCGCCCTACATATTCCCCAACTTTTGCATTGGACTTGCCGATGATTCCTGTCATAGGCGCATATAGCTTAGAATAGCCTTTGTTGATCGTGGCAATGTTGACATTGGCCTCTGCAGCCTTGATCGCTTCCTTTGCAGCGTCTCTTCTCGCCAAAGCAGCGTCTAAATCCCGCTTGCTGATGGCATTGATCTCAGCCAGAGGAGTAAGTCGGGCCAGTTCATTTTCGGCATTTACAAAATTGATCTTGGCTTCTGATAGTCTGCTCTCCTCTCTGGCCTGACCCTCTCTTAGGGGGCTGTCATCAACAGTGTAGAGCAGTTGCCCCTTTTTTACTTCAAAGCCTTCTTTGAAATGTATTCCTTCCAAAAAGCCATCTACTCGTGCCCTGATCGGAATATCGGCTTTACCATAAATCTGACCTACAAAATCTTTATATATGGGAATGGTCTGTTGACCAACTTCCAATCCCTTTAAGGTAAGGACTGATTCTGTTACTTCGGATTTTTTACAACTTGCCCAAACGAAAATCAGGCTTAAAAACAGTAAAATATATCTTTTTTTCATGTTGAATAACCTAAAATAAGATATTAAAATAATAAAATTTCCTGATTAATAAAATAACCAAAATAATCATTGTCTAATCTTATTATTGAAGAAATATTAGGTATTAAACTGGAAAAAGGATATGGAATTGGTTTTAAATAAAAAATGAAAAAAAATGGGTACCTGATGATTAAACCCTAAAAATCAATCTTCCAATAAGTCCAAATCGGATAACTGAAGAGCATCTTGATGCTCCGAAAGATGTTCCGGATGCTGGGCTACACCACAAATTGTCAATAACATTCAGGATGGGCATCATCAGATCGGCAGGTTTAGTGAATACAGACTTTTTCAATCATCATGTTTTTCATCCCTCCGGTGAGGCCTTCTGCCAATCTACTCATACCATCAAATTCCTTGAATATAAAACCGGCTAAACCTGCACCTATTTAAGCGCAATGCAGGATAAAATAATGCCTAATTTTTTAACATCATCAAATGTTGAGGATTTAGGACTTCAACAGCTGCTTCTCCCTGACAAAGGGCTGTACTTTTCCATAAGTCAGACATCTCCAAACCCACTCCAGAGGCCCAAACAGGAAATGTCTCAACCATATCGGGCTGATGATTAATTGAAGCACCCAAATTCCCAACACCAAATAGTACAGCTGATAATACTCCCACTCCGCATATTGATTGAGGCCATATCCGAAAAATATCAAGGTGCAGATAATTGAATGCATGATGTAATTCGTAAATGCAAGCTGACCCACTGCCCTCAATCCATTCATCAGCCAGGCAAGAAATCCTTTTTGATACAACACAATTATTAAAGCCACATGCGCCATCATGATCAAAATCCGCTGGAAATCATAAATCAGATCCACCCACAGAATGGAGTGGGTTTCTATGTACCTGATCCCTGCCTCTACATTGGGGAAATGGATGGTATTGAAAATGAATTGGAAGAGGACCAAGGGTAAACCTAGCCCATATCCGATCCAGATGGTCTTGATGTATTGCGCCCGTGTCCATTTCATCGTAAGGAATCCCCATTTGTAAAGCGCTATGCCAAGCAGCATCAGCGCCAACATATCCCAAATGGAAAAAATCAGGTACTTCGTCTGCCCGTCCCAGGCTTTGGGGCGGATATGGCTGGCCACAGCCGCATAGCTCCCTTTCATCAGGGCAGTATGTGCTTTGACCTCTTCTTGATTGGGCAGCATCTCCTTTCTGGTCTCCTCCCAAGCATCAATTGCGGCAAGCTCTTTTTCCCCGAGTTCTACTCCTGACTCCTGCAGCTCCATGACTGCTTTGTATTCCAGGTATTCACCCCTCACATTCTGGAAAAAGAGGGTATTGGCCACAAAACCAATGACAGCTACAATAGGCACTCCCATGGCCAGATATTTTGGTTTCATTTTTCTAAATAGAAATGCGAGCATCCCTATCAACCCATAATAGTAGAGTATATCCCCAATCCACAGCACCAAATGGGCATGTGCCAATCCGAAGAGGGTCAACCAGATCATCCGCTTGTAGAATAGCCAAGTGGCAGATCTGCCCGCTTTTTCCTTGTTGGTCGTGAAAAGAACAATACCAGCACCAAAAACCATTGAAAATAGCGCACGCATCTTGCCTTCAAAAAACACGGTATTGATGGCGTTGACCCAAAAATTGGGACTGCCAAGATCCTGGGACCAAGGCTCCTTGAAATATTCTTCCATACTGAAGTAAGGGATATTCAGGATCAGGATGCCCAGAAGGGCCACTCCCCGAACAATATCAATGATGTCGATTCTTTCGGTGAATATGGCCGGTTTGGAAGCCTGATCTACCTGCTCAATTTCTGTTGTGGTTTTCAATTGCATAACGGAGGGGTAAAAATGAGAAACAGGAGTTAATATAGCTAAAAATCAGGGTGTTATACAATAATCGGATTTATTTACTGCATTAGCTGCCGATCCATAATACCAAAACCAGGACCAGTATCAAATACAATCCCACTGCAAGGGAGTTTAATTTCAGCACTTGGGGGAATCCTATGCCCGCCTGATTGACCACTGATTTGACCATGATGATATTTTGTAAGGAAATGGAATTGCCAATAGCACTGCCTGTATGAAGCAATGCCAACAAATAAGGTAGCTGATCTGCCAAAAGCGCATCTGAGGCAATGGCACTGCCGAACATCAGGTTGCTCATAGTTGCGCTTCCACTGATAAAACTTCCCAAGATGCCTAGGAGCGGGTTGAGAAGCTCCTTTGTCCCTGGCTGAAGTACTACATAATACCTCTCAACCAGTGCCGATAAATCACCCTGAAGCAGTTGGACCAAAACCACTAGCAACAAGATAGTCAATATAGATTTTCCTGTTTTGTTCAAGGTGGAATGGGACAAGCGGGTGAAGTTACCGGAATGACTGTTTAGCTTCAGGTATATCCAACTGCTCAAGATAAAGATCAGCCCTGGTTGGTAAAAGGACAGAGCCCTGGTGCTTTCTGTCAACCTCCAAGTATAGCCGGACAGCAGGAACTTGGCTGACAAAAGCAAGAAGATAAACAGGAAGTAGGGATAAAAGGTCTTCAACCAAAATACCTGTGAAGGCCTTTCTGCCTTTGGAACAAAGAAGCTGACAAATAGGACCAAACCCAAAAATCCGGCAACCACCGCAGGAAATTCCACACTGACCAAACCCATGGATACATAAAGGAGAGAAAAGATAAGGCCTGCACCCAAGAGCATTTTCCAGTTTGTTTGCCAATCCACTTTAGTCTGCTCGGTTTTGCCATACAAATAGGCTAGCAAAAGCGGTAAAGTCAGAGCGGGTAAGGCATTCAACAATAATGTATAGGCAACCGTTGCATCAGGATGGAGGATGCCAAAGCCGACCTTTAATGGAGTACCCAAAGCACCAAAAGTAACCGCAGTGGTATTGGTCGCTAAGGGCAAAACAATACAGGTAAGGGGTCTATAGCCCAAGGTGACCAAGAGTGGGGCAATCAGCATGGCGGGTATCCCAAAACCCGCGATTCCTTCCATAAAACTGCCCATAAACACACAGAGAATGATCAGAATAAAAAGCCGAGATGAAAAGGAGGAAGTAACCTGTATGAGACCATCAAAGTGCCGGTGGTCTGCCAATGTGCTGAAAAAGAGATATGCTCCAAATAACAATAGACCAAGCTCTTGTGATATTACCAGTGCTGACCATGCAGGCGCATAAGCAAAACCGACATCTGCTGTCAATGCAAATTTGGCCGTTAGGAAAAACAGAATGGCTAACAATGCTCCCAACCAAAGCTTTCTGATCACGAACACCCCAAAAAGCAAAATCGCGAAAGTTATGGGCAGAGACCAGGTTTCCATAAGCATTTACAACTAATGAATTGTACTGAGGATGGCACCATCAAGGTATGCACAATAACTTATTCTTCAGGGTCTTTGGTCCATTTTCCTGATGATTTCCCGGAGCAGTTCATTGTTTTCTTTTTTTAACTGAAGGAATTTATTCACCCATCTGAAAATGATGATTGACACACCGATGATTAGTATCGGATAAATCAGCAATAAAACAATTTGAAAGAAGGCCATAGGTCTAATATAAAAATTTCGTAACTAAGTTACTAATATATTGGGCATTAATCAAAGAAGATTCTTCATGACCTTCATAGAAATAAGGAGGGTTTTGCCAGTGGATGGACCTATACCCCAAATTTGATACTCCTTCAAATCTTATGGAAGTTTAAAGGCTTGTTCTGAAGACTTTTTTTGAGAAGTTGAACTGCGTAGTAGATTATCCATAGGAAATACAACATAAAAACAATCCGCTGCCCAACTGCAGGAAACTCAGGAAAGACAAAAGGCCAATTTCCAAACAGGATGGTCAGCCAGGTAATGATCAGGCCTGGCCAGATGGTATTCTTCCAAAAAGGATCGGCCTTGAGCAATTTGGGATAGGAAAAAGCTGCAAGCAAGAAGCATAGATAGCTCCCAAAACTTCCAACACTGTGCAAGATCATGGTGGTTGATGTCTTCTGCTCAAAGTCACCCGGGAATATTCCAGAAATCATCATAAAAACTCCACTTAACACAAGCCCGTAAAGCGGCAACCTTCCTGCTTTATCTTGGGCAATGTTTTTATAGAGCCCGATTGAAAACAATGCGATGAAAAGGCCCGGAATCATGTAGCCAAAAATATTCCACCACCACATATTGGGTGCATCCAAAGATCCCAGCTCACTTACAGCTTTTTTCATTATGCTATAATCTTGCCGTAGGTTAGCCATGATAACATAAGTTATCCAGAACAACAGTGGAGCGACAAAACCTAGTATTGCATAAGTCTTTGCTTTCATTTTCAGATACCTAACAAGCGATAGAATATGGTAACTGGATTATAAAACTTCACTTTTGTTCTCCTACCAAAATGATACTGCTCTCTTTCATATTTGAATTTTTCAATCAAGCTTTTCTTTTGGTCTGCTGTTCTTTCGGCTATCATGCCAACACTGTCAGTTTCTTGAACAAAAAGAATCCCGGGCATAGGCGAAAAGAGTTTTGCTTCCTGACCCAAAGAATTTTTTGGTAGATATAGGATGAGGAATACTCCTATTGAGGCAATTAATTTTTTCTTGATCATGGCTTAAACATTAAAGGTTTTTACAAAAATATAAGCCTGAAAGACAAGCAAATTTGATCTAAATCAAAAAGCACTGCGGTCGGCTCTGATTCTGCTTAAAGTCTCTTGTGTAATACCCAGATAAGAAGCCAACATGCCTAAAGGCACACGGGAAACAATGTTTTTTGAAGTCACGCAGAAATACCGGTATTTTTCTTTGGCCGAATGGAATTTGAATGCAAGGGCCCTCTCTGAATGTTCCACAAAGTATCTTGAGACCAACATTCTCCCAAATCTTTCCATTTCATGAAAATCTGCAAAGCACTTTTCGAGTTGAAATAAATTGATTGAGACCAGCTCTGTTTTCTCCAAAGTTTGGATATAAAAATGATCGGGAATATTTCGCATAAAACTATACACCGAAGTAATCCATTCTCCTTCGGATGCAAAAGTGTCTGTTATTTCTTTATCATCTTTTTTATAAAAGACCCTCATCA
Organism: Cyclobacteriaceae bacterium; assembly: GCA_036782195.1. Taxonomy (GTDB): domain Bacteria; phylum Bacteroidota; class Bacteroidia; order Cytophagales; family Cyclobacteriaceae; genus DAIPZN01. Next base: position 9,313 of record DAIPZN010000041.1, on the reverse strand, counting down.
GACCTGAATTGATAAAGTAGGTGTTTTCGCACACCTTATGTGGTCTGTGCAGGAATTTGCCCTCTTCAACAACTTTGTAAACCGAAATTTCTTCCAGCCTTTGTTGCAGAGCATCAGAAACAGGAACATATTCTTGGATGTGTTGGATTAAGGATGTTAACATATCGAATGGGCGAAATAGGGAATTAAACAGCTGAAAACATAAGCTATCGCTGCACTTCTATTTGAGGATTGATCCGCAACAGCTCTTGGATAAACACTTCTTTGGCCTTTGGGGAAATATAAATGTCATCAAAACGGTTGTACTCGATGGTGATACCTTTTGTTGCCAAAGCAGGTTTGAATCCGGCATATAAAGTTTGATTCAGCGAAATTTTCCGGATTTCCTGAATATCGATCTTTCCTCTAAATGGCTCTGAAGCATAAAACAGTTGGCCGTTAGAAATAGTGTAATGTGTATCAAACCATATCCAAAAGAGTAACCCGGCCACAGGGAGATTGATCAAGAAATACAGGAATAGAGGGACAAAATCCCTAAATATAGTTGGAATAGTAACTCCCAAAATCAATATGGCGGTTCCTACAATCACCACTCCTAAAAAAACACCTTTTTCAGATTCAAATTTCATAGGCACTTTAACAAGAGTTGTACTCAAATGACCACCCTCATGCTTTTATCTTTTGTTGAGAACAAAGCGTTGAGGATTAAACCGGTCTTGTACCTATAAATTCATACTTTTTCTTTCGAATCAAAAATGGTCTTTCAATTATTTGGTAAGAAAGGATGGATGCGATGACGGTAAATGATAAAGAATAGCAATAGGAAGCTAGAGATCCCGAAGGTAAAAAGGAGAGATTTTTGATGAGAAAAGCTGCTACACCGTTACCAAATAGATGAAATAAGTAAAGGCCATAGGAACGTTTACCCAGGTAGACCAACACTTGATGAGAAAAAAAATATTGCCAAATACCAGTATTTAAAACAGCTATCAAGACCAATGATGAGGATAAACCTGCTAGAAGATACATGGGGATAAACTGATTGTTCCCTAAGCAAGGAAGTATTAAAAAAAGCAAACCTCCTAAAAAACCAGAAAAACCAGCAGGGATTTTATTTACCAAGGAATCCAGGTCACCAAAACCTATGAGTATACCTAGTAATATGGGATCAAAATGAGTAATAGGCATCACCCAAATTGCAGTAGAAGAGAAATGAAAGACTCCCAAAAAAAATCTTGCAACCAATAAAATCAAGAAGCTACATGATATGAATGCGACTCTTTCCTTAGGCGTTAACCGACTCAAAAACAGTATGATAAATGGCAGCAGCAAGTAAAGTTGAAACTCATAGGAAATAGACCAAAAGTGATTTACAAAGGGGATGGGATTGAATCCATAAATCGCGGTAAAAACATTGTCGGAAAATGTAATCAGACCTAAAAACCTAAAAACGATTTCCTCATTAAATCCTCTGTGTAAATAAAAAAAGATGGCCATTGAAAGGCCGGTTAATAGAAAATACACCGGCCAAATTCTTAGAATTCTTCTAAAAAAGAATTTTGTGAGATCTATAGCTGCCGTTTTTTCAAATTCTTTTGTAAGCAGTTTGGTAATTAGGTAGACCGATAACACAAAAAACAAATCCACACCTATCCAGCCATGTGTGTGCAAAAATGTAACATATGGTAAAGCTGAAAATAAATGGTGATGATGAGTAAACACCAGGAAAAAGGCCAAAAACCGTAATCCATCCAACGCTGGAAAATACAATTTAGGACTTTCCTTTTCTTCTACTTCTTGAAAATCCCGGGTCATTAGTGAGGGTGAATGGAAAGCCAACATTAACAATATCAGCTCAAATTAATCAAATTAAGTGTCCTGATATCACGCTCACCCTCAAAATATTTGACCAACACTTGTGAAAATACGCTATCATCCGAGGCGGCAACAGCTGAAAAAAGCGTCATACAAGATTTCAGCTTTAAGTTGTCCGGATATCCGAATATCTGTAATGCGTCTATATTTTGCAGCTTAAGGAGTTCAAAGCTGATTTCCCTTAGCCTTTCACCCAAAACAGGATGGTCCAGATAAGCTTTGGCTTCCTTATAATCTTTGATTCCATAAAATTCAGCAGTCTGACTTGATCCCAAACCTGTGATTTGGGGAAAGATGTACCACATCCAATGGCTCCGCTTTTTCCTGGATCTGATTTCTGTAAGGGCAGTTTGAAAGGTATTGTCTTGGGCTAATAGAAATCGGTTAAGTGTCTTTTGCATTTTACCTTTAATTGGTCAATGAGTTTACGGTATCAGATAAAAAAAATAGCAGTGATTTCTAAGGTAATTCAAGATTTAAAAAACTCCATTTCTGCTTCTTGATTTTTTAATATACCAACACATCTGAAGGAAGTACAGGTAAATCGTATGTTTCGTACGCCAGTTTAGCCAGAAACTTTGGCCTGACTGAAGCTGCTTGCGCTGCAGCTGGTGTCCCAAAGAAATAGATTCCTTGAAGAGCAACATGCTCAGAAAGAGCTACCAGATAATCAAGTTGAATGGTGGAATAGTTGAGGTAAAGCCGCTTAAGCTGCTTCAGTTTATGGAGTTCAGTTATACCAGCGCCGTTTACAGGAACATGGTTGAGTTTGAGAATAGCCAGGTTTTCAAACCGGATCAAATCGCTCCAGATTTCATCGTCCAGATCTGCAGTGCTGAGGTCCAATACTGTTATATTGGCCGCAATCGGAAAAAGAGTTTCTATTTCAAATGGCTGTTCTTCAGACCTGTTGATCAAACTAACTCTCAAAAATCCGGATCCCTGACTGATCGGCTCTACCAAAAGCCCCGATGCTTTGAGCTCAGCCACTTTTCCTTGATCCCATTTTGGGATGTCAATATTGGGATACAAATCATCTTGTTCTTTGGGAAAATACCGCTCAATCATCAGTTCGGTAATTCCTGCAGTATGCAGCTGCATTTCATAAGAAGCACCACTTTCCACCCACATCCTGATCAGGGTTATTTCCTCTTTGGATGGCTGCCGCCTTCCTTTCGGAGGCATGTGTTCCTTATCTTCCAAAGGCAATAGCATCCTTGTCAGCAAGGTACTGTGCCCTGGTGAATTTCTGTCTAGTACCATACCGCCTTTACCACCTTTGTCAATCAGATCAGGGCTGCTAAGCACCAGCTTGCCTTTTTGGCTTTTCGGATTGTGGCAGCTGTTGCAGTGCTGCTGGAGGATAGGGTGGATCACCTCTTGGTAAAAAGGAGCCGATTGCCAATGCTCCCTGTCCAAAACAATAGGTTTAGCCTCGCCAGGATCATTCTTTCCCAGCAATTCCTTTAGCCCATCGGGCAGTACCTCAGTGAAATATTCCTCTCCATGGGTCAGCTCTCCTCCAAGATGCCCAGTGACCAATAGCATCACCAAAAGTCCTGTAGCAAGCAATTTGCTTCTTCCATTGATTTCAACTGCATTCTTCTTGAGGTAAAAATAGCCTCCCACAGCCAATAAAGTGGTTAACAGGCCTAGAATCAGGTGCCTCGATACCGTATCGAATGAATAACCTTCCTGTAGGTAAAGCAATACTCCTGTCACCACAGCCAGAACTGATGCCATACTCCCCCAGCAAAAAGCAAACTGAATTGCCGGAAGCATGTTGATTCCGGATTTCCGTGGGTAAAAAACCATCAGGATACCCAGGATCAGAAAGCCTATCGGTAAATGAACCAATACAGGATGAAAACGGCCTATCAGATGTAAAAGACTTTCCATAATTAGGTTAATATGGCTCTGATGATCTCGCCCTCCACATCCGTCAGCCTGAAAGGCCGACCTTGGAACTCATAGGTAAACTGCTCATGGTCAAATCCTAAGAGGTGCAGGATGGTGGCGTGTACATCATGAACGGAAACCCTACCTGCTATACCGGAAAAACCAAAAGGATCTGTCTCCCCAAATGAAGCGCCCTTTTTGATGCCTCCACCCGCCAGCCACATCGTAAAGGCATCCACATGATGGTCCCTGCCTTTGAATCCCATGGTTTTGCCTTCCCTGTTTTCCTGCATGGGCGTGCGTCCGAATTCTCCTCCCCACACCACTAGCGTATCCTCTAACAGACCCCTTTGCTTCAGGTCAAGGAGCAGCGCCGACATGGGACGGTCAATTTCCCTGCACTTGTTTCTAAAGCCAAGATCCAAGGCCGTGTCCTTCTCCGTCCCATGGCTGTCCCAGCCCCAATCATATAGCTGCACAAAGCGAACGCCTTTTTCTATCAGTTTTCTGGCAAGCAGGCAGTTGTTGGCAAAAGCCTCTTCTCCAGGCTTGGTACCGTACAGTTGGTGAATGTATTGCGGTTCATCATTGATATTCATGATTTCAGGCACATCAAGCTGCATGCGATACGCCATTTCATACTGATTGATTCTAGCCAGGATCTCCGGATCACCCACTGCGGCAAACTCCTCCATATTGACCTGATTAATGGCTTCGATAATTTTGCCTTTCAGGCTTCTGTTTATACCCTCAGGATCATTGAGATAGAGAACAGGATCACCCTTGGATCGGCATTGTACACCTTGATAGACCGAAGGCAAAAACCCACTTCCCCAGACACTTTTTCCAGCATCCGGTGTTTTGCCTCCAGAGGTCAGCACTACAAAACCCGGTAGGTTCTGGTTTTCGGTACCCAGTCCATACGTCACCCAGCTGCCCAGACTAGGCCTACCCAACCTCGGGCTTCCGGTGTGCATAAAAAGCTGCGCCGGTCCATGGTTGAACTGGTCAGTATGGACGGCTTTCAGAAATGCCACCTCATCCACGACTTTGGAGAAATGCGGTAAAAAGTCTGATACCCAAGCTCCGGATTGTCCTTGTTGCTTGAATTCGGCAACTGGCCCCAGCAGATTGGGAACCCCACGGATAAAGGCAAATTTCCTGCCTTCCAGCATGGATTCCGGACAAGGTTGATTGTTGTATTTGACCAAATCCGGCTTATAATCGAAAAGCTCCAACTGTGAAGGTGCGCCTGCCATGTGCAGATAGATTACCGACTTGGCTTTGGGAATAAATGGAGGAGGAAGAGACGCCATCGGATTGAGGTCTCTCTCGGACAAGTTTAGCTCTTGTTGAGCAGCTTTCCCGGCGGGGCCTATTTGGCAAGCATGCAATAAAGGCATCAGTGCCAAGCCTCCCATTTTACTGACACAGTCCATCAAAAAGTGCCTTCTGGTCTGTTTTTGAAGCCTTTGCAGCTCCAGTTCTCCCAATAGTCTTTCTATATCCTTCATCTTAGGGCTTGGTTAAAAATTCATCTAGGTTCAGCAAAGCATTGCCTACAACCGTATAGGCTCCCCATTTTTGCTTTTGATTCTCCGGAAGATCTTGCGGGACCAGTGGTGAAACGGTGTGGTCAAATTCCTTTAACGCTGCTTGATACAATCCCAAAAATGCTTTTAGCTTTTCAGTTGTAAGTTTCTGAAAAACCATCTCTTCATATACAACCGATATTGCCTTGGCAGGATCACCTTTATCCGCATCAAGCATCTTTTTGCCCAGGAAAGCTGCAGCTTCAAAAAACACCGGGTCATTTAAGGTGACCAATGCCTGTAACGGTGTATTGGTAACTATTCTTTTGCTTAGACAGACTTCCCTGCTTCCGGCATCAAAACTGACAAAAGAAGGGTAGGGGCTAGTCCTTTTGAGATATGTATAGATCCCTCTTCTGTACCTATCTTCTCCTTCACTTTCTTTCCAACGCTCTCCACTGTATACCGTCTGCCAAATGCCCTCAGGCTGGTGGGGCATCACGCTTTTGCCATACATCTTGCCACTTAACAATCCAGCGGCAGACAGTGCCTGATCCCGCACGGTCTCAGCACCGAGCCTGAACCGTGGCCCTCTGGAGAGGTACCTGTTTTGTGGATCTTGGGCGAGCTGTCGGGGACTAACCATAGCACTTTGCTGGTAGGTATGTGAAAAAACAATTTCTTTGATGAGCTTCTTGATGCTCCAATTATGGGTATGCATGAATTGCCAAGACAGGTAATCCAACAACTCGGGATATACAGGAGGATCCGATTGGCTCCCCATATCTTCAAGTGTACTGACCAAACCCATCCCAAAAAGTTGATCCCAGATTCTGTTGACAGCAGTCCTTGCTGTCAAAGGATTCTCTTTGTCTGTCAACCAATAGGCAAAACCCAGTCTGTTCTGTGGCCATTCGGACTTCCATTGGTTGAGTGCAGCTGGTGTTGCAGGACTGACTATATCCCCATGCAGCATCCAGTTGCCCCTTTCAAACACATGGGTTTGCCGCTGCATATAAGTAGGGTTTTCAATCAATATCGGGGTGGTAAGCGGACGCTTGTTGAGAAGGTCAATAAAGTCTTTGTCAATCTCCTTCTTATTGTCACCTGATATTTCAGGAACAAAAGCGAACCAGCTGATGGCTGAAGTAGCCTGTTGCGCTCCAATAGCAGGATTTTCTACGCTGATGTAGAGGTCTATTTTTTCATGAACCGGTTTAAAAGGAATGCTTCTGGTAATTGCCCCGGTACGGTCAATATTGAATTCACTCAGCACTTCTCCAGAAGGACCACCATTTCGGATAGTCATCTTGGTTCCGTCATGTGAGGCCCAGTAGTTCATCAACATTCTATCTGAGCCACCAGTAAAGACGTTTTTCAGATAAGCAGATCCTTTAGGCCACAAGCCTAGCCATTTGGTATCAATCAATTCCCCGTTGACAAAACCTGTACTGTTGTGGGCATGGTATTTGGGTTCCTGAAAATTCAAAAAATCCAGGTATTCTTTGTACTGTTTATTTGAAACATGTTGCTTCAGCCAAGACTTAATACCGGAGAGTTTAGCCTGATCCGCATCTTCATAAATCCTGATTTTTGGTTCTTCATCTGTGGTATCTTCATCTCTGGAATTGTTAAAAAAGGCCATTGACCTGAAATAATCCTCATGCACAATGGGATCATAGGGATGGCTATGGCACTGCACACAGGCCATGGTTGTACTTTGCCATACTTCATAGGTGGTGTTGACACGGTCCAGCACTGCTGCCACCCTGAACTCCTCATCTTCAGTGCCGCCTTCATCGTTGTTCATGGTGTTACGGTGGAAAGCGGTGGCAATAAGCTCTTCTTGACTTGGATCGGGCAAAAGATCACCTGCCAGCTGTGCAATGGTAAACTGGTCAAAAGGCATATCCTCATTGAATGAGCGGATCACCCAATCCCGATAAGGCCAGATGTTCCGGCCAGGATCTCTTTCATATCCCTTTGAATCTGCATATCTGGCCAAGTCCAACCACCATGCTGCCCACTTTTCACCATAGGCAGGACTGTCAAGCAGCTTATCTACAAGAGCTTCGTATGAAAGGTTGTTGTTTTGCCATTGCCGAACCAGATCAGGTGAAGGAGGTAAACCGGTAATGTCCAATGCAAGTCTGCGCAGCAGGAGCATTTTATCCACTTTGGGGGCCGGCGACATTTCTTGCTCCTTTAGCTTTTGGAAGACAAACCTGTCCAAATGGCTTTCAGACGGAATATTAAATTGCTTTGCTAGTTCTGGAATTTTTGGTTTTTGGACGGGTTGATATGCCCAATGTTTACCCCATTTAGCACCTTGCTTGATCCATTTTTTCAGGACAGCTATTTCTTGGGAAGAAAGCGCGGGTTTGTTGTAAGGCATCCGAAGTTCAGGGTCTTTTTCCAGTAGCCTTTTGATCATTTCACTCTGGTTGGGGCTACCGGGAACTATAGCCGGAAATCCCGAATCATTCACAGCCAATGCTTCATGTTCAAAAAGGAGGCTAAACCCACCGTTTTTCTTGACACCGCCATGACAGGAGATGCAATGCCTGTTGAGTATAGGTTTGACATCGGTATTGAAATCCACAGGAGCCTCTGGCCGTACCAAGAAAAGGATCAGCAAAATTGCGCATAAAGAAACCAGGATTACCGCAGTCTTTTTCATAGAGAGTCCGTTAGGGGTAATCTCTAAAATAATTCACTTAAAATCAAGCGAAAAGGGCAAGTTGGTAAATCTGGGCTTATCTGTGGTGGGCTGTTTATTCACCACGGATTTACAGGGATTATCACAGATTTCTTTTTGCAATCATCTGTGTGAATCTGTGCTTATCTGTGGTGGACTTTTTTATTCACCACGGAATTACCACAGATTTCAATTCGTAATAATCTGTGTGAATCTGTGATAATCTGTGGTGGCCAGTTTATTTACCACGGATTTACACGGATTATCACAGATTTCTTTGATTTTAATCTGTGTGAATCTGTGCATATCTGTGGTGGCCTGTTTTATTCACCACGGATTTATTATAAAAGTTTAAAATTTCATACTCCAAAAAATGTGATTTTAAAATAGTAAGCCATATTTAAAGCTAAATCCTTGTATAAAACCACCTTCAAATACCCCCAAAGTGATCATATGTTTATTTGAAATGGTGTTCGATATTCCAAAATGAACAGCAGGGGAAAAACCGCTATGATTTAAATCGTTTTTCCTGTCGGAGTTCTCACTTCCTACTATCAAACCAGGCAGTAGAACCACTGACGGATTCCAATTTTTTCCTGGTCGGAAATTGACTCTTAATCCTCCTAACATTGAAATACCTGTGGAACTATACCGGGAGCCGCTCATAAAAGATTTTCCACTTTGATGGTCAAAAGCAATAGCCAGTTCAGATTGGACAAACTTTAATTTCCCAGGATAATAATGAAATGCCAGACTGGGTCCCATGCCGTTGTCCAATAGACCTATATTAAACCCTCCGTGAATGCTAAACTGCTTCGTGATTCCTACTTCCTGTGCAGCCACAGAAGTAATTATCAACTGGAAAATCATGAGCAATAGCGATATTTTAAATCCAGATTGATAAGAATTTGCCTTATTTAAATTTGTTGTTTTCATAATGCTGGTTGATAATGAACTGATTATCTATTCAGGGATCAGAATTATTTTTCTTCAGTGTATTTAATCTTGTATGGTATTATGGCATGAGGTACGGATGGAAACTGACCTGTAAATCGGTTATTTACAGAATTTTATGGCATATCATCAATGGTGCACTTGGATAGCAGGAGTCTTACAATAAGAACATTACCAATTATCTCTTTTAAAACAAGATATCGCTTCCGGTGCCAAGCTTCAGATCTCAATTATATATTCCTAAAGTAATCCCTTAGCTGGATCCTCCTATTTGAGCTGATTATACGCCTAATTGCCAGAAAACCAACAAGAAGACCAGAGGCAGCTAATTCATATTTTTTCCAAAATATAATGT